>NZ_JBIATQ010000007.1:0-473794 GCF_042891955.1 Streptomyces sp. NPDC001843 | reverse complement strand
AGGTGCTGTGCTCACTGTTCGCCCACACCCTGGGACTGCAACGCGTCGGCATCGACGACAGCTTCTTCGAACTCGGCGGCCACTCCCTCCTCGCCGTCCGGATGGTCAGCCGGGCCCAGGCCGCAGGCCTTCGGATCAGCGTCGCCGACGTGGTCCTGCACCGTACCGTCGCGGAACTGGCCGTCCGCGCGGAGAAGACGGGACCGGCCCAGGAGACACTCCTCGACCCGTTCGCCACGGTGCTCCCCATCAGGCCGGCCGGTGACGCACCCCCTCTCTTCTTCGTGCACAGCGGACTGGGCTTCAGCCTCCCGTACGTGGGACTCGCCCGGCACCTCGACCGGCGCCATCCGCTCTACGGCTTGCAGTCACCCGCCGTCGGCGGCGCGTCACCGGCACCCGAGGACATCCGCGCCGTGGCCGCCGAGTACATCGGACGCATCCGGTCGCTGCGGCCGCACGGCCCGTACCGGCTGCTCGGCTGGTCCTACGGCGGAGTGCTCGCCCACGAGATCGCCGTACAGCTGCAACAGGCCGGCGAGGAGGTCGACTTCCTCGCCAACCTGGACGGCTATCTCGGCAGTACCGGACGGGACGAGGAGGACGACGACCAGGAACTGCTGCTGCGGGCCCTGGAGGCCCTCGGCCACAGCCGCGGCGAGTTCACCGGGCGGCCGGCGGTGACGCCGGCCGAACTCCTGGACGTCCTGCGGCAGGAGAGCCATCCGCTCGCCGAACTCGGTGAACGCGGGATCCCCAGGCTGCTGCGCCTGGCCCGCACCCACGGCGACCTGATGGAGCGCTTCACCGCCGGCCGCTTCAGCGGGGACATGCACCTGTTCGCCGCCACACAGGAGTGGACGGCGGACCAACTGGCCGACCAGACCGGACGATGGGAGCCGCATG
This sequence comes from Streptomyces sp. NPDC001843, assembly GCF_042891955.1. Classification (NCBI taxonomy): domain Bacteria; kingdom Bacillati; phylum Actinomycetota; class Actinomycetes; order Kitasatosporales; family Streptomycetaceae; genus Streptomyces; species Streptomyces sp. NPDC001843. The sequence continues at coordinate 472,888 of NZ_JBIATQ010000007.1, read as the reverse complement.
TGGACGGAAAGCTGAGGATCCACCGGATCGACTGCGGTCATGAGTACCTGATGCACCCGGGCCCGCAGGCCGTCGTCGGCCGCGTTGTCGACGCCGCGCTCGACCGGCTGGACGGGACGCGCGCGGAGGGGCTGGGCACGAACGGGACGGAATCGGTCCCGCGGTCCGTGGACGGCCTCAGGGACCGGGCGCACAACGGCAGGCGGGGCGGTGACCGGGCATGGTGACGCTCACTCAGGTACGCACGCCCGCGCCGCCCGTCGCGCTGGCCGTGGAGTCCCTCGCCGTGGCGGGCCGGAGGCTGCGCCGCCTGCGCAGGGCCCCCGGCCGCCTGATCGGCATCATCATGAACCCGCTCGTCTCGATGATCGTGCTGGGCTACCTCTTCCGGGGATCGCTGTCGGTCACCGGCGGGGCCGGCTACCAGGAGTACATGTTCGCCGGCGTGGCCGCCCAGGCCGGACTCGCCGGCATCGGACCCACCGCGGTGGCCGTCGCGACGGACCTGCGCGGCGGGCTCGTCGACCGGTTCCGCAGCCTGCCGATCTCCCGGCCCGCGGTCCTGCTCGGCCACACCCTCGGCGACCTGGCCGTCGGTCTGATCGGCCTGGCCGTTGTCACGGTGCTCGGTGTCCTCTTCGGCTGGCGGCCCGGCAGTGGACCGCTCCCCGTCCTCGCCGGCTTCCTGCTGCTCGCCCTGTTCATGTACGCGATGCTCTGGGTCGGTGTGCTGCTGGGGCTGTTCTCCCGCAATCTCGAGACGATCAACGTGGTCGCCGGCCTGGTGACCGTCCTCTTCTCCTTCCTGTCCAACGCCTTCCAGTCCGTCGACCGGCTGCCGGGGTGGCTGCGCCCGCTCGCCGAGTGGAACCCGGTCAGCGCCGTGGTCACCCGGACCCGGGAGCTGTGGGGCAATCCGACGGCCACCCAGGGGAGTTTCGCCGGTGAGCACGCGTCCCTCGCCATCGTGGTGTCCCTCGGCGCGGTCTTCACCCTCACCGTGCTGCTGAGTCTGCGCCGCTTCCGCACGGCGGCCTCCTGAAGCGGGGCCGCGGCGACCGTGCGCCGCGGCCCGCGCCCTCGTACCTGCCCCGTAAGGAGAAACCATGGGAGATGCCGTACCGACGGTCGACGACCTGGACAGCATCGACCTCACCGATCCGCTCACCTTCGCCCTCCCCGGCCTGCGGGCCATGTGGGCCCGGTTCCGCGCCGAACGTCCTGTGCACCGGCACCGGGCCACCACGGGTGCGCCCCCCTTCTGGGTGCTCTCGCGCCATGCCGACGTCCTGTCCGTGTACCGGGACAACAAGCGGTTCACCTCCGAACGCGGCAACGTCCTGGCCACCCTGCTCCAGGGCGAGGACTCGGCCTCCCGCAAGATGCTCGCCGTCACCGACGGGGCGCGGCACCGGGAGATCCGCAACCTGATGCTCAAGTCGTTCTCCCCCCGGGTGCTCGAGCCTGTGGTGGAGGGGGTGAACCGCCGCACCGCCGCCCTTCTGGACCGGGCGCTGGAGCGTGGCTCGTTCGACTTCGTCACCGACCTGGCGGACCACATCCCGATCAACACCATCGGCGACCTCATGGGCGTCCCGGCCGAAGACCGGGAGCAACTCGTCCGCTGGAACACGCAGACGCTTTCCCGCACGAGCGCGGAACACGGCGCGGAAGAAGAGTGGCTGGCCCGCAACGAGATCCTGCTCTACTTCTCCGGCCTCGCGGCCGAGCGGCGCCGCCGGCCGGGCGACGACGTGATCAGTGCCCTGGCCACCGGGAGAGTCGACGGCCGGCCACTGAGCGAGGACGAGATCGTCTTCAACTGCTACAGCCTGATCCTCGGCGGGGACGAGTCCAGCCGGATGTCGTCCGTCGGCGCGGTGATCGCGCTCGCCGAGCACCCTGACCAGTTCAAGGCTCTGAAGGAAGGTGCGGTCGACACCAGCACCGCGACGGAGGAAGTGCTGCGCTGGACGACTCCGGCGATGCACTTCGGCCGGCGTGCGCTGGCCGAGGTGGAGATACGTGACCGGACCATCGCCGCCGGCGACGTGGTCACCCTGTGGAACAGCTCCGCCAACTTCGACGAGGACGTCTTCCCGGCCCCGGAGCGCTTCGATCTGGCGCGGAGCCCCAACAAGCATGTGGCCTTCGGACACGGGCCGCACTTCTGCCTCGGGGCGTTCCTCGGGCGCACCCATGTCGAGGCCATGCTCTGCGCACTCCGGTCCAAGGTCGGGCACATCGAGATCCTCGGCAGGCCGCAGATGCTCTACTCCAACTTCGTGTACGGCTACACGAGCCTGGCGGTGCGTCTCGACTGACCCGGCCCGGCATGCACCACGGCATCAGTCCGGTGTCAGCGGCGCCTGCCACAGTCGAGTTCCAGAACTCCGCTGACCCCGACCACTCGACGACAGAACGGAAGTGACGACCATGCCGAATCCCTTCGACGACCAGAACGGTACGTTTCTCGTCCTGGTGAACGAGGAGACCCAGTACTCCCTCTGGCCCGCCTTCGCACAGACACCTCCCGGCTGGACCGTGGCGCTCGACGAGAGCCCGCACGACACCGCGCTGGCGTACGTGGAGGAGCACTGGACGGACATGCGCCCGCGCAGCCTGCGGGAGCGGTCCGCGGACCCGGTGCGCTGAGCGGGGCGGGGCGGCGGAGGTGGAGACAGCCATCCGGGCGGAGGGCATCCGCAAGCGTTACCAGAACGTCGAGGCGCTCCGCGGGATCGACCTGCAGGTGGGGGCCGGTACGGTGCTGGGCCTTCTCGGCCCCAACGGGGCGGGCAAGACGACCACCGTGCAAGTACTCACGACGCTCGTGGAGCCGGACGGGGGCCATGCCGAGGTCGCCGGTTTCGACGTGGTCAGGCAGCCGCGCGAGGTACGCCGGCACATCGGCCTCGCCGGCCAGTACGCCGCGGTGGACGAGGTGCTCACCGGACACGAGAACCTCGTCCTGCTCGGCACGCTGCTGCATCTCGGCCGGCGGGCCGCGCGCCGGCGCGCGGACGAACTTCTGGAGCGCTTCGGCCTCGCGGCCGTCGCCCACCGGCCGGCGGGTACCTACTCCGGCGGCATGCGGCGCCGTCTGGACCTCGCGAGCTGCCTGATCACCTCGCCGCCCGTCCTCTTCCTCGACGAGCCGACCACGGGCCTGGACCCGGTCAGCCGGATGGCGCTGTGGGACCTGGTCCGGGAATTGGTGGACAACGGTGTGACCGTGCTGCTGACGACGCAATACCTGGAGGAGGCCGACTTCCTCGCCGACCGGATCGTGGTAGTCGACGCCGGCCGGGTGATCGCCGACGGCACACCCGACGCCCTGAAACGCAAAGTGGGGCGCGAGTGGCTGGAACTGACGGTGGCGGCACCGTCCGAGGTCGGGGAGGTGCTCGCCGCACTCGGACCGGCCCTGACGACGGTGCCGACGGTGGACGCCGAGAAGGGCCGGGTGGCCATCCAGCTGAACGACGGTCTCGGCGACGTCGCCGATGTGGCGGTCGCACTGCGCAACGCGTGCGTCCGGGTGACCGACTTCACCGTGCGCCGGCCGACCCTCGATGACGCCTTCGTGCACCTGACAGGCCGGCCGGCTGAACGTCCGGAACGCGTCACCAGCCGCCCCGGCAGGGGGTGAGTCAGCGGGCGGTCTGCGTGTGCACGTACTCCACGAGTCGGGTCAGCGCGTCCGGGTCGGTGGCCGGCATGACCCCGTGGCCGAGGTTGAAGACGTGGCCCTCCAGCTTCGCGGCCGCGTCGAGGACCTCTCGGGTCTTGGCCTCGACGACCTCGGTGCCGGCGAACAGGACGGTCGGGTCGAGGTTGCCCTGCAGCGCCTTGCCGGGGCCGACCCGGCGGGCGGCCTCGTCCAGCGGGACGCGCCAGTCGACGCCGACGACGTCCGCGCCGGCCTCGCCCATGAGCTTCAGCAGCTCGCCTGTGCCGACGCCGAAGTGGATGCGCGGGATGCCGTACCCCGCGACCGCCTCGAAGACCTTCGCCGAGGCCGGCATCGCCGAGTGGCGGTAGTCGGCCGGGGCCAGCGCTCCGGCCCAGGAGTCGAACAGCTGCACCGCCGAGGCGCCCGCCTCGATCTGCACCTTCAGGAAGGTGGCGGTGATGTCCGCGAGGCGGTCCAGCAGGTCGGCCCACAGCTCGGGGTCGCCGTACATCATCGCCTTGGCGTTCTCGAAGGTGCGGGACGGACCCCCCTCGACGAGATAGCTGGCGAGGGTGAACGGTGCGCCGGCGAAGCCGATCAGCGGGGTGCCGCCCAGCTCGCGGGTGAGCAGGCCGATCGCCTCGGTGACGTAGGAGACGTCCTCGGGGGTCAGGTCGCGCAGCCGGGCGAGGTCGGCCCGGGTGCGGACCGGCTGCGCGACGACCGGGCCGACGCCGGGCTTGATGTCGAGGTCGATACCGATGGCCTTCAGCGGTACGACGATGTCGCTGAAGTAGATCGCCGCGTCCACGTTGTGCCTGCGCACGGGCTGCAGCGTGATCTCGGCGACCAGCTCGGGCCGCGTGCAGGACTCCAGCATCCCGACGCCCTCGCGCACCTTGTGGTATTCCGGCAGGGAGCGCCCGGCCTGCCGCATGAACCACACGGGCGTGTGCGGCACGGGCTCGCGCCTGCACGCCTTGAGGAAGGGGGAGTCGTACGTCGCGGACGGCGGCGTCGGCTGCCCGCCGGTGGAAGTCTCGTTGGCACTCACGGGGCAAGTCTCGCACGGCGGCGCCGGGGCCCATGCCGGGGTGCGGCGACCGCCGGTGCGGGGTGTCTGCCCTGCACGACGCCCTCGTTCCCCTTACTCTTCCCCGCATGGCTGCGGCTCAGGGACGACTGTCGGACGGCGCTGGTGGGATGGACGACGCGAAGGAGACGGGGGAAGCGGAGGGGCATACGGGCGGCGGGACCCCGCCGGCCTTCCGTGCCGCGGTCGAGGCACTGCGGGCCGCCCGGCTGCGGCCGCAGATCGAGGTGGAGCCGACGCCCGCTCCGCAGCGGCTCGCCCCCTTCGCGTACGCCCTGGAGGCCGCGGTCGTCGACGGCGACCAGGACCTCGCCGACGGCCGTCTGGTGCTGCTGCACGATCCGGCCGGGCACGACGCCTGGCGCGGCACCTTCCGACTGGTGACCCTGGTGCGCGCGGAGCTGGAGCCGGAGATGGCGGCCGATCCGCTGCTGCCCGAGGTGTGCTGGTCGTGGTTGACCGGCGCCCTGCAGGCCCGCGGTCTCACGTACGGCGAGCCGAGCGGCACGGTGACGCGCGCGAGCTCGCACTACTTCGGCGGGCTGTCCGAACGTCCCGCCGCCTCGCAGATCGAGATCCGCGCCTCCTGGACGCCCCGCGAGGGCCTGGGCGGGGTCCCGGAGACCGCCGCCCACCTCGCTTCGTGGTGCGACCTGCTGGCCCAGGTCGCGGGCCTGCCGCCGGCCGCACCCGGCGACGCGTCCGTGGTGACCCTGCCGCAGCGCAGGGGACCCCAGTCCCGCTAGTCCGTCAGTCCCGCTGGTCCGTCAGTCCCGCTCGCCATCACTTCCGCTGGTCCGCCAGTCCCGCTCGCCCCACCGGTCCCGTCGGCCCCACTGAGGATGCGGCGGCGTCTACCCGATGGTCGACCGACTCACCCTTCGTTGACCCTCTCTTTGTCGATACGGCCACTTTCCGAACCGGAATCGCACCGGCTCGGACCGACTCGATCTTCGGGTGATCGATCGCGTGTCCGAATTGCCCGTATTGTTACTCACTGGATCGTGATCATTCCCTAAAGGCGGACACGTTTGGTGCCGAAGACGACTGTGACCTTGAAAGCACGGTTCGTCCCGGCTTCATCCCCATAGCCGGCCCCGTCCCCGCCACCCCAGGAGGCCTGGTGTCCGTTCTCCTCGAGCAGCCCGCAAGCCTGGTCGCCTACCGCCCGAACAAGCCGACCGCCATGGTGGTCGTGGCCGACCCGCGCGTCCGCTCCACCGTCACCCGCCATCTGTGGGCGCTCGGTGTACGCGACGTCATCGAGGCCTCGTCCATCGCGGAGGCTCGTCCCCGCATCGGCAACCCCCGTGACATCTGCGTCGCCGACGTCCACCTCCCCGACGGCTCCGGCCTGACCCTGCTGTCCGAGACCCGCGCCGCTGGCTGGCCCAACGGCCTCGCGCTGTCCGCCGCCGACGACATCGGCGCCGTGCGCAACGCCCTGGCCGGCGGGGTCAAGGGCTACGTCGTCACCGGCACCCGGACCAACATCGGACTCCCCGCCCGGCCCGGTGCCGCCCCCATCGGCGCCGCCGCCCGCATGCACCGCCGTCCCCCGGGCGCCCCGAGCCACCCGGGCGGCTACCGGGAGCTGTCCGGCCGCGAGGTCGAGGTGCTGCGGCTGGTCGCCGAAGGCCAGTCGAACAAGGCGATCGGCGTCTCGATGGGGCTGTCCGCCCTGACCGTCAAGAGCCACCTCGCCCGTATCGCCCGCAAGCTCGGCACGGGCGACCGGGCCGGGATGGTGGCGGTGGCCCTGCGTACCGGGATCATCCACTGACCTCTCCGGCGTTCGTCCATGTGAACCACAGCTGTCACCCGCCCGACCGGTTCCTGACTGGTTTACGCCCCTCCCACGCCCGTCGACGGAACGTTCCGTCGACGGGTGCTGTCCACACACGGATACCCTTGACAGGTGACCGACGCCCAAGAGACCGCAGCAGACATGCCACTGCGCACCACCGGAGGAACCCCTCCGGACGACGGCGGATCTTCTGCGACGGCGGCGCCGATTCCTCTTCTCGAGCCGCGCGAGGGCATTCCCCCGGTGATCGCCGACGAGGCCGCGCTGACCGAGGTGGTCGCTGCCTTCGCCGCGGGCAGCGGCCCCGTCGCCGTGGACGCCGAGCGCGCCTCCGGCTACCGCTATGGGCAGCGCGCCTATCTGGTGCAGTTGCGCCGTGAGGGCGCCGGGACCGCGCTGATCGACCCCGTCGCCTGCCCCGATCTGTCGGGCCTCGGCGAGGCCCTGTCGGGCGTCGAGTGGGTGCTGCACGCGGCCACCCAGGACCTGCCCTGTCTGCGTGAGATAGGCATGATGCCCAGCGGCCTGTTCGACACCGAGCTGGCCGGCCGGCTCGCAGGGTTCCCCCGGGTCGGCCTCGGCGCGATGGTCGAGGGCGTCCTCGGCTTCGTACTGGAGAAGGGCCACTCCGCCGTCGACTGGTCGACCCGGCCGCTGCCCGAGCCGTGGCTGAGGTACGCCGCGCTGGACGTCGAACTGCTCGTCGACCTGCGCGACGCCCTGGAGAAGGAGCTGGACCGGCAGGGCAAGCTGGAGTGGGCCCGGCAGGAGTTCGACGCCATCGCGACCGCGCCGCCCGCCGAGCCGCGCAAGGACCCCTGGCGCCGTACGTCCGGGATGCACAAGGTGCGCCGCCGGCGGCAGCTCGCCGTCGTGCGCGAACTGTGGCAGACGAGGGACCGCATCGCCCAGCGGCGGGACGTGTCGCCGGGCAAGGTGCTCAGTGACGCCGCCATCGTCGAGGCCGCGCTCGCCCTGCCGGGCAACGTGCACGCCCTCGCGGCGCTGAACGGGTTCGGCCACCGGGTGGGCCGGCGGCAGCTCGAGCAGTGGCAGGCGGCGGTGGACCGCGCCAAGGCGCTCCCCGACGCGCAGCTTCCGCAGCCGGGGCAGCCGGTCACCGGGCCGCCGCCGCCCCGGGCGTGGGCGGACAAGGACCCCTCCGCCGCGGCGCGGCTGTCCGCCGCCCGGGCAGGGGTCTCGGCCCTGGCCGAGCGGCTGAACATGCCACAGGAGAACCTGATCACCCCGGACACGGTGCGGCGGCTCTGCTGGGAGCCGCCGAAGAGTGTGGACGACGAGTCCGTGGCGGCGGCTCTCGCCGGACACGGGGCGCGGCCGTGGCAGGTGGAGCTGGTGACGCCGGTCCTGGTGGCCGCTCTGACCGCCGAGACCCCCTGACCGAGGTGCGGCCCGGGGTGCCGCTCACCTGGTCGCCCCCTTCATGAAGCCGTTGTAGATGAACCTCTGCAGGCACAGGAAGACGATCAGCGTCGGCAGGATCACGAGTACCGCTCCTGCCGAGATCGTCTCCCAGTGGGCGCCGAAGGGGCCGCGGAAGCGGAAAAGAGACGTCGAGATCACGCCAAGATCCTGGGACGGCATATAGAGGAAGGGGATGTAGAAATCGTTGTAGACGGCGATCCCCTTCACGATCACCACGGTCGCCGTCGCGGGTTTCAGCAGCGGAAAGATGATCTTCCGGTAGATGGTGAAGGCGTTGGCGCCGTCCAGCCGGGCGGCCTCGTCGAGGGAGATCGGGATCGACCTGACGAACTGCAGGAAGATGTAGATCGAGACGATGTCCGTGCCCATGTAGAGCGCGATCGGCGCCCACCGGGTGTCGAAGAGGCCGAAGCTGTTGACGATCTGGAAGGTGGCCACCTGGGTGGTCACACCGGGGACCAGCGCGGCCAGCAGGAACAGCGCCACCACGAGCTTCTTGAAGCGGAAGGTGAACCGGTCGATGGCGTACGCGGTCATCGAGCCGATGAGAACGGTGCCGCCGATGGCGAAGACCAGGATGAAGGCCGTGTTGCCGAAGGCCCGCAGCATTCCGCCGTCCTGGAACGCCGTCACGTAGTTGTGGAAGTTGAGCAGGTCGTGCGGCGCGGTGAGGGCGCCGCTGTCGTCGGCCATCTCCTTCGGGGTCTTCAGGGACGTCAGGAGGACGGCGCCGAGCGGGAGCAGCACGACCACCGTCGCGGTGATCAGCGACAGGTACACCAGGGTGCGGGCGACGGTACCGCGCGTCATACCAGGTCCACCTTGTCGTCGGGGACGAGCCGCCGTTGCAGCCAGGTCACCGCCAGGACGATCAGCAGCAGGACGACAGCGGCCGCCGAGGCGAGCCCCGTCTTGTTGAACTGGAAGGCCAGCTTCACGGTCTGGATCACGAAGGTCTCCGTTCCGGTCGCACCGCCGGTCATGATGTAGGGGATGTCGAAGGCGGACAGCGAGCCGGAGACCGAGAGGATCACGGTCAGTGTCACCACCGGCTTGATGCCGGGCGCGATGATGTGGCGGAACTGCTGCCAGCGGTTCGCGCCGTCCAGTTCAGCCGCCTCGTACAGCTCCCCCGGGATGGACTGGATCGCGCCGAGGAAGAGGACGAAGTTCAGGCCGAGGTAGCGCCAGACGGAGACGCCCGCGAGGGAGAGGTTCGCGGAGACCGGGGTGCCCAGCCAGGCGTGGTGGGAGTGCGCGCCGAACAGGCTCAGCACCGAGTCCAGGGTGCCGCCGTCCTGGAAGAAGTAGAGGAAGACGAAGCCGATCGCCACCCCGTTGATCAGGTAGGGGAAGAAAAGCACGCCCTTGAAGAAGTTCCGGAAGCGGACGTCGAAGCTCAGGACGGTCGCGAAGTAGAGCGCGGCGACGATCTGCACGGCGGAGGCGGCCAGGTAGTAGCCGCTGACGAAGAAGACCTCGAAGAGGTCGGGCCGGGTGAAGAGTTCGGTGTAGTTGCCGGTGCCGGTGTAGTGCAGTTCCGGGCTGACGCCGTCCCAGTCGGTGAAGCTGTACGCGACCATGTTGGCGATCGGCGCGTAGGTAAAAGTGATCAGCAGGGCCAGCGGGGCGAGCAGGAAGAGCCAGGGGGTCGCCGCCCGGCCGATCCGTTTCCGGCGGGGCGTCGGTTGCGGGACGGGCGCCGGCCGGGCCGGGGCCGTGGTCACCCCGTGGGCCGCCTTCCGGGTGGTGTCCGTCATCAGGACCCCGACCCCACGGTCTTCTGCGCCGCGGTCCACTTCTTGGTGAGGCCGTTCAGGAAGTCGTCGAGGCTGCCGCTCTTCGCGCCGCGCGCGAGGTCGACCAGGTCCTGGCGGTAGTCGGGCTTGTAGATGCCGACCTCCGACTGGTCGTCGACGAGCTTGAGCTTGGCGCCCGCCGAGTCGTCCAGCTCGATCAGCTTCACACCCGCGTCCTCGTACGGCTTGAGGACGGTGGGCAGGGGCGCGTCCTTGAGCGGGGAGATGGCGAGGTTGTCCTTGTCGTAGCCGGACTTGTCGGTGAACCAGTCGATCCAGGCGCGGGCCGCCTCCTTGTGCGCGGAGTGGACGTTGACGGCCTGGTTGTAGTCGGGGCCGACGGTCGCGCAGAACTTGCCGTCCACCTGGGCGGGGAAGGGCATGAAGCCGATGTCGTCGGGGTTCACCCGGGCCTTGCGGGCCGCGTCCTGGAACTGGATGACAGCCCAGGTGCCGAGCCACTGCGTGGCGATCTCTCCCTTGGCCAACCGGGCCTTGGACGCCTCCCAGTTGGTGGTCGTCGGGTCCTTCTCGGCGAGCCCGTCGTGCACGATGTCGTACAGCAGTCCGTCGCCGACGCGCAGGTCCGCGCCCTCGGCCCAGGGGTCCCCGTCGGCGAGCTCGGTGGTGGCCCGGGTGTCGCAGTGCACCGAGCCGTTCACGAACGTCCAGGAGGTCAGCGGCCACTGGGCGGCGAAGTTCGTGTAGTACGGGATCGCGCCGGTCTTCGACTTGATCGCCTTGAGGTCGTCGAGGAACTCGGCCGGGGTGGTGGGCCACGCGGTGACGCCGGCCTGCTTCCAGACCCGCTTGTTGTAGACGAAGCCGGGCGTCACACCGATCGGGCTCTGGCCGTAGACCTTGCCGTCGACGGTGGTGAAGTCGGTGAACCGGTACTTCCTGGCGCGCTCCTGCTGGGTGCCGAGGGAGGCGAAGAACCTGGGGTAGTCGCTCTTCTTGATCACCGCGGGGATCAGCAGGACGTCGCCGTAGTTCTCCGTGTTCATACGGATCTTGACTTCGGACTCGTAGTTGGTGAGGGCCTGGAACTTGACCTTCACCTTCGGGTACGTCCTGTTGAACTCGGCGGCGTACTTCTTCATCGTGCCGTCCTGCACGAGGTCGGTCCGCTGGGTGAGGACCGTGATGGTCCCGCTCACCTTGGACGGGTCGTCCGGCGCCTTAGCGTCGGCGCCCTTCGTGGAGCCCCCCGTACCGGTGCAGCCGGCGAGCAACAGGGCGGCTCCCGCGGCCGAGGCCAGAATCGTGCGGCGGTTCATGTGCATCAGCTCCGTTCATTCCGTTCATGACGCATGGGACGGACGAGCACGTGCGAGATGGCTGGTTCGGCACTCTGACAGCGCTTTCCTCAACCGGTAAAGTCCCAATCCCGCCAAGGCTGGACAGGTATGTCCGATCCCGTGGTTGGACCGGTTTAGGGAGTGCGCATGCTGGAGGCCACACCGCTCACCGAAGGCTGGATCCTGCGCCACGAAGGAGAGGCCCTGCCCGCCCGGGTGCCGGGTTGCGTGCACACGGATCTGCTCGCGGCCGGACTGATCCCGGACCCGTTCCTCGGACGCGACGAGACGGAGGTGGCCTGGGTCGGGCAGCGGGAGTGGACGTACGAGAGGGAGCTGCCGGAGACGTCCGCGCACGAGCGGACCGATCTCGTCTTCGACGGTCTGGACACCGCTGCCCGGATCACGCTCGACGGGCAACTCCTGGGCAGGGTACGGAACATGCACCGCTCCCATCGCTTCGACGTGACCGGGGCGACGGGACTGCTGGCAGTGCGCTTCGCCTCCGCCTACACCGAGGCCGAGGCCGTCCGCGAGCGGCTGGGCGAGCGGCCCGCCGCCTACGCCGAGCCGTACCAGTACATCCGCAAGATGGCCTGCTCGTTCGGCTGGGACTGGGGGCCCACGCTGGTCACGGCGGGCATCTGGCGGCCGGTGCGACTGGACCGCTGGTCGACCGCCCGGATCAGCCGGGTGCGGCCCCTGGTGACCGTCGAGCAGGGCACGGGCGTCGTCGAGTTGCGGGTGGACGTCGAGCGGACCCGGGTCGAGGCACGGCTGGCCGTAGAGGCCCGGGTGGGTGGGCGGGCGGCGCGCGCCGAGGTCGACGGGACGAGCGGTGTCGTACGGCTGAGGATCCCGGACGTGGAGCTGTGGTGGCCCCGTGACTACGGGGAGCAGCCGCTCTACGGCACCGAGTTGACGTTGGTCCACGGTGACGAGGTGCTCGACACCTGGCACCGCCGGATCGGTTTCCGTAACGTCGGGCTGGACCGGCGGCCCGACGCCCACGGCACCGGCTTCACCCTCGTCGTCAACGGGGAGCGGCTGTTCGCGCGGGGCGTGAACTGGATCCCGGACGACGTCTTCCCCTCCCGTGTCACCCGCGAGCGCTACCGGGAGCGGCTGGGGCAGGCCGCCGCGGCGGGTGTGGACCTGGTGCGGGTGTGGGGCGGCGGGATCTACGAGAGCGAGGACTTCTACGACGCCTGCGACGAACTGGGCCTGATGGTCTGGCAGGACTTCCCGTTCGCGTGCGCGGCCTACCCGGAGGAGCAGCCGCTGCGCGGCGAGGTGGAGGCGGAGGCCCGGGAGAACGTCGTACGGCTGATGCCGCACCCCTCGCTGGTGCTGTGGAACGGCAACAACGAGAACCTGTGGGGCTTCAGGGACTGGGGGTGGGAGCGGCGGCTGGCCGGGGACTCCTGGGGCGAGGGGTACTACCTGGGGCTGCTGCCGCGGGTGGTGGCCGAGCTGGATCCGACGCGGCCGTACACGGCGGGCAGTCCGTGGTCGGGATCCTGGGCGCACCACCCGAACGACCCGGCGCACGGCACGCACCACTCGTGGGAGGTGTGGAACCGGGAGGACTACGCGGACTACCGGCTGAACGTGCCGCGTTTCGTGGCCGAGTTCGGCTGGCAGGCGCCGCCCGCGTACGCGACGCTGCGGCGCGCGCTGCCCGGTGAGGAGCTCGCCGCGGACTCCCCCGGCATGCTGCACCACCAGAAGGCGGACGACGGCAACGGCAAGCTGGAGCGCGGTCTCGTCCGTCATTTCGCGTCGCCTGAAGGGGACTTCGACCGCTGGCACTACCTGACGCAGGTCAACCAGGCGCGGGCGGTGGCCGCCGGGATCGAGCACTGGCGGTCGCACTGGCCGGTGTGCGCGGGGACGGTGGTCTGGCAGCTCAACGACTGCTGGCCGGTGACGTCGTGGTCGGCCGTCGACGGGGACGGGCGGGAGAAACCGCTGTACCACGAGCTGCGACGGCTGTACGCCGACCGGCTGCTGACGCTGCGGGCGGGGGCGGGCGGGCTGGTGCTGGCCGCCGTCAACCAGGCCGCCGAGGAGTGGACGGGGACGGTGACGCTGCGCCGGATGACCGTGGAGGGTGCGGTGGTCGGCGCGGCGAGCATGCGTCTGGCCGCGCGGGCGCGGGCGGTGGCGGACATCGAGGTGCCCGGCGAGCTCGGGCCGGCCGGGCCGAAGGAGTTCCTGGTCGCCGACACATGGGGGTCCCCCCGCTCGAGCGAAGTCGAGAGTGGGGGAGAGGTGCGTGCTCTGTACTTCCCGGCACCCGACCGTGAGATCCCGTACCCCCGGCCGGAGTTCGACGTGAGCGTCGCGCCGGGCGCGGTGACGGTGACGGCCCGTACCCTCGTACGGGACCTGCTGCTGCAGGCCGACCGGCTGGACCCGGCGGCGCGGGCGGACCGTGGGCTGGTCACGCTGCTTCCCGGGGAACGGGTCACGATCGGCGTGCGGGGCTGGAAGACTCCCGACGAGGCCGCCGCCCGGGCCGCCCTGTACTGCGTGGAGCCCGCCTGATGACGGCGACGCCGCCCCCTCGCGTCACCATCAGGGACGTCGCCGCGCGGGCCGGCGTGTCCAAGGGCGCGGTGTCGCTGGCCTTCAACCACAAGCCGGGGCTGTCGGAGGCGACCCGCGACCGGATCTTCGCGGCGGCGCGGGAGCTGGGCTGGGCGCCGAACCTCACCGCGCGGTCGCTCGCGGGCGCCCGGGTGGACGTGGTCGGGCTGGCGATCTGCCGGCCGGCCCAGATGCTGGGCCTCGAACCCTTCTACATGGAGTTCATCTCGGGCGTGGAGAGCGTGCTGACCGAGCGGTCCTGCTCGCTGCTGCTCAGGCTCGTACGGAACGTGAGGGAGGAGGCCGGTCTGCTGGAGTCCTGGTGGAAGGGGCGGCAGATCGGCGGGTCGATCCTGGTGGACTTCGGGGCGGACGACCCCAGGCCGGCGGCGGCCGAGCGGCTGGGGCTGCCGGTGGTGGCCGTCGGGCACCCGTCACTGACCGGGGGGCTCACCTCCGTGTGGACCGACGACGCCACCGCCGTCACGGAGGCCGTGCGCTACCTCGCCGCGCTCGGACACCGGCGGATCGCCCGGGTCGGCGGCGCGGCGGCGCTCGGGCACACCGCGATGCGCACGGCCGCCTTCGACCAGGCGGCACGGTCCCTGGAGCTGGCCGGGGCCTGGCAGGTCACCACGGACTACTCCGGCGAGGCGGGGGCCCGGGCGACGCGCTCGCTGCTCACCGCCGCGCCGCAGGACCGGCCCACCGCGATCGTCTACGACAACGACATCATGGCGGTGGCCGGGCTCTCGGTGGCGTCCGAGATGGGCCTGCGGGTGCCCGCCGACGTGTCCCTGCTGGCCTGGGACGACTCCCAGCTGTGCCGGCTGACCCACCCGACGCTGTCCGCGATGAGCCATGACGTGCACGGTTTTGGCGCGGAGGCGGCCAGGACGCTGTTCGGGGTGATCACGGGAGAGGGTCCGGCCTCGCACCCGGTCCCCACCCCCGTGCTGACGCCGAGGGGGTCGACGGCACCACCGGATCGCCGGCACCGGGTCCCGTGATCGTATGCCTGAACGGCACCACGGCGCGGCGGCCCGTACGTGGCTGCACGCCGAGGCCGAGCTCGTCGACACCACGCGTCTCACGGCCGCCGAGGCCGCCCAGCGGATCGCCGAGGCGATCAGGAGACGATGAGCCTCCCACCGCGCCGGCGGTGTGACCTTCACCGCTTGGGCAGCCTGGACTGGGCAGCTACGTTACCGATAAGTAGCATGGGTCCTGAGCGCGCGCTCAGCGCTTGCGCGTCGCAGCAGTGCCATCCCGCACCCTGGAGGAGAGCCATCGTGCCTCGTACCGTCAGGGACGTCGTCTTCGTAGACGGCGTCCGCACCCCGTTCGGCAAGGCGGGCCCCAA
Source organism: Streptomyces sp. NPDC001843 (assembly GCF_042891955.1). Classification (NCBI taxonomy): domain Bacteria; kingdom Bacillati; phylum Actinomycetota; class Actinomycetes; order Kitasatosporales; family Streptomycetaceae; genus Streptomyces; species Streptomyces sp. NPDC001843. Next base: position 457,811 of record NZ_JBIATQ010000007.1, on the reverse strand, counting down.
GGGCATCTACCACGAGACCCGCGCCGACGACCTCGTCGTGAAGGCGATCCGGGAGCTGCTGCGCCGCAACCCCGGGCTCGACCCGAAGAAGATCGACGAGGTCGCCATCGCCGCGACCACGCAGATCGGTGACCAGGGCCTGACCCTGGGCCGCACGGCCGGCATCCTGGCCGGTCTGCCCCAGTCCGTCCCCGGTTACTCCATCGACCGCATGTGCGCGGGCGCGCTGACCGCCGTGACGACCACGGCCGGTTCGATCGCGTTCGGCGCGTACGACGCCGTCATCGCCGGTGGTGTCGAGCACATGGGCCGCCACCCGATGGGCGAGGGCGTGGACCCGAACCCGCGCTTCGTCAGCGAAAAGCTGGTCGACGAGTCGGCGCTGTTCATGGGCATGACCGCCGAGAACCTGCACGACCGCTACCCGCACATCACCAAGCTCCGCGCCGACGAGTACGCGGTGCGCTCGCAGGAGAAGGCCGCCAAGGCGTACGCCAACGGCAAGATCCAGGCCGACCTGGTGCCGATCTCGGTGCGCCGCACCAGCCCCGAGGCCGGTGAGACGGGCTGGGGCCTGGTCACCGCCGACGAGCCGATGCGCCCGGGCACGACCCTGGAGAACCTCTCCGGCCTGAAGACCCCGTTCCGCGTCCACGGCCGGGTCACCGCCGGCAACGCGGCCGGCCTGAACGACGGCGCCACCGCCTCGATCATCGCGTCCGAGGACTTCGCCCGCGAGAACGGCCTGCCGGTCAAGATGCGCCTGGTCTCCTACGCCTTCGCGGGCGTGGAGCCGGAGGTCATGGGCTACGGCCCGATCCCGGCCACGGAGAAGGCCCTCGCCAAGGCGGGCCTGTCCATCGAGGACATCAACCTCTTCGAGATCAACGAGGCCTTCGCCGTCCAGGTCCTGGCCTTCCTCGACCACTACGGCATCGCCGACGACGACGAGCGCGTCAACCAGTACGGCGGCGCCATCGCCTTCGGCCACCCGCTGGCCTCCTCCGGCGTCCGTCTGATGACGCAGCTGGCCCGCCAGTTCGAGGAGCAGCCGCACGTCCGCTACGGCCTGACCACCATGTGCGTCGGCTTCGGCATGGGCGCGACGGTCATCTGGGAGAACCCGCACTTCGACGGAGGCGACAAGTGAGCACCACCGCTGAACTCCTGAAGGGCGCGGCCGAGCTGTTCCCGGACGAGGTCGTCACGCAGGCGCACGTACGCCACTTCGACCTCCCCCTGGGTGCGGGCCGCTTCGCCCTCATCACCCTGGACAACGGCTTCGACCACACCAAGCCGACCACCTTCGGCCCGGCCTCGCTCGCGAACCTCAACACCGCGATCGACCAGGTCGAGAAGGAGGCCGCGGACGGCGAGATCGTCGGCGTCGGCATCACCGGCAAGCCGTTCATCTTCGCGGTCGGCGCCGACCTCAAGGGCGTCGAGCTGCTCAAGGAGCACAAGGACGCGCTGGCCATCGGCAAGGGCGGCCACGAGGTCTTCAAGCGGCTGTCCGGCCTCGCGGTCCCCACCTTCGCGTACTACAACGGCGCGGCGATGGGCGGCGGCGTCGAGGTCGGCCTGCACTGCACCTACCGCACGGTGTCCGCGGCCCTCCCCGCCTTCTCCCTCCCCGAGGTCTTCCTCGGCCTGGTCCCCGGCTGGGGCGGCTGCACGCTGCTGCCGAACCTGATCGGCGCCGACAAGGCCGTCTCGGTCATCATCGAGAACAGCCTCAACCAGAACAAGCAGCTGGGGGGCAAGCAGGTCTACGAGCTCGGGATCGCCGACGCCATCTTCGAGGGTGCCGACTTCCTGGAGCAGTCGCTGATCTGGACGGCGGCCGTCCTCAAGGGCGAGATCGCCGTCGAGCGCCCGGCGATCGACCGCGGTGAGGGCTGGGACCAGGCCGTCGCCAAGGGCCGCTTCATCGCCGACTCCAAGGTGCACGGCGCGGCCCCGGCCGCCTACCGCGCCCTCGACATCATCGCCGCCGCCAAGAACGGCGACCTGCAGCAGGGCTACGACGCCGAGGACCAGGCGCTGGCCGACCTCATCATGGGCGGCGAGCTGCGCGCCGGCATCTACGCCTTCAACCTGGTGCAGAAGCGCGGCAAGCGCCCGGCGGGTGCCCCGGACAAGAACCTGGCGCGTCCGGTGACGAAGGTCGGCGTGGTCGGTGCGGGCCTGATGGCCTCGCAGCTCGCCCTGCTGTTCCTGCGCCGCCTGGAGGTCCCGGTCGTCCTCACGGACATCGACCAGGAGCGCGTCGACAAGGGTGTGGGCTACGTCCACGCCGAGATCGACAAGCTGCTGGGCAAGGGCCGCATCAACCAGGACAAGGCGAACAGGCTGAAGGCCCTGGTCACCGGTGTGCTGGACAAGGCCGAGGGCTTCGCGGACGCCGACTTCATCATCGAAGCGGTCTTCGAGGAGATCGGCGTCAAGCAGCAGGTGTTCGCCGAGGTCGAGGCGGTCGCCCCGGCGCACGCGATCCTGGCGACGAACACCTCCTCCCTCTCGGTGACGGAGATGGCGTCGAAGCTGCAGCACCCCGAGCGGGTCGTCGGTTTCCACTTCTTCAACCCGGTGGCGATCCTCCCCCTGCTGGAGATCGTCCGCGGCGAGAAGACCGACGACGCGTCGCTCGCGACCGCCTTCGCGGTGGCCAAGAAGCTGAAGAAGACCGCGGTGCTGGTGAAGGACGCCCCGGCGTTCGTCGTGAACCGCATCCTGACCCGCTTCATGGGCGAGATCCAGAACGTCATCGACGAGGGCACGCCGGTCGAGGTCGCGGAGAAGGCTGTGGAGCCCCTGGGCCTGCCGATGTCCCCGCTGGTCCTCCTGGAGCTGGTCGGCCCGGCGATCGGCCTGCACGTCTCGGAGACCCTCAACCGGGCCTTCCCGGACCGCTTCACGGTCTCCGAGAACCTCGCCGCCGTCGTCAAGGCGGGCAAGCGCGGCTTCTACGTCTACGACAGCGGCAAGCCCGAGCTGGACCCGGAGGTCGCCGCGCTGCTCAAGCAGGGCGACACCGTCCTGACCGAGGAGCAGGTCCGCGCCCGCGTCCTCGACGCGGTGGCCCAGGAGATCGGCCTGATGCTCGACGAGGGCGTCGTCGCCGAGGCCCAGGACATCGACCTCTGCCTCATCACCGGCGCCGGCTGGCCCTTCCACCTGGGCGGCATCACGCCGTACCTGGACCGCGAGGGCGTCTCGGAACGCGTGAACGGCAAGCCGTTCCTGGCCCCGGGCGTGGCGAGCGTCCCGGCGTAGCCGCCGCCGTACGGACGCACGATGCCCGGCGCACCGACTGGTGTGCCGGGCATCGGCGTGTCCGGGACGCGGCGTGCGGGGTGCGGGGTGCGGGGTGCGGCGCCCGGCACGCGGCGTTCGGGCTACGATCCGGGGCATGGCGCTGACCGTGGACGACGTGGAGCGGTTCGAGGCTTCCAGGGCCCGTCTGGAGGCGATCGCCTACCGGCTCCTGGGATCCGCGAGCGAGGCGGAGGACGCCGTGCAGGAGACGTTCCTGCGCTGGCAGGGCGCCGACGTCGACCGTGTCGAGGTGCCCGAGGCATGGCTGACGAAGGTGCTGACCAACCTGTGCCTCAACCAGCTCACCTCGGCCCGCGCGCGGCGCGAGACGTACGTGGGCCAGTGGCTTCCCGAGCCGCTGCTGGCCGGGGACCCGATGCTCGGCCCGGCCGACACCGCCGAGCAGCGTGAATCGGTCTCGTACGCGGTCCTCGTCCTGCTGGAGCGCCTCTCCCCCAATGAGCGGGCGGTGTACGTGCTGCGGGAGGCCTTCGACTACCCGCACCGGGAGATCGCCGAGATCCTCGACATCACCGAGGCCGCCAGCCAGCAGATCCTCCACCGTGCCAAGAAGCACGTCGCGGACGGCAGGGCACGCACCGAGATCGACGAGGCCGCCGCCCGGCGGATCGTCGAGGAGTTCCTCGCGGCCGCCACCAGCGGCCGGACCGAGCCGCTCGTCCGGCTGCTCACCCAGGACGCCGTCGCGATCGGGGACGGCGGGGGCAAGATCCCGGCCCGCGCCAAGGCGTTCGAGGGCGCGGTCGCGGTCGCCACATTCCTGCGGAACCTGTTCAGGCCGAGCAAGGCCAAGCAGGCCTACGTCGGCGGCTCACCCGAGGTCCACGCCACGACCGCCAACGGTGGCCCCGCCGTCGTGGCGGTCGTCGACGGCCGGGTCGTCGGCGTCATGTGCCTGGAGATCACCCCTGACGGCATCACCGCGTTCCGGAGCCAGGTCAACCCCGACAAGCTCGAACGCGCGACCCGGCGGTGGGCGGCCGAGGCCCACGGGGAGCCGCTGCTCAACGCCTTCTGACCCGTGCCCGCGTGTGTGTGAGGTGCTTCACACCGCACTCCTGTCAGGAAACGGCCGGGCGCCCGGTTCAAGTGGCGAATCCGCTGAAGAGCTCAAGACAGGAGCAGGGACATGCAGCACCGCATCGTCGTCCTCGGGGCCGGATACGCCGGAGCCGTCGCCGCCGGGCGCCTCGCCAAGCGGCTGCGCCGGGAGGACGTAGCCATCACCCTCGTCAACGCCGAGCCCGACTTCGTCGAGCGCGTCCGGATGCACCAGCTCGCGGCCGGCCAGGATCTCGAGCCGCGGCCCTTCGGCGAGATGTTCGCGGGCACCGGCGTGGAACTGAAGCTCGCGAAGGTCACCGGTGTCGATGTCGACCGCAGGACCGTTTCCGTCGTCGGCGTCGACGGCGGAAGGGAGCGGGAGGAACTGTCGTACGACACCCTCGTGTACGCCCTCGGCAGCGGCTGGAACGACCAAGGCGTCCCCGGCACCGCCGAGTACGCCCACGAGATCGCCGGCCGTCCCGGAGCCCTGCGGCTGCGTGAACGCCTTGCCCTCCTTCAGGCCGGGGCGCCCGTGGTCGTGGTCGGCGGCGGCCTCACCGGGCTGGAGTTCGCGGCCGAGATCGCCGAGTCCCGCCCGGACCTGGACGTCGCCCTCGCCGCCCGGGGCGGCCTCGGTGACTGGCTCTCGCCGAAGGGCCGCCGGCACGTGCGGAAGGTCTTCGACAAGCTCGGCGTCACCGTGCACGAGCACACCGCCGTCACCCGCGTCGAGGCCGACCGCGTCGCCACCGCCGACGGCACGTCCATCCCGGCCGCGGTCACCGTGTGGACCACCGGCTTCGCCGTCCACCCGATCGCGAAGGCCACCACCCTGGAGGTCACCGACACGGGCCGGATCGTGGTCGACGCGACCATGCGCTCCGTCTCGCACCCGGACGTGTACGCCATCGGCGACGCGGCCTTGGCGATGGGCGCCGGCGACAAGCCGCTGCGGATGTCGTGCGCCTCCGGCACCCCCATGGCGTGGCAGGCCGCCGACGCCATCGCGGCACGTCTGACCGGCGGAAAGCTCCCGAACGCGCCGCTCCGCTACTTCAACCAGTGCATCTCGCTGGGCCGCAAGGAGGGCCTGATCCAGTACGTCACCGCCGACGACCGCGCCGTGCGGGCGGCCCTGACCGGGCGGGTCGCCGCCCTCTACAAGGAACTGGTCTGCAAGGGCGCGGCCTGGAGCGTCGCCAACCCGATGCTCGGGATGCCGACCCGGTCCCGCCGCGTCGTACGGGAACCGGCCCGGTCAGGCTCGGCGGTCAGGGCAGTGGCCTGACGCACACGGCGGAACGGGCTGGGTCGGCAGGGCGTTCTCTCACCCGGATATCTTGATACGACCATGAGAGCCACTCGCCCACGAATCATCACGATCGCAACAATTGTGCTGGTCACCGCCGCTGTCCTGACCGCCGTGCTCCGCGCCACCCGCGACGGGGGCGGGGACGAGAACCCCCGCCCCGGCGGGAGTGCGCGCCCCGGCGGGGGCGCGCGGCAGGTGGACCTGTCGCGGGAGGTGGCGGACTTCACCAGCCGGTTCGGCCCGGGCCACGGTTACCGGCAACCCGGCGCGGCGGACCGCATCGCTGTCGCCGAAGGCGTCGGGCAGCTCCTGGACGGCCACCGGGCACAGGCGGAACAGCTGCTCTCCCGGCATGGCTTCACGCTACGCACGGTTCTCGACCGGGTCTCCGGCCGCCGTTACACCGAGGTGGCCGACCGCACCGACGCCGCCGTGGACCCGCGCGGCTGGGGCCGGGTCTACGTCGATCTGGACCACCCTCCGCGCTGGTCGGTCCAGATCCCGCACCCGGTGGCCGACCTCGGCACCGAGCAACTGGGCGTACGGGTCCTGCGCGGCTCCCCCGGCGGTGTCATGGTGCTCGCAGGCGCACATCGCGCGGCCGGACGCGGTAATGCCGCGGACGTGGCCCACCGCCAGGACACCGTCTTCTACGCCGTCTGCGCCGAGCTGGTCCGCCGCGGGATGCCCGCCGTCCAGCTGCACGGCATGGCCGCCTCCGCCGCCTCCGGCTACGACGTGGTCGCCTCCACCGGTGCCGGATCGGCGGGCCGCTCGGACGGTCTCAGACTGGCCGACGCCCTGGGCAGGCGCGGCTTCCGTGTGTGCCGGGCCTGGGAGCGGAACTGCCCGCTGGAGGGTCGGCTGAACATCGAGGGCCGGGCCGCCGACGCCGCGAACGTGCCGTTCCTGCACGTCGAGTCCGTCCCCGAGGTGCGTGCCGACGGGGCCGCCGCCGACCGCGCGGCCACAGCGGTCGGCCTGGTCACGCGCCTTTGGGCGAGCACGTCGGCGACGGCGCCGCCCGGACGGCCCTGACAGGACGACTCGCCTCCGGGGCCCACGGGTAAGGGGACCGACGCCGATACCGTAAGAGCCGGCCGCCCGCCCCCTGCCCGTCAGGCGCGGGCGTGCACTCCGATGCCCCCGGAGACGATGAGGTTGTCGCCGGTGATGTAGGAGGCGGAGGCCGAGGCGAGGAAGGCCACGGCCTCGGCGATGTCGGCGGGAGCGCCGACGCGGCCGAGCGGCACGTCCTTGCCCCAGGAGTCGATCATTTCCCGGGAGACACCCATCCTGCTGTAGACAGGCGTGTCGACCAGCCCTGGGCTGACGGCGTTGACGCGGATGCCGCGGGGGGCGAGTTCGAGCGCGAGGGACCGCATGAGGGGCATCAGAGCGCCCTTGGCGGCTGTCACGGCTGCTCCGAGCCCTTCGCCGGCGCCCACGGTGATGACGACCGAGGCACCCTCGTTGAGAAGCGGAAGCGCCTTCTGCAGGGTGAAGAAGGTGCCCTTGACGTTGATGTCGAACAGGTCGTCGAAGGTGTCCTCGTCGGTCGACTCGATCGGGCCGGGGCGGGAGACGCCCGCGTTGAGGAAGAGCACGTCGAGGGAGCCGAAGTGCCGGCGTGCCTGGTCCATCGCGTGATCGAGGTCCGGCAGGGACCGGGCATCGGCCCGGACGACCAGGACGTCTTCCGGAAGTCCGGCGCCCGCGACGTTGCCGACGCCGGTGACCATGACGCGGTAGCCGCGGGAGTGGAGCAGTTCAGCGGTCGCCTTGCCGATGCCGCTGGTTCCACCGGTGATCAGAGCTGCGGGAGCGGACATGATGCGTTCCTTTGCGTAGTCCGGCGAGGTGGGGGCGATCGGCGCGCGACTCGGGCCGCGAGCGGCACGGTCGACCGTGCTGGACGATCACCTTTGGCAGCGTACGCCAATCTGGCAGCGACTGCCAAGCATGCCGTGAGTGTCGGCCTGGCAGCGCTCGGCTAGCCTGGTGGCATGAAGCAGGAAGCCAAGACAGCGACGGGCGCGTCACCCACGCTGTGGGACCGGACGCGGCAACTGGCCTCCCAGGAGATCCTGGAGACGGCGCTGCGCCTGTTCACCGAGCAGGGCTACGACGAGACGACCGTCGCCCAGATCGCGCGCGAGGCCGGCGTCTCCCAGCGCACCCTCTTCCGCTACTTCGGCACCAAGGAGGACCTCCTCGGCGGCGACCAGCACCGGTTCGGGCAAGTCCTGACGGACACGGTCGGCGAACAGCCCCCCGAAGCCGGCGCCTGGGAGGCCCTGCGCGCAGGCGTTGCCGCCGTACTGGCCCTGCACGACAGCCGGGAACAGGCTCTGCAGCGGTTCCGCCTCCTGCACAACACCCCGTCGCTGCGTGCCGGTTGGCTCGAAAAGCGGCTGCAGTTCCAGGAGGATCTGCTGCCGCTCGTCGAGGCGCGCATGGACGCCGGCACCGGCAGCGCGGGTCCACGGGCCCGCGCGGTGATCGCGACGGCGTTCGCCTGCCTGGACGCCGCTTCGATGACGTGGGTCGGCAACGACGGCAAGGGCGACATCATGGACCTGTACGACGAGTGCCTGGCCGCGGTGCGCGGCCAGCCCGCGGCGGCAACGGCTCAGGGCTGAGCGGGAGTCGGCGGCGCCGGACGCTCGCGCACGGCGGCGTACTATCCGTCCATGGTGTCCGGGCCTCTCTCGAACGGTCAGGTCGACGAGTTCGTCGAACGAGGCTGGACCGTTCTCCGGAACGCCTTCGCGCCGACGGTGGCCGAAGCGGTGCGCAGGGGCCTCGGTGGGCGGCTCGGGATCGACCTGGAGCGCCCGGAGCAGTGGACCCGGCCCCGGGTCTGGCTGCAGGAGATGCTGACGGAACCGCCGTACACGGACGCTCTGAGCGAGCGGTTCCGTTCGGCCGTGGATCAGTTGGTGGGGCCCGGCCGTTGGGAGATGACGCGGGAGATGGGCTGGTGGCCGGTCACCTTCCCCACCTTCGACGATCCTCCCTACGGGGATGAATGGCACGTCGAGGGAAACTGGTTCCGCCATCACGTCCGGTCGCCCCAACAGGCGCTGCTCAATCTCTTCTGCTTCTCGACGGTGGATCCGGGCGGGGGCGGGACCCTCCTCGTCGACGGCTCGCATCACCTGGCCGCCCGCATCCTGTGGGAGGCGGAGCCGGAGGGGCTGGAGGCCGACGGGTTCGACGAACCCCTGAGTCGCATCCTGGGCGAGCAGGGCCGGCCGGGGGTGACCGAGGTCGTCGCGCAGGAGGGCGACGTGGTGCTCGCCCATCCGCTGGTGTTCCACTCCTCCAACCCGAATCACGGGACCCGCCCGCGGGTCATGGCCCAACCCGCCTTCAGCATGACCGAGCCCAGGCGCACCGAAGGAGACGGCCTGTTCCCCGAGGTCCCCTTGGCCCGTGCCCGGCCGTGAACGCCACGGCCGGTGATCCGGAAGGGGCCCGGCACGGTTGGCTGCGCACCCGACCGGAGCGGGCACAGAATGTCGGGTGCGGCAGGCCTGGTCCCTCCTAACGTCGGTGAACGAAAGGGAAGGAGGCCGGGGTTGCTGGATCGGCTGAACCAGGCCATGGAGCACATCGAGGGGCACCTCGACCAGCACATCGAGGTGTCCGCGCTGGCCCGGATCACCGTCACGTCGGAATACCACTTCCGGCGGCTGTTCTCGTCACTGGCGGGGATGCCGCTGTCGGAGTACATCCGGCGCCGACGGCTCACCGTGGCGGCGGCCGAGGTACTGGCCGGGCGACCAGCCTTGCTGGAGATCGCGATCCGCTACGGCTACACCTCCGGGGAGGCCTTCGCCCGGGCGTTCCGAGCCGTCCACGGCGTCGGTCCCGGCGAGGCCCGGCGTACCGGCGCGGCTCTGAACGCGCAGCCCCGGCTGTCCTTCCGCCTCACCGTCGAAGGGAACAGCACCATGCGCTACCGCATCGTGGAGAAGGAAGCATTCCGGGTCGTCGGCAAAAAAGCCCGCGTCCCGCTGATCTACCAGGGCGTCAACCCGCACATCGCCGAGCACGTCCGGAGCATCTCGCCGGAGACGACGCTGCGGATCGCCGGCCTCTCGGACCAGGATCCGGAGGGCGTGGTGTCGGCGACCGTGCGCCTTTCGGACGGCTTCGAGGAGGGCAGCGAACTCGACTACTACCACGCCGTGGTGACCACGGCCGCCGAGCTGCCCGAGGACCTCGACGTGCTGGACTGCCCGGCGGGCACCTGGGCCGTGTTCGACAACACCGGTCCGTTCCCGCAGGCGCTGCAGCAGATGTGGGCCGACGTGGCCGCCCAGTGGATCCCGTCCAACCCGTACGAGTACCGTCCCGGGCCGGAGATCCTGCGCACCCGCCCCTCGCGGGACGACCCGGCGATGTCCGACGCACAGTTGTGGATCCCGGTGTCCCGCACCACGGCCTGAACAAGCGCCGGGCCGCGGCGCACCGGCGCCGGCCACCGAGTCGTGGCCGGCGCCTGCTGTTGGTTACAGCCCGACCGGGTTGAGGTAGGTGGCCGGGTGGGTGGCGCCGTCCTGCTTGAGGATCTGGCCGCCGAACGGCCACTTCAGCGTGAAGTGCTCCGTCTCGTTCGGCGGGGTGACCACGAACTTCGACGGAACGAACTTCTCGTTCTGCGGCGTGGACGCGGCCACCGGGAGCAGGGTGATGCTGAAGTCCGTCGTGGCACCCGGCTCCAGGGTCAGCTTCTCGGGCTTCGCGGCGGAGCGCGCCAGCGACCAGGTGCCGTCGGTCGGCTGTCCGCCGATCATGTCGACACCGGCGAAGCCGTACAGGGTGCAGGTGTGCTTGCTCTGGTTGGTGAACCAGATGAACGCCTGCGTCTGCTTCGTGGTCTGCCCCATCTCCGGCTTCGCGTCGTCGCCCGTGGCGAAGCCGGCCTTCAGGTCGGCGGTGTGGCAGCGGGCCGGCGCGGCCTTGACGGTGGCGGCCGAGGCCGGGACGGCGGCAGCGGCGGTGCCGGCGACGACGACGGCCGCAAGGGCCACGGCGGTCAGCTTGCTCTTCATGATGTTTCGGGTCCCCTCGTTTTTACGAATCGGCGCGCGAGGTCAGTGCGCGCCTGCGCATCTGAAGATGTGCAATGTCCGGGGGAGGTTCGGTGCTCCGGAGAACCTTTTTCCGACCCGTTTCAGGGCAGCGGTGCCGCCTCGACATGAACGGCTCGTAGTTCCGTGCCGTCGCGGTCCCGGCGGGAGCGGCCCAGGATGCCGACGGCCAGGTGCGAAGGGTCCTCGGGATCGTCGCGCGGGACGAAGGTGACGACGTCCGGATGGTGACTCGTCACCAACCAGCCCTCGCCGGTGTTGAGTTCGAGCACACGGAAGTCGCCGGCCGAGGTGGCGACGTGTACGGGGCCGAACTCGCGGAGGATGCCGACGGCCTGCTCGGCGAGATCGGCGGCGGGTTGTTCGAGCACCACGCAGGTGCCGTGCTCGAACAGCACCCATGACTTGCCGGAGCCGGTGAGCAGACGCCGCCAGGCGTCGATGAGTGTCTCGGTGTCCACGGTGGTCATCATCGCTCACCCGCGTCTCCCGACACGTCTCCAGGGCCGGCCCCGGCTCCAGGGGGTGTCTTGTGGATCATGCCGGCCTGATCCACAAGACACCCCCTGGTCCGTCAGCCCACCACCTGCCACGCGCCGAACCCGACCGACCCCCGGCCGGCCTGTCGGGCGACGGCCAGGCGGCCGTCCGGGCCCAGCAGCGCGATGGTGGCGCGGCCGAGGACGTCGAAGGCCGCGGCGGGGGCGTGGGCCGGGGGGCCGCCGAGGGTGTCGGTGGGGAGTTCCTGCCAGGGGTGGTCGCCGGGCAGGAAACGGTAGGCGATGCCGCCGGGATCGCTGAGGGTGGCCACCAGCGTTCCGGTCTCCGGATCGGGCCCCGGGGCGCAGGCGACGGCGCCGAAGCCGCCGCGTCCGCCGATCGACTCGGCCGGCCTGGTCCAGCGACCGCCCGGCGCGTCCTCCTCGGCCATGAGCAGCCGGCCCGTCTCGGGCTGCCGGTAGACCGTCATGACCCGGCCGTTCGGCTGGACGACGGCCGCGGCGGGTGAGGCGGGGGCCGTGAGCCGGAAGCGGGGGGCGCGCTGCAGCGGCTGGTGGACGGAGCTCTGCGCCCAGTGGAAGACGCCTTCCCGGCTGGCGGCGAAGACCTCCACCCGCCCGTTCGGCGCGGTCAGCGCCGCGACGCCCTCCTGGAGTTCGTGGCCGCGCAGGTCCGTCCACCTGCCCCAGACGCCGTCCGTCTCCTGGACGCGGGTGTGCAGCCCCTGTCCCCCGTTGCGGACGAACAGGTGCAGCCGTCCCAGCGCGTCACGGGTGACGGCCGGCGTGCCCAGATGCCGGTCGCGCTCGGGGTTCCCCGCGGAGGGGTTGCCCAGGATGGTCCACCCGGTGAACCGCCCGTCCCGCTCGGCCTGTTCGAGCAGGACGATCTCCCGCCGCTGGGAGTGGTCCGGCCCCAGGTGCGACATGCGCCGGGCGAGGACCTGCCAGCGGCCGTCCGGTGTCAGGCTCACCGCGAGCCCGGGTGAGAGCGGTCCGCCGCCCAGGAAGAACGGTCCGCGCCACTGGCCGTTGCCCGGCTGGGTCTCCAGCCACACCGCGGCCTGCTGGTTGACGACGGCGAAGGCCGTGAGGCGGCCGCGCGCGTCGCGCCCGAGCCAGGCCCCGTGCGGGTGGCGCGGAGTGGTGCTCTGTACCCAGCTCGTGGTGCGCGCGCTCCAGCCGACCGCGTAGTCGCCGCTGCCCGCGGGGTCACCGCAGTCGTATCCGTCGGCCGCGCCGTAGATGTTGAGGAAGTGCTCCTTGAGGGAGACGGCTCGCGGGCCGAGGGAGTGCGGCCACCGTTCGTTGGAGTAGCCGCGGAAGGCCTCGGCCACGAAGGTGCGGCCCTCGCCGGGCCCCTGGTAGCTCTCCAGCGCGAGCCACGAGAAGAGGCCGGCCGCGGTGTGGTCGCAGTGGTCGGCCAGGTCGCCGAAGTCGTGGTGCTGCGGGAACCGTTCGTCGTGGACCAGCCGGTCCGGATCCGGATCCATGGTGCGTACGAGGGTGGGCCGGACGAGGTCGAGGATCTGGACCAGCGTGTCCACCAGGCCGGTGCGTGTGTACCAGGACCGCTCGTCCACAAGGCCGCCGCTGACCACCAGCGTGGGGACCCGTTCGACCTCCTGCTGCCAGAGCACGTGCAAGCTGCGCGGCTGTCCGTCGGGCGTGCCGTGCTGCCGGATGTTGAGGAAGACCAGCTTCACCTGGGGCGCGTCGGCCAGTGCGTACACCTCGGCGACGGCACCGCCCGCCGTGGTGAGGGTGGACGGTGTCCAGGCCGCGGTGCGGTCGCCGAGAACCATCGCGCCGTAGGCGGCCCGCAGGCCGTTCTGCCGCGCCTTCCCGTAGGCCTCCCGGTCCTCGGCGGGGGACCCGATCTGCCAGGGGCGGGGGTTGCGTCCGTCCGAGTCACCACTGGTCAGATAGACGGTCGTGGTGGGCGTGCCCGCCTTGATCGCCTGGAAGGTCACGGGGTTCATGAAGTACAGGTCGTCGTCCGGGTGGGCGACGATCTGCAGGATGGAGGCGGGGCTGGACACGCGCGGGGTTCTTTCCTCGGTCTGGGTGGGGTGGGTCACAGCGGCCATCCGGGCAGATAGCCGGCGTGGGCGCGCCGGTTGCGCGGGGATCCCGTCTCGTACTGGCTCGCGACCGGGAAGTAGCTCGGCAGGAACGCCGCGAGGATCGCGTCCTGTTCCTCCTCCGGCACATCGCCGTCGTGGAAGTCGTTGAGGCAGAACACGTCGTGGGGACGCGCCGTCAGGATCCGGTTCAGCCTGGGGCCGTGCTCGGCCAGCCCGACGTTGACGAATCCGCAGGAGATGCTGCCGGGCACGCTGCGCAGGGTGTGGAAGCCGTAGTAGTGGTGCAGGGACGAGGCGATCGACACGTCACTGTGGCTGCGGAGCTGGTTGCCGGCGGTGACCGCCGCCTCGGGCCCGTAGTCGCGCTCGATGTCGGCGAGCACGCTGCGCCGCAGCGGATGCGGGGCGTGCAGGAACGTGTGCACCAGGGTCTGCCCGAAGGACCGCTCGATCAGGGCGCGGTTGTTCTTCGCGGCGCTGACGTTGTGCTCGTCGTGGTCCGACGGCGGGGACATCGGCACGGACGTCGGCGACATGAAGTGCCGGGCCTGTCCGTTGCCCAGGAAGAACATGCCGGGGGTGACGGTCCGGCCGAGGAACACGTCGTCGTTGAAGTAGAGGAAGTGCTCGGCCAGCCCCTCGATGTGGTGCAACTGGCTTTCGATGGCGTGCGAGTTGTACGTGGGCAGCGCTCCCCGGTCGCCGAAGATCTCGGTGTGGTCGACGACGCGCACCCGGGGGTGGGACTCGTCCAGCCAGTCCGGGACCTGCCGGTCGGTGACGAGGTAGATGTTCCGGATCCAGGGGGCGTACATGTCGATGGACCTGAGGGAGTAGCGCAGTTCGTCTCGGTCGCGGAACCGGGCCGCGCTGGTGGCCGCGTCCTGGGTCGCCATGCCCAGAGCGGCCAGGACCGCGTTCTTGCGCTCCAGCCAGTCGACGTCGGCGCCGTTCACCCAGGTGTAGACGGCGTCCACGGGGAAGTCGACGTCGCCGTGGATGGCCTGGTTGAAGGCCACCAGCGTGGGGTAACGGCGGTCGCCCAGGGTGGTGGTGCTGCGCCGCATGACGCTGTGCGGGATCCGGTCGCCGATCAGGGTCCGGGTCGGGGCCGTGAGGTGGTCGCCGTCTTCGGGCGTGTCGTCCCAGAAGGTGATGGTGCAGCCGTAGACGGCGCCGAGGCGGAGCGTTCGGGACGGGGAGACGGCGCTCTGGTACACGCGGATCCCCGAGGCGGGGGTGCGGGAGTAGTCGCCCACCAGGGCCGCGAGCACGGTGGCGACCGTCTTCTGGCCCTCGTTGAGCACGGAGGCGTAGACGGGCTCGTCCGCGTAGCGGTCGGCGAGCGCCTTGAAGACGGCCTCCCGGTGGTCGCCGTGCACGGCGACGGTGTGCCGCACCATGCGGTCGCGTACGACCGTGTACGGGATGCCCGCGCCTTCCAGGGCGTTCGCGGCCAGCGCGAGGTTCGCCTGGACGACGTCCCACGGGGACTCCCATTCCAGCAGTCGGCACACCTGACCGCCGTCGTGGACCAGGCCTCGCCGCCCCAGCAGGCGTTCCTCCAGCGCGCGCTGGCCGCTGGTGCGGACCGAGCCGGGCGGCGCGGGCGCGGCCGCCGGCAGGTTGCCGTCGGAGCCGCTGAGGTAGGCGTGCACCGCCTGGCGTTCCGTCTTCGCGAGGTCGCGGCGCCCGCTGTCCCGCTCGGCCAGGAGCTCGTGGAAGAGCCGCTCCCAGTGGGAGGTGACCACGGCGGGCGAGAACCGGCTCACGGAGGCGAGGGCCGCCGCGCCCATCCGGTGGCGCAGCTCGGAATCCTCGATCAGCCGCAGGAGCGCGGAGGCCAGCGCGTCGGTGTCGCCGGGGGGAACCAGGAAGCCGGTGTGGCCGTCGATCACCACTTCGCGCGGGCCGTTGGGCGCGTCGTAGGAGACGACGGGGACGCCCGCCGCGTGCGCCTCCGCGAGCACCAGCCCGAACGCCTCGTTGCGCGAGGTGAGCAGGGCGATGCTGGCCTTGGCCCACTCCTCGGCGAGGTAGGGCGAGTTGCCGTTGAGCTGCACGCAGTCGTGCAGGGAGAGCATGTCCATCTGGCGGCGCAGGGCGCCGCTGAGCGGCCCGTCCCCGAAGACGCGCAAGCACCAGTCGGGGTGGGCCGCTGCCACCTTCGCCCAGGCGGTGAGGGCGTGGTCGATCTGCTTCTCGGCGACGAGCCGGCCGGCGATGACGACGGTCCGGGTCTGCAGGGTCGACCGGGGCCGGAACCCGCTGGGCAGGGCGTTGGGCACCACCTCCAGGCGGGGTGCCGTCGCGCCGAGGGTCTCGGCGAACCACTCCCGGGTGCGCTCGCTCAGCACGGCCAGCGCGTCCAGCCGGGCGGCGTACCGCCGCAGCGGTTCACCGCTGGTGCCGCGCAGTTCGGAGACCCGGTGCTCCTGGTGGACGGTGATCACGTGGGCCGGGGCGAGCCGGACGGCAAGGGCCATCAGCGCGGGCGTCGTGGTGATCAGGACGTCGGTGTCGGTCTGCTGCAGGGCGAGTTCGAGTTCGAGGTCGGTGAGCCGGCTGAAGGCGGACTCCCAGGACCGGTCGACGATGTCGCTCGGCAGGTCGGCCAGGCCGGACCACACCGTGTCGTCGACGGTGCCGTCCCGCAGCGGCCTGGGGGTGGCCCCGGTGAGGTCGACCAGGTAGTCGACCCGCACCCGTTCGTCGGGCTGGAAGAACTGCGCGGGCTTGCTCTTGAAGACGCTGAGCACGCGGACCTCGTGCCGGGTGGCGAGTTCGGACGCCTGGTTGAACACGGCCCGTTCTGTGCCGCCGACGGCATCGGCCGTGGTCAGCAGGAATGTGATCTTCACTTCTGGGGGTTCAGTCTGCCTCGGGCATGCGCGTGCAGGTGACGCGGAGGTTGCCTGCTGGGGTGTAGCGCGGTTGGACGATCATGGGGGTGCGGCCTGCCGGGGTCATCGCCATGCCGCGCATGGCGAAGACGCGCCGCGGGTTGCGGACGTCGTGCAGCCGTCTGCCGAGCCGCAGCGACGGCCCGGCCTCCTGGCACAGTACGACGTCCCAGTGCTCCGGTCTGGAGGAGCGCGGCTCCATCCGGTCCAGCGGCACCTCCGTCCGGTAGGTGTCCGGCCCCAGGGGGTGGACGGGCTGCCGGATCCGGCGTCCGGCGGCGACGAACTCGGCCCACGGTGAGTCCGCCCGGGTGCCCAGCACCCGGAAGTCGACCGCGATCCCGGCATGGGTCATGTGCACCTTGGCCACCTCGACGGCCGGTCTGGGGGCCGAGCTGACGATGCGGGCGGTGCCGGTGACCGTACGTCCGACGCGGTGGCGGGCGCCGGTGACCGGGGAGGCCGCCATGGGCTTGGTCGGGCCCTCGTAGGGAGTCGGCGGCTGCAGGAGCAGCAGCGCCACCGAACGCGACCGGCGCCCGGTGTACATCCGCAGCCCGAGCTTCCACCGTCCAGGTCCGGCGGGTAGGCCGCCGAGTTCCGCGCCCATCAGGATCGCGGCGTCCATGAGGAGTTCACCACTCGGGCCGCGGTACACGCGTGCCTCGGCCGTGTGCCGTCTGCGGCGCCGGCGCACCACCACGGCGGCCCGGTCGGGCAGCCGGGCGGAGCTGGGCAGCACGGCGTGCAGGTTCACCGTCTGGCCGTCGAGGACGGCGGCGTAGCGCAGCTGGGCGGTGCGGTTCTTCCGAAGGGGCACGAACACGCGCAGCATCAGCCACAGCCGCAAGCGGCCGAGCAGGGCGCGCGGTCCGCGCGGCGAGGTGGTGTCCCCGCCGGACGTCGCGGCGGGGGTCGCGGTGGAGGTGGTCATGCCCGGGCTCCGTCCAGCTCCGCGGCCGGGGCCGTCCGTGGTGCGGGGATGCCGGTGGCGGCTCGCTCGTAGGGGCTCGGCACGGGGAAGTAGGCGTTCAGGAAGTCCGCGACCATGCGGTCCTGGGCCTCGGGGTCGGCGGCGGCCACGGTGTCGTTCATGCAGAAGGTGTCGTAGTTGCGCCTGGCGAGCAGCGTGTTGAGACGGCGCTGGGCCAGGTCGTCCGCGAGGTCGATGTACTGGTACCGGATGTCCCCGGCCGTCGCGCGTGCCGAGTGGTACGCGTAGTAGTGGTACAGCGAGGAGACCACGGGCACGTCGTGCGGCGAGCGGAAGCGGGAGTGCTGGGTGACCCGGTGCGCGTGGGCGTAGACCTGCTCGATCTCGGTGAGGACGCTGCGGCGCAGGGCGTGCGGGGTGTGCTTCATCTTCTGGGAGATGACGGTGCCGAACTGCTGGGCGATGAGTCCCCGGCTGTTCTTGCCCGCCGCGTTGACCGGGAGGTCCGTGAAGTCGGCGCGTCCCGAGGGGATCAGTGCCTTCGACCGGAAGGACTTGGACAGCCCGTTGGGGTGGAAGAACGTGCCGGGCTGCACGGGCCGGCCGAGGAAGACGTCGTCGTTCAGGTAGAGGAAGTGCTCGGAGAGCTCGGGGATGTGGTGCAACTGACTCTCGATGGCGTGGGAGTTGAACGTCGGCAGCGCGTCCGGTTCGGAGAAGATCTCGGTGTGGTCGACCACCCTGATCCCGGGGAAGGCGGTGTCGAGCCAGGAGGGCACCTGCCCGGCGGTGACGAGGTAGATGGTCCTCACCCAGGGCGCGTACTGGTGGATCGACCGCAGCGAGTAGCGCAGTTCGTCGCGGCTGGCGTACCGCGAGTCGTTGGCCGCCTGCTCGTGCAGGGTGCCGTCGTCGGTGCTGCGTTCGAGCACGCGTCGGGTGGCCTCCTTGCGGGCGCGCCAGACGGGGTCGGAGTCGTCGACCCAGGTGTAGACGACGTCGATCGGGAAGAGGTGGTCGTCGGGCAGGGCGGCGACGAACTCCGGCAGGGTGCGGGCCTGTCCGGTGGTGTACATGAACGGCACTTCGCTGAATCGTTTCTGCTCGGCTCGGCAGCGGCCCGCGTCCACCGGGACCTCGGTCGTCACGCGGTTCGGGCGGGGCGCGAGGAGCCGGCCCTCCTGCTCGGCCCAGAACTCGATGTCGCAGCCGGACTCCCGGCCGAACACCAGCTTCCCGGTGGGGTCGCAGACGTTCCACGCGATGCGCAGCACGCGCTGCGTCCGCAGGGCACGCCAGCTCGCCGTCGAGGCGCCCTGCCGGACCGGGCCCGGGGCCACGCCGCCGACGTAGCCCGCGTAGTGGCCGCAGCCGGTCCGCAGGACGTCCTCCACCTCGGCGCGCAGCCGCTCCGGCACGGCGACGCACGGGTTCGGTGACGCGGTGCCGCGGACACAGAAGTAGTCGATCCCGGCCTCTTCCAGCAGGGTGACCAGGATGTGCAGGTTCCGCGCCCGGGCGGCCCAGGCGGTGATGCCGGGGACCTCGACGGCCCGGCGGTGCCTGCCGTCCACGCGGACGACCCGCAGCGGACCGGCGGTGTCCTCGCCGCCGCGTCCGTCACCGAGCGCCCGCACCACCAGGGCGGAACGCGCGGCATCCGCGGCGGCCAGCGACCGCATCACCGCGGCGCGCAGCGGGCGCGGCACCCGGCGGACGATCTGCCGCCGGGCTCCGACCGGCACGAGCGACCGGTACGTCGAAACGAGCGCGCTCGCCTCGGGATTGTTCCCACTCACCTGACTTCCGCACCGTCCCCCACGCTGCAGCAGACCGGGCTCGGCCGTCACACCGCCGTCCGGGATGCACAGGACCACGGCCACCCTCCCTCGTCTCCCACCCGTCGAGGACAGGTGAGCACCCGCGGTCGCACGCCCCCCTCGTCCCCAGGCCCGGGCGCGCGACCGCCGGAACACTTCGGACGAGCCGATCGGTTCCATGCGACAATCGTTTAACTTTCACAAGCTGCACACATCTTCACCGCGCGTTCACCTGACTGTCAATCACGCGTCCACATTTCGAAAAGTACATGTGGCGGCCATGTGAATGAGGGGCGAGCATACAGTGACCAGGCGACCTGTGTGCGCCCCGCCGCCCGGTCTATAGTTCGCACACGCCACGGCGTCAGAGCCGCGCAGGCCCGGCCCCTCCCCCACTCGTGCCCTGCCCCACGTGCGAACCAAGGCGCACCACAGTTGAGTTGAGGAAGGAACCCGTCATGACGCATGCCCCGACGGAGCCGGGCACCAGCGCCGGAGCGAGATCCGACGCCGCGGATGTCACGTCGGACACACCGCCGCGCCGTCGTCGGCGCGTCCGGCGCTGGATCGCGGGCTGTGCCGTCGTACTGGTCGCGGGCGCGGGCACGACCGCCTACTGGCTGTACAGCGGCCTCGACTCCAACATCAAGGCTGTCGACCTCGACCGGGCCATCGGCGACGACCGCCCGCCGAAGCTGCCGACATCCGGTCAGAACCTGCTGGTCCTGGGCTCGGACTCGCGGGCCGGCGCCAACGCCTCGCTGCACACGGGCCGTGTGTCCGGGGCACGTTCGGACACCGCGCTGGTCGTCCACATACCCGAGGGCCGCAAGCGGGCCGTGGCGGTCAGCATTCCCCGCGACACCCTGGTGACCCGCCCCGAGTGCACCGGGCGGGACGGGACGAAGCTGGCCGGGGCGAGGCGTGTGATGTTCAACTCCGTCTACTCGCTCGCCGGTCCGGCCTGTGTCGTCAAGACGGTGGAACAGATGTCCGGGGTGCGCATGGACCACTTCGTGGAGATCGACTTCGCGGGCTTCAAGGAACTCGTCGACGCGATAGGCGGCGTGACCGTCACCGTCGGCCAGGACATCCACGACACCTCCAGCGGCCTGGACATCACGGCCGGCACCCACCGGCTGAACGGCACCCAGGCACTGCGGTTCGTCCGCACCCGGCACGGCATCGGGGACGGCAGCGACCTCGGGCGCATCGGACTGCAGCAGAAGTTCCTGACGGCCCTGCTCACCGAGATCAAGCACCAGGACCTGCTGGGCAGCCCCGCCAAGGCGTACACCATCGCCGACACCCTCACCGCGTCCCTGACCACCGACTCCCGGCTCGCCTCCCTGACCAAGCTCGCCGAGTTCGGCCGCAGCGTGAACGGGATCGACCCGGCGACCATGGAGACGATCATGCTCCCGGTGCGCTATGACACCCAGGACCCCAACCGGGTCGTGGCCGCCCGGCCCCAGGCGAACCAACTGTGGCGGGCGCTCCGGACGGACGGCACCATCCCGGCGTCGGCCCGGACGTCACCGGCCCGGGGCGGCAGCACGCCCTGAGGAACCCCGGGCCCGCGACCGGCCGGCGGCTCACACCTCCCGCCATGCCTCCAGCGCCAGCCCCGGCTCGGCCTTGCGGCGGGTGAGGAGGAGGCGGCCGGTCGACGGGGACAACGTTGCCGCCACGACCCGGTCCTCGGCGTCGACCGCGAGGGACACCACCGCGTCGACGGGAAGCTGCGGACCCGACTCGGCCCACCAGGCCCCCGCCGACTCCTCCTGGGTGGGATACGCGGCGAAGGCCACCCGCCCGCCCGCCGAGCGCTGGGCCAGCAGCGTGCAGTCGTGGCCGTCGAGGTCGCAGCGCACCGCGGACACCGGGCCGGGACCGGCCGACGGGAGCAGGGTGACCGGCTTGCCGCCGGGGCGCCAGGCGCACAGGTCGCCCGCGTCGTCGGTGTAGTAGAGGGTCGTGCTCTCGGGTGAGGTGGCCAGCGCGTACAGGGTGCCGGGACGGACCGGGGCCTCGACGGTCTCCTGGAGGACCGGCTCGGCGCCCGGCTCGTCCTGGCGCCAGTACAGGATGCCGCCCGGGACGGGTGCGTACAGCTCCACCCGGCCCGACTCCCCCGTCACCGCGGCGAGCCCGTCCTGGACGTCCCGGCCCTTGAGGTCCCGCCAGGACTCCCAGCCGCCCTTCTCCTTCTGCGCGAGCATGCTCACCCCGCCGCCCTTGTTGCGTACGAAGAGGTGGGCGCGGCCCTGCTCGTCGACGGCGACGGCCGGTGTGCCGGTGCGCTCGCCCTTCTTGTCGGGGTGGCCGACCGGGTTCCAGTCCAGGGCGGCCAGGAGCGGGCGGAAGTGCGTGGAGTGGACGAGGCCCGACTCGCCCTTGGTCGTGGGCCGCCAGGAGACCAGATGGGCGTAGCCGTCGGCGCCCTGACCGACCGCCAGGACGGGGTGCAGCTTCTGGTCGCCGCCCACCTGGCGCGGTGCGCCCCAGGGGCCGCCGGGTGCGCGCTCCGCCCGGCACAGCACGGCGTCGTCCGAGGGGAGGTAGACACTGAGGCGGCCGTCGCGGCCGCGCAGGAGCCAGTCGCCGTTCACCGGTTCACTTTACGCGGGCCCGGCCGCCCGCCGTGCCCCGGCCCCGGGGCCGGGGCCGTGCGACCCTGGTCACATGCCTGAGGAAGTCTCCCTGCTCGTGATCATCGACGCCGCGAACGTGGTCGGGTCGGTGCCCGACGGCTGGTGGCGGGACCGAAGGGGAGCCGCCGAACGACTGCGTGACCGGCTCGCCGAGAACGGGCTGCCGGGCCGCCCGGATCCGGTGGAGATCGTGCTGGTGGTCGAAGGCGCGGCCCGTGGCGTGGAGTCGGTGCCCGGCGTACGGGTGGACTCCGCGCCCGGCAGCGGTGACGACAGGATCGTGGAGCTCGTCGCCCAGGAGCCCGGCCGACCCCGGCTGGTCGTCACCGCCGACCGGGAGCTGAGGGACCGGGTCACCGCGTCGGGGGCGGAGGTGACGGGGCCCAAGACCGTGCTCGGCTGAGCCGGGTGCTCCGCCGGTTCCCCGCGGATGGTGGGTGCGGCATCCGGTCAGGAAACGTTCCCGCTCGGGGGCGCGGCCTCGCCGAGCGTGGTGGCCTCGCGCCCTGCGAGCCGGCTGTGCGAGCGGCCGTAGAGGAAGTACACGACGAAGCCGATCACCATCCAGATCGCGAACCGCAGCCAGGTCTCGGCGGGCAGGTTCACCATCAGCCACAGCGAGGCCAGCACCGACAGGATCGGGACGAGCGGCACCAGCGGGGTCCGGAAGGAGCGCGGCAGGTCGGGCCGGGTACGGCGCAGGATGATCACGCTGATCGCGACGACGACGAAGGCGAAGAGCGTGCCGATGTTCACCAGTTCGGCGAGTTCGCTGAGGCTGGTGAAGCCCGCGACAACCGCGATGATCACACCGAGCAGGATCGTCGGCCGGTACGGGGTGCGGAACCTCGGGTGGGTGTGCGAGAAGAACCGGGGCAGCAGCCCGTCGCGGCTCATCGCGAAGAAGACCCGGGACTGGCCGAGCAGCAGGATCATGCAGACGGTGGTCAGTCCGACGGCCGCACCGAAGCTGATCAGGCCCGCGAACCAGGGGTGCCCGGTGGCCTTGAACGCGTCCGCGAGCGGTGCGTCCACGGACAGCGCGCTGTACTTCTGCATACCGGTCACGACGATCGACACGGCGACGTACAGCGCGGTGCAGATGATCAGGGAGCCGAGGATGCCGCGCGGCACGTCGCGCTGCGGGTTGCGGGTCTCCTCGGCGGCGGTGGCCACGACGTCGAAGCCGATGAACGCGAAGAAGACGACGGACGCCGCGGTGAAGATGCCCATGAAACCGAAGTTGGAGGGCGCCCAGCCGAACATGAGCTGGATGAGCGGGGCCTTGAGGTTGCCGCCGGCCGGCACGGGCTGCGACGGCGGGACGAACGGGTGGTAGTTGCCGCTGTGGATGAAGAAGGCGCCCGCGATGATGACGACGAGGACGACGGCCACCTTGATGGCGACGACGATCGAGGTGACCCGCGCGGAGAGCTTCATGCCGACGACGAGGATGGCGGTGAGCACCAGCACGAGGGCGGCGGCGAGGATGTCGAATCCGAAACCGGAGTTGGCGTCCCTGCCGCTGAGCGCCGCCGGCAGGTGCCAGCCCGCGTTGTCCAGCAGCGAGTGGATGTAACCGGACCAACCGACGGCGACCACCGCCGTACCGAGGGCCAGTTCCAGCACCAGGTCCCAGCCGATGATCCAGGCGGGCAGCTCGCCGAGCGAGGAGTACGAGAAGGTGTACGCGGAGCCCGCCACCGGTACCGTTGAGGCGAACTCGGCGTAGCAGAGGGCGGCGAGCGCGCAGACGACACCGGCCACGACGAAGGACAGGGAGACGGCGGGGCCGGCGCTGTTCTTGGCGGCGGCGCCGGTCAGGACGAAGATGCCGGTGCCGATGATGACGCCGACGCCGAAGACGGTGAGGTCGAGCGCGGAAAGGGACTTCCTGAGCGCGTGCTCGGGTTCCTCGGTGTCGAGGATGGATTGTTCGACCTTCTTCGTCCGGAAGAGGGTGCTGCTCACGGGCCTACCTCCCACACGCTCGTCGCTCGACATGATCGAGAGGGCTGGGGATGCGTATGCCCCGGCACAGGCAGGTTCACGCAAAAGAGCCGGTTCCGCCACCGGGAGGCGTGGCGGAACCGGCTCTGGGAACGACAGCGTCTAGTCGCGCGCGGTCTCCACGGAGTCGACCTCGGCCGTCGGGCGGTCGATGGGGGTCCCCCCGCTCGAGCGAAGCCGAGAGTGGGGGAGTCCGTCGAGCCGGGAGACGAGACCGGTGACCTGGCGGGCGATGTCGGGGGCGGTCAGCCCGATCTCGGCCATCACCTCGGCACGGGAGGCGTGGTCGAGGAAGCGCGGCGGGATGCCGAAGTCGCGCAGCGGCACGTCGACGCCGGCGTCCCGCAGGGCCTGGGCGATCGCCGAGCCGACGCCGCCGACGCGGCTGTTGTCCTCGACGGTGACGACCACGCGGTGCCGGTCGGCGAGCGGGGCCATGGCCTCGTCGACGGGCTTGACCCAGCGCGGGTCGACGACGGTGGTGGAGATGCCCTGCTGGTCGAGCAGGGCGGCGATCTCCAGGCACATCGGGGCCAGCGCGCCGACGGAGACCAGCAGGACGTCCGGCCGGTCCGTGCCGGGTTCGCGCAGCACGTCCATGCCGCCGACGCGGCCGACGGCCGGTACGGCGGGGCCGACGGCGCCCTTGGAGAAGCGCACCACGGTCGGCGCGTCCTTGACCTCGACGGCCTCGCGCAGCTGGGCGCGCACCTGGTCGGCGTCGCGCGGCGCGGCCAGCCGGAGCCCCGGCACGACCTGCAGGATCGACATGTCCCACATGCCGTTGTGCGAGGCGCCGTCGGTGCCGGTGACACCGGCCCGGTCCAGTACGAAGGTCACCCCGCACCTGTGCAGGGCGACGTCCATCAGGACCTGGTCGAAGGCGCGGTTGAGGAAGGTGGCGTACACCGCGAAGACCGGGTGCAGACCGCCGGTGGCCAGGCCCGCGGCGGACACGGCGGCGTGCTGCTCGGCGATGCCGACGTCGTACACCCGCTCCGGGAAGGCCTTGGCGAACCTGTCGAGGCCGACCGGCTGGAGCATCGCGGCCGTGATGGCGACGATGTCCTTCCGCTCCTCCCCCAGCCTGACCATCTCGTCGCCGAAGACCGAGGTCCAGTCGGCGCCGGAGCTGGCGATGGGCAGACCGGTGTCGGGGTGGATCTTGCCGACGGCGTGGAAGCGGTCGGCCTCGTCCTGGAGGGCGGGCTGGTAGCCGCGGCCCTTCTCGGTGAGGCAGTGCACGATCACCGGGCCGCCGAAGCGCTTGGCGCGGGCCAGCGCCGACTCCAGCGCCTCGATGTCGTGGCCGTCGATCGGGCCGACGTACTTCAGACCCAGGTCCTCGAACATGCCCTGCGGGGCGATGAAGTCCTTGAGCCCCTTCTTGGCGCCGTGCAGCGTCTCGTACAGCGGCTTCCCGACGTACGGGGTGCGGTCGAGGATCTCCTTCGTCCTGGCGAGGAAACGCTCGTACCCGTCGGTCGTGCGCAGCGTGGCCAGGTGGTTGGCGAGACCGCCGATCGTCGGGGCGTACGACCGCTCGTTGTCGTTGACGACGATGACGAGCGGGCGGTCCTTGGCCTCGGCGATGTTGTTGAGCGCCTCCCAGGCCATGCCGCCGGTCAGCGCGCCGTCACCGATGACCGCCACGACATGGCTGTCCCGCTCGAGGAGCTGGTTGGCCTTCGCCAGGCCGTCGGCCCAGCCGAGGACCGTCGAGGCGTGGCTGTTCTCGATGACGTCGTGCTCGGACTCGGCCTGCGAGGGGTAGCCCGACAGGCCGCCCTTCATCTTCAGCCTGGAGAAGTCCTGCCGGCCGGTGAGCAGCTTGTGCACGTACGACTGGTGCCCGGTGTCCCACAGCACCTTGTCCTTCGGGGACTCGAAGACGCGGTGCAGGGCGATGGTGAGCTCGACCACGCCCAGGTTGGGGCCCAGGTGGCCGCCGGTCTTGGAGACGGCGTCGACGAGGAAGGTCCGGATCTCCCCTGCCAGCTGGTCCAGCTCCTCCAGGCTGAGCCGGTCCAGATCGCGCGGTCCCCTGATGCGGGTCAGCAGCGGCACCCGTGCCTCCTTGCAGTAAAAGCTGATCGAGCTGTTGCCGGGCTCGTCGAGTCTAATGTTCCGCCGTGGCGGACGGCGCCCGGGCGGTGCGTGATGCGTCACGCGGACGGCGGTACCCATCTGACACGCCCCCAAGACACGCAAGTGCCCGGCACCTTGAAGGCACCGGGCAACAAGAGCGCCCCGAAGGGGCGCGGGGCCCTGTCGATACGCCGGGCAACCGGAGCGCCCCGAAGGGGCGCGGGACTCTGCCGATATGCGGCTCCGCCGCGCGGGCGCGACCCGACGGACCGACACACCCGGCCGACGGCCACTGCACGCCCTAGGGGCGCGGGGCTCTGC
This sequence comes from Streptomyces sp. NPDC001843, assembly GCF_042891955.1. Taxonomy (NCBI): domain Bacteria; kingdom Bacillati; phylum Actinomycetota; class Actinomycetes; order Kitasatosporales; family Streptomycetaceae; genus Streptomyces; species Streptomyces sp. NPDC001843. Next base: position 431,694 of record NZ_JBIATQ010000007.1, on the reverse strand, counting down.
CGATATGCGGCTCCGCCGCGCGGGCGCGACCAGCCACAACGGACCGGCACCCGCAGAACCACCGCACCCCGACGGCGCCTAGGCGAACCGTTTACGCACGCCCCGCGGCCTTCTGGCTACGACGCGACACCGAGTCGATGACCACCGCACCCAGCAGCACCGCACCGGTGATCATGTACTGGATCGACGTGTTCATGTTCAGCAGGTCCAGACCCGTCTGGATCGACTGGATCACCAGCATGCCCAGCAGCGCCGACCACACCGATCCCCGGCCACCGAAGAGGCTCGTACCGCCGATGACGGCCGCCGCGATGGCGAGCATCAGCGTGTTGCCGCCACCCGCGTTCAGCGTCGCGCTCGCGGTCTGACCCGCGAAGAACATGCCGCCGATCGCCGCGAAGCCACCGGAGATGGCGAACACGGTGATCCGGACCATCGGCACGCTGATACCGGCGCGCCGGGCCGCCTCGATGCCGCCGCCGACCGCGAAGACCTTGCGGCCGTAGGTCGTGCGGCGCAGCACGAAGTCCACGACGACCAGCGCGGCGAGGAAGATCACCAGGGCGTTGGAGACACCCTCGGCGTCGTTCAGCACGGCCGCGGCGGCGAAGGACGCGACGGCGAGCAGACCGACGCGGATGAGGATCTCGCTGGTGGGCCGGTAGGGCACACCGGCCGCGCGACGGCGGCGCTGCTCGTTGAAGGAGCCCACGAGCGTCAGCGCGACACCGAGGCCCGCCAGCAGGTAGGCGCCGACGATGGCCTGGTCCATGAAGAACGAGCTCTGGCCGAGCAGGTGCACCGGGCCGGAGTCGGACGGGATGTTGATCGTGCCGCTGTCACCCAGCAGCCACAGCATCAGACCGTTCCAGCCGAGGAAGCCGGCCAGTGTCACGACGAACGCGGGCACGCCTATCTTCGCGAAGAACCAGCCGTGCAGCGCGCCGATGGCGACACCGGTGACGATCGTGAGGACGAGCGCCAGCCACTCGTTCATGCCGTGGTTGACGACGAAGACCGCGAACACCGTGGACGCCAGACCGCTGACCGAGCCGACGGACAGGTCGATCTCACCGAGCAGCAGCACGAACACCAGACCGATGGCGAGCATGCCGGTGGCCGAGAGGAAGTAGCTGATGCTGGACAGGTTGTCGGCGCTGAGGAAGCGGTCGTTCTTCGCCTGGAAGATGGTCCAGATGATGATCAGACCGATGACGACCGGCAGCGAGCCCAGCTCACCGCCCTTGATCTTCCGCTTGAACTCGGTGATGTAGCCCTTGAAGCCCTCTTCGCGGACCAGCAGGCGCGGGTCGACGACGGGAACGGCGGCGGACGTGGGGTCCTCGACGGAGGCGACGGCGGCGTCCTCGGACACCACGGGCTCAGCGTCCTTCTTCACGGTGTTCGACGTCTCGCTCACTTGGCCGCCTCCGCGGTGCGACGCCCCGCACGACGGGTCACGGCATTGTCCGTGGCACCGGTGATCGCGGCGATGATCTCTTCGTGGCTGGTGTCCTTCACGGAGAAGGAGCCGTTGTTCTTGCCCAGGCGCAGCACGGCGACGGTGTCCGCGACGGCCTTGACGTCCGCCATGTTGTGGCTGATGAGGATGACGCCGAGGTTGCGCTCGCGCAGCCGTTCGACCAGGTCGAGGACCTGCGCGGTCTGCTCGACGCCGAGGGCGGCGGTGGGCTCGTCGAGGATGACCACCTTCGGGTCACCGATCAGGGCGCGGGCGATGGCCACCACCTGGCGCTGACCGCCGGAGAGGCTGGCGATCGGGATGCGGACGCTCGGGATGCGGATGGAGAGCGTGCTCAGCAGCTCGCGGGCCTGCTTCTCCATCGACACCTCGTCGATGACGCCCCGGTGCAGCAGCTCGCGGCCCAGGAAGAGGTTGCCGACCACGTCGAGGTTGTCGCACAGCGCGAGGTCCTGGTAGACCGTCGCGACACCGAGTCCCTGAGCGTCGTGCGGCTTGTTGATCGTGACCGGCTTGCCCTCCCACTCGATGACGCCCTCGTCGATGGGGTGGACACCCGCGATCGTCTTGACCAGGGTGGACTTTCCTGCGCCGTTGTCGCCCACCAGGGCGACCACTTCTCCGGCGTGGACCTCCAGCTCGACGTCGGTGAGGGCCTGGACCGCACCGAACCGCTTGGAGACTCCGCGCAACGCCAGCACGGGCGTAGCGGACACGTGAACCATCTCCTTCGCCGCCTGACCGGCGGGGATGCCGCGCTTGGGGAACATGCGCGGAGGGACGTGCGAATGCACGTGGTTAACAAGATGAACATGCGCGAACACGCTGCGCTCGGCAACGGTTCCGTCCGACGCCCGCCCGGCAGCGGGGTATGAAGGCCGGGGCGGGCGCCGGAGGGGTTCGCGGGGACCGCAGGGCGGTCCGGTGCCCGGTCGACGCCCGTACGAGTGCCGGAAAGATGGCTCGTACGGGCGTCACCCGGGCGTCGCTGGGATGCTTACTGCAGGCCGGCGGACTTGCACGCCTTGGCGAACTCGCCGGTGCAGATCTCCTGGACGGTGTAGATCTTGTCCTTGAGGACCGTTTCCTTGATGTTCGACTTGGTGACCGAGATCGGGGTCAGCAGGTCGGAGGGCACCTTGTCGCCGGAGGCGCTGGTCTGCGTCGTGGTGGCCAGGGAGGAGATGCTCTTGCCCTGGAGCAGGTCGTAGGCCATCTCCGCGGCGGTGTCGGCCTCCTGCTTGAACGGCTTGTAGACCGTGCTGGACTGCGTGCCGGCGAGGATGCGCTGGATGCCCGCGAGCTCGGCGTCCTGGCCGGTCAGCGGGATGCCGCTGATGCCGGCGCCCTTGAGGGTGGTGGCGATGCCCGCGGCCATGTCGTCGTTGGCCGAGTAGACGCCCGCGATCTTCTTGGCGCCCAGCTGGGTGATGGCCGCCTTCATCTTCTGGGCGGCGACGGAGTCCTTCCACAGGCCGGACTGCTCGTAGGCGATGTCCACCTTTCCGTCGAGGACCTTGTGCGCGCCCTGCTTGAACTGGGCGGCGTTCGGGTCGGCGTCGTCACCGTTGATCATGACGACCTTGGAGCTCTTGGTCGCCTTGGAGCCGAGCGCGTCGAGCAGGCCCTGACCCTGCAGCTCGCCGACCTTGACGTTGTCGAAGGAGACGTACCCCGAGACCGGGCCCTGGGCGAGGCGGTCGTACGCGACGACCTTGATGCCCTTGTTGACCGCGGTCTGGATGGACGACTTGATGGCGGCGGAGTCCTGGGCGCTGATCACGATGACCTTGACACCCTTGGTGATCATGCTGCTCACCTGCTGGGCCTGCTTGGCAGCGTCACCCGCGGCGTTCGCGTACTCGACCGTGCAGTCGGAGCAGAGCGACTTGATCTTCGCCTGGAAGAACGGGTGGTCGAACTTCTCGTAGCGCGCGGTGACGCTGTCGGGAAGCAGCAGACCGATGGTCTTGCCGCCGCTGGAGGAGTTCTTGGTGCTGCCGGAGTCGTCCTTCTTGTCGCCGGCCTTGCCACAGGCGGCCATCGACAGGGCCATCGAAACCGCCGCGGTCCCGATCACGACTCTACGCATCGTTGCGTTCATTCTTGGGGTGCCTCCCTGACAGGGCCGCAACGCTGCGGCCGAGGTGGCTGGAAGTCAACTCGGCCGTACGTGCGACGTCAAGAAGTAAATACTTAACGAGATGGCAACGGCGTCATTCGTTCTCTAAGTGAAGGCGGGTGCGGCGACCGCCGGAGCACCGTCCAAAAGGGTTGAATCACCCATCTCACTGAGGGCGAGAGCGAGTGCCCCGAGCACCTCCGCACGTCCTCCGAGAGCCCCTGGGAGCACGGAGAGCTGGCGTGCGGCGCTGGGGATGGCGTAGCGGCCGACGGACTCCCTGATCGGCCCCAGGACGAGTTCTCCGGCCTCTGCCAGATCGCCGCCGAGGACCACCCGGCTCGGGTTGAGCAGGTTGCAGAGGTTGGCCACTCCGCTGCCCACGTGGCGGCCGACGTCGGCGATCACCCGGCGGCAGCCCGGGTCGCCGTCCCGCGCCAGCCGTACGACGCCCTCCAGGGTCAGGTCGGTGCCGTGGCTGGACCACAGGAGCGGGAGCACGTAACGCGCGGCGGCGAAGGTCTCCAGGCAGCCGCGGTTCCCGCAGCGGCAGACCGGTCCGGCCTCGTCGAGCGTGATGTGCCCGATCTCGCCCGCGGTGCCGCCCGGGCCGCGGTAGATCTTCCCGTTGATCACCAGTCCGGCGCCGACACCGCTGGCGACCTTGATGTAAGCAAGGTCACGTACGCCCCGCCCGCTGCCCCAGACCAGTTCGCCCAGGGCGCCGAGGTTGGCGTCGTTGTCCACGTGCACGGGGACGCCGAGGCGGGCCCTGAGCTCCTCGGCCGGACGGGCGCCGGTCCAGCCCGGCAGGATCGCGGTCGAGCCGAGCGTCCCGGACTCGACGTCGATCGGACCGGGCACGCCGACGCCGACTCCGGCGATCTTGGACCGGTCGACGCCGGTCGCCGCGACCAGGCGGTTGACCAGCACTTCCGCCCGGTCGAAGCCCTGGGTCGCGGAGGCGTCGACGTCCAGCGGCTCGGACTCCTCGGCCAGTACCTGGTGCGCCAGATTCCCGATCGCGACGCGCAGGTGGGTGTGCCCGAAGTCGACGCCGATGACGATGCCGGCGTCACCGCTCAGCGAGACGCTGCGGGCCCGCCGGCCGCCGGCCGAGGTGGGCGTGACCTCCACCGTGCCGCCGTCCTTCAGTTCCCGCACGATGTTGGAGACCGTCGCGGCGGACAGGCCGGTCGTCCGCGCGATCTCGGCCTGCGTGAGCGACCCCGCCAGCCGTACCGCGCGTACGACCCGTTCCAGGTTGGCTCGGTGCAGCGACGACTGCGACCCCGGAGTCTCCATCGACCCATCCACTCCCGCCATCGGCCGGGCGGCCCCTGCGCCGCCCGTGGCCCAGGTCACATCTGCGTAACCGGGCCACTTACAAGTTATGAACTCCAAGCTGTGCTGAACGGGTTACCGCAGTCAAGTCCTTGACGGAAATCGCTCTCGCATGTTCCGTTCCGTACGGGACACCTTCCGGGCATGCGCACGCCACTCCCGAGCAGGGCGGGAGTGGCGGAGAGGCGGGTTCACGGCAGCCGTGACGGGGGCCGTGGGCGGGGTTTTCCGGGGTGCCGGAGAGTCGGCGGGACCGTTCAGGCGCGGAATGATCCAGAGCCGTCGGAGGCGAGGGCGGGCGGCCCGGTGCGAATCTGCTTTTGCGAAGACGGGTCTGGTCGCGTGGTGCGTACGAGACCGGCGGGCCGCCCCCTGCGCCCTACTTCAGAGCCCCCGCCGTGAGCCCCGCGACCAGCTGACGCTGGAACACGATGTACGCGGCGAGCACCGGCAGCATCGCCATCACCAGGCCCGCGAACAGGCCGGACCAGTCCCCCTTGTAGCCCTGGCTGACGGCGAGCTGGACCAGGCCCTGGGTGAGGACGTGCTTGTCGGGGTCGGTGTTGAGGACCGTGGGGAGCATGTACTGGTTCCACTGGCCCAGGAAGTTGAAGATGCCGACGCTGATCAGACCGGGCTTGGCCATCGGCAGCATGATCTGGAAGAACGTGCGGGAGTGGGAGGCGCCGTCGACGAAGGCCGCCTCCGCCACCGAGGTCGGAAGGGTGCGGAAGAACGCCGTCAGGAAGAACACCGTGAACGGCAGCGAGTACGCGATGTAGACCAGGATCAGGCCGTGGATGGTGTTCAGCAGGCCCATGTTGTTCACGACGTAGAACAACGGGACCAGCGCCAGCATGACCGGGAAGCTCATGCCGCCGATGAACAGGTAGTAGATGAAGCGGTTGCCGGGGAAGTCGAAGCGGGCCAGGACGTAGGCCGCCATGGAGCCGAGGACCAGCGTGCCGATGAGCGAACCGCCGACCACGAGGACGGTGTTGAGGAAGTAGTCGCTCATGTTGGCGTCGGTCCAGGCCCGCGCCCAGTTGTCGAAGTGCAGCTTGTCCGGGAGCGACCAGGGCGAACCGAAGATGGAGCCGTCGTCCTTGAAGGACGTCATCACCGCCCACAGCAGGGGCATGACCACCATGATCGCCCAGATGACCAGGATGCCGTGCGAGAAGACGTTGAGGACGCCGCCCTCCCTCCTCCGCCCCGGCCTCGCTCCGGCCGGCACGTCCACCTTCACCACGGGGACACCGGACCCGGCGGGCGCGGGGGCGGGGGCCGCGGGAGTCCCGGGGGTCCCGGGGGTCTCGGGAGATTCCGTCGTCTTCATCTGCTCAGAACTCCAGCCGCTCGCGACGGCCCAGCCGCATCACGACCGCGGCGAAGGCCAGCGTGACGACGAGCAGGGCGACGCCGATGGTGGTGGCGTAGGCGGCCTGACCGTCCCGGAACGCCTTCTGGTACACGTACAGGACCAGCACGGTGGTCGAGTAGTCGGGGCCGCCCGGCCCGGTCGTCATGATCTGCACGACCGCGAAGGACTCGGCGCCGAGGGCGAGGATGCCCATGTAGACCCAGCCGGACTGCACGGTGTCCCACAGCAGCGGCAGGGTGATGCGGAAGAAGGTGGTGGCGCGGCCGGCGCCGTCCAGCAGCGCGGCCTCGTACAGGTCCGCCGGGATGGAGGCCATGCCCGCCGAGAACAGCACCACGAAGAAGCCGACCGTGGACCAGACGAGCACCGCCAGCACGCACCACAGGGCCAGCTTCGGGTCGCCCAGCCACAGCGGCTGGACGTGGCCGAGGCCGATCCCCCGCAGCAGCGAGTTGAGCGCGCCGCTGTCGGGGTTGTACGCGAAGGCGAAGAGCAGGGAGACGATCGCGATCGACAGCACCTGCGGGAAGAAATAGACGATTTTGTAGAAGGAGGAGCCCCGGACACCCGAGATCACCGGGCCGCCCCTCCTTCTGCGCCCGCCCACATTGATCATGAAGGCGAAGAACAGCGCCAGGCTGATCGTCACCAGCGGCAGCACGACCGCGAACATCAAGCTGTGCTGCAAGGACTTCCAGAAGATCTCGTCGTTGAGCATCCTCTTGTAGTTGTCCAGGCCGACCATCTTGAATTCGGGGCTGAGACCGGTCCAGTCCGTGAACGAGTAGTAGATGGACTGGATGAACGGCCAGACCACGAAGAGCGCGTACAGTCCGAGGGGGAGCGCCAGGAACCCCACGATGAACCGGTACTTGCCGTGCTGCATCGCCACTCCGGTGCCGATATGGAATACGGGCTGTATGGGCCGTACGGGCTACTGGTGCTTGTAGTGCTTGATCGTCGAATCCTTGGCGGCCGCGTCGGCGAAGCCCTGGATCTTCTTGATGGTCTCGGCCGGGGTGGCCCGTCCGGCCATCATCTCGCCCAGACCGGCCACGCCGATCTGCTCCTTCTGCAACTGGACGTACCAGTCCTGGATACGCGGATTCACCACATTGTCGCCCGCCTTCTCCAGCGCGGCGACGCCCGATTTCAGGCCAGGGGTGAGGGTGATCCCGGAGGTGCCGCCGTTGTAGGCGGTCAGCGACTTCACCTTCGCCGTGAAGTTCTTCGAGGAGGCCTCACTGAGCATGATGCGCAGCTGCTCCATGCCCCCCTCCGGGTTCGCGGCCTTCTGCGGGACGACGAAGGGCTCGCCACCGGAGGCCCAGATGGTGCCGAAGGGCATCTTGTCGGAGGAGTCGATGCCGGTGGGCGCGGAGACGGCGAGGTCGAAGTCCTTGGGGATGACGTTCGCCGACTCGTTCTCCACCCATGAGCCGTTCGGGATGAACAGCGCCTTGCCCTTGGCCCACGCGGTCTGCGACTGGATGTGGTCCAGGCCGGGGGTGCCCTGCAGGATGTACCCCTTCTTGTAGAGCTCGTAGTAGGCCTCGAAGCAGGCCTTGACGGCCGGGTGCTTCCAGGCGTTCGGCTCCAGGTTGTCGATGGCGTCGAGCACCTCACGGCCGCCGACCTTGCCGATCATCGGGTACAGCGAGAAGGGGATGTAGTACGGGTACTTGCCCGCGTAGGTCCAGCCCGCCATGCCCTTCTTCTTGGCCTTGGCGCACACCGCGAGCATCTCGTCCCAGGTCTCGGGGTACTTCTCGTCCAGCGAGTCCAGGGCCTTCTGGGAGTACCAGACACCGTAGACGGTGTACGCGTAGTACAGGATCCACACCGGCTCGCCGTCGAACTGGCCCATCTCCACGATGCCGGGGCGCAGCGTGTCGCGGACCTTCTTGCCCGGGTCGTCGTAGGACGGGGCGTCCAGCAGCGGTGTGAGGTCGGCGAGCTGGTTCTTGCCGACCAGGACGCCCATGTCCATCTGCTTGGCGCCCGAGTTGTCGATGAGGTCGGGCGGGTTGCCCTGGTTGAAGCGGGGCTGGAGGGTGGTCTGGATCTCCTGGGTCGCGGAGAACTTCACCTTCGCCTTCGGGAAGTCCTTCTGGTAGATCTTCACGGCGTCCTGCGCGTATTCCTTGCCGAAACCGCCGTCGAACAGCACGAATTCCAGCTGGGCGGTGTCGTTGACGCCGAGCGGGTTCTTGCTGGTCTTCTTCCCCGTCTTGGTCTTGTCCTGACCGCCGCCGCCGCTGCTGGCGCACGCGGACAGGAAACCCGCCGCCGGGACGCCCATGAGACCGAGTGCGGCCGACCGCTTGATCAGATCGCGGCGGCCGACGCCGCCGGTACCGTGGTTCGCTGCGGAAGTGGATCCCATGCTCAAGTCCTCGCCTTCTCCAGGACTCAGGCGGTGAACCGGATCCTCCCGGCACCGCGGTCGGGTAGCGCTGGGTCGTGCAGGAAACGCCGAGTAATGCAGGAAACGCCGACAGGTATAGTCCACTCCTCACCGGCGGAGCAAGATCGGACGCAGGGTTGGCCATGGGTCTTATCCGAGTTGAGACCTCGCGGAAATATGAGCCTCCTGCGTGTTCCATGCGGGAAATTCCTCTGTCATTAGGCCTGAATGCCACGCTCAACACCCTTGACATCACCGGTCACTTGACTACCTACTGGTTCCTGCGCCCCGCAGTTGACAACGTTGTCCGGATGACCGAGCGCAGGGAGGGTTTCCGTAGATGCAGCGGAGAACTCGGTACAGATGGGGTCCGGCGGCCGTTCTCACGGCCGCCTTCGTCATGGCGGTGGGCCCGCAGGGAGCCGCGGTCGCGCTGCCCGCCGAGGCGCCCGCCGCCGACCGGGAGTTCGCATCCTCGTTCGAATCCGCTGATCCGGCGCCGGACTGGCTGAACACCGTCGACACCGGACCGGACGGCGCCGAGCGCGCCTCGGGCGTCGACGGCGGTTACAGCACCGGCATCCCGGGCAATGTGACCGACCATGTCACCGATGTGCGGGCGAGCGGCGAGAACGCGGGCGCGGGCGAGGTGAAGGAGAACCTGGTGGACGGCGAGCCCGGCACCAAGTGGCTGACCTTCGAGAACACCGGCTGGGTCGAGTTCGATCTGGACAAACCGATAAAACTGCTGACGTATGCCCTCACCTCGGCCAATGACTTCGCCGAACGGGACCCGCAGGACTGGACCCTGAAGGGTTCCGCCGACGGCAAGGACTGGAAGACCGTCGACACCCGCTCGGGCGAGTCCTTCCCCGAACGGTTCCGGACGAAGTCCTACGACCTCGCCGAGCCGGCCGAGTACCAGCACTTCCGGCTGGAGATCACGGAGAACGCCGGCGCCCCGGACATCGTGCAGCTCGCCGACGTGCAGTTCTCCACGGGCGGCGGGGGCGGCCCGGTCCCGCAGGACATGCTCTCGCTGGTCGACCGGGGCCCGAGCGGCTCGCCGACCGCGAAGGCCCGTGCCGGGTTCACCGGAAAGCGGGCACTGCGCTACGCCGGACGCCACACGGCGGACGGCCGGGCGTACTCGTACAACAAGATCTTCGACGTGAACGTGGAGGTCGGCCGCGACACCCAGTTGTCGTACCGTCTCTTCCCCTCCATGGCCGACGGCGACCGTGACTACGACGCCACCAACGTCGCCGTGGACCTCGCCTTCACCGACGGCACCTATCTGAGCGACCTGGGAGCGAGCGACCAGCACGGCTTCCCGCTGTCGCCGCGGGGGCAGGGCGCCGCCAAGGTGCTCTACGTCAACCAGTGGAACGACGTGGTCTCACGGATCGGGTCGGTCGCGGCGGGGAAGACGGTCGACCGCATACTGCTTGCCTACGACTCCCCGGACGGGCCGGCGAAGTTCCGCGGCTGGCTGGACGACGTGGCGATCAGGCCGGTCGCCCCCGCAAAGCCCCGGGCCCACCTGTCCGACTACGCGCTGACCACGCGCGGCACCAACTCCAGCGGCAGCTTCTCCCGCGGCAACGACTTCCCGGCGACCGCGCTCCCGCACGGCTTCAACTTCTGGACACCGGTGACCAACGCATCGTCGCTGAGCTGGCTGTACGAGTACGCGCGGGCCAACGACGACGACAACCTGCCGACGATCCAGGCGTTCAGCGCGAGCCACGAGCCGAGCCCCTGGATGGGTGACCGGCAGACCTTCCAGCTGATGCCCTCCGCCGCCTCGGGCACCCCGGAGACCGGCCGCGAGGCACGCGCGCTGCCCTTCCGGCACGAGAACGAGACGGCGCGGCCGTACTACTACGGAGTGCGGTTCGAGAACGGGCTGAAGGCGGAGATGACGCCGACGGATCACGCGGCGGTGCTGCGCTTCACCTATCCGGGCGCGGACGCGAGCGTGCTCTTCGACAACGTCACCGAGCAGGCGGGACTCACCCTGGACAAGGAGCACGGGACCGTCACCGGCTACTCCGACGTCAAGTCGGGCCTCTCGACGGGTGCGACCCGGCTGTTCGTGTACGGCGAGTTCGACAAGCCGGTCACGGACGGCGCCGCGAGCGGGGTCAAGGGCTATCTGCGCTTCGACGCCGGCGCCGACCGCACGGTCACCCTGCGCCTGGCGACCTCGCTGATCAGCACCGACCAGGCGAGGGACAACCTGCGCCAGGAGATCCCGGACGGCACCTCCTTCGACACGGTCAGGGCGCGCGCCCAGCGGACCTGGGACGGGCTGCTCGGCCGGGTCGAGGTCGAGGGCGCGAACCCCGACCAGCTGACCACGCTCTACTCGGGTATGTACCGGCTGTACCTCTACCCCAACTCCGGCTTCGAGAAGGTCGGCGGCAGGAGCAGGTACGCCTCCCCCTTCTCCCCCATGCCTGGCCCGGACACCCCGACGCACACCGGCGCGAAGATCGTGGACGGCACGGTGTACGTCAACAACGGCTTCTGGGACACCTACCGCACGACCTGGCCGGCGTACTCCCTGCTGACACCGTCCCAGGCGGGCAGGATGGTCGACGGCTTCGTCCAGCAGTACAAGGACGGCGGCTGGACCTCGCGCTGGTCCTCCCCCGGGTACGCCGACCTGATGACCGGCACCTCCTCGGACGTGGCCTTCGCCGACGCCTACGTGAAGGGCGTGGACTTCGACGCGAAGGCGGCGTACGACGCGGCCCTGAAGAACGCGACCGTCGTGCCCCCGATGCCGGGCGTGGGCCGCAAGGGCATGAGCACCTCGCCGTTCCTCGGCTACACCAGCACCGACACGCACGAGGGCCTGTCGTGGGCGATGGAGGGATACGTCAACGACTACGGCATCGCGAAGATGGGCGAGGCCCTGTACCGGAAGACCGGCGAGAGGCACTACAAGGAGGAGGCGCAGTACTTCCTCAACCGCGCCCGGGACTACGTCGGCCTCTTCGACACCAGGGCCGGTTTCTTCCAGGGCCGCGACGAGAAGGGCCACTGGCGGGTCGACTCCTCGAAGTACGACCCGCGCGTGTGGGGCTACGACTACACCGAGACCAACGGCTGGGGCTACGCCTTCACCGCCCCGCAGGACAGCCGGGGCCTGGCCAACCTGTACGGCGGCCGTGACGCCCTCGCCGACAAGCTCGACCAGTACTTCGCCACCCCGGAGACGGCCTCCCCCGACTTCGTGGGCTCCTACGGCGGCGTCATCCACGAGATGACCGAGGCACGGGACGTACGGATGGGCATGTACGGCCACTCCAACCAGGTCGCGCACCACGTGATCTACATGTACGACGCGGCCGGCCAGCCCTGGAAGGCGCAGGCCGCCGTCCGCGAGGCACTGTCCCGCCTCTACACGGGCAGCGAGATCGGGCAGGGCTACCACGGGGACGAGGACAACGGCGAGCAGTCGGCCTGGTACCTCTTCTCCGCGCTCGGCTTCTACCCGCTGGTGATGGGCAGCGGCGAGTACGCCATCGGCTCCCCGCTGTTCACGAAGGCGACCGTCCACCTGGAGAACGGCCGGGACCTGGTGGTGCGGGCGCCGAGGAACAGTTCCAGGAACGTCTACGTGCAGGGCCTGACCGTCAACGGCCGCCCCTGGTCCTCCACTTCGCTCCCCCACTCCCTGATCGCCAAGGGCGGGGTCCTGGTCTTCCACATGGGCTCGAAGCCCTCCACCTGGGGTTCCGGCCGGAACGCGGCCCCGGTCTCCATCACCCGGGACGACAAGGTCCCCACTCCCCGCGCGGACGTGCTGAAGGGCGACGGCGCCCTGTTCGACAACACCTCGGCGACGGACGCGGCGGTCACCTCGGTGGCGCTGCCGACCGAGGGCTCGGTGAAGCCGCTCCAGTACACCCTGACCTCGTCCGCCGACCGCACGAGGGCCCCGGCCGGCTGGACCCTCCAGGGCTCCGACGACGGCAGGCACTGGAAGACCCTCGACCACCGCTCGCGTGAAGCCTTCCGGTGGGACCACCAGACCCGGGCGTTCACGATCGCGTCGCCGGGCGCGTACCGGAAGTACCGGCTGGTGCTCGACCGGAGGTCGACGCTGGCGGAGGTGGAACTGCTGGCCTGACCGACACGACCGCGTCGGCGTCACAGCCGCCTGTGTCCGGGCGGGCCCCTCTCCCTTCGGGGGCCGCCCGGAGCGGTCGTTCAGCCGACCTGGCAGGGCAGGGTCGTCGTACTGTCACCGCCGGAGCCCTGGACGACGTATCCGAACGTCGTACTCTGCCCCGGACTCAACGAGCCGTTCCAGTCGACGTTGTGGACCATCACGTCCTGTCCGCTGTACGTCGCGTTGCCGTTCCACAGGCTGGCCACCGACTGGCCGCCGGGCAGGCTCCAGTCGACCATCCAGCCCAGCATCGGTACGTCACCGCTGTTGGTGACGGTCACCTCGGACTGGTAACCGCCGGGCCAGGTACCGGTGGTCTTGCGGGTGGCCGTGCAGGTACCGGGCGGGGGCTCGGTCGGGTTGCCCGGGTCGTGGATGCCCGTGACCTCGCCGTGGCCGCCGTCGAAGACGACGTCGGAGCAGGAGTAGAAGGTCTCCGCGCTGTCCGAGCGCTGCCACACCATGTAGATGATGTGGCGTCCCGACTTGTTGGCCGGCAGCTTGCCGGTCCAGGAGTAGTTGGCGTCGACCGTGCCCGGGCTGCCGTGCAGCGGCGGGTGGTCCACGGTCAGGAAGGGCTGGTCCTCCATATCGTTCCAGGTGAGCGGCTTGGTCGGGTCGTAGCCGTCCTTGGTGACGTAGACGTAGAACCAACCGGGGTGCGCCGCCCACGCGTTGTACGAGAAGTCGACGGTCGCGCCCGCGGTGAGGTGGGTGACCGGCCAGTCGGCGCGGGCGGCGTTGAAGCCCGTGAAGTTGGGGTTGCCGCCGCTGCACAGTTGGCCGTCCGGCACGAAGCCGCGGGTGCGGCCGGCGCCGTCCGAGCGCAGCACCGAGAACCAGTTGTAGAAGGGCGTGGTGCCGCTGACCTGCTGGGCCGCCTTGCAGGCCGGGTTGACGGGCTTGATCTCACCGGTGCTGGTGAGCGCGTCCTGCCAGCACAGGAAGGTACGGCTGCCCGGTTTCATCGGCGTCCCGTGCGCCTGAGCCCGCCCGCCGGCGGCGAGGATGAGACCGAGGGCGGGGACGGTGGTGAGGAGGGCCAGGAGGACCAGGAAGAGGGCGCCCCGGCGGGTGGGGTGGGGTGACCGGGGGCGCTCCGCGCGGGCGTTGGGGGGCGGCGGGGACGGTGGCGAGTGTGGGGATGTCGTAGGCATGACACATCTACCTCTGGGTTGACGGTCGTGCGGGGTCTGCGGGGTCCGGTTGGTGCGTGGGGGGTTGGGCGAGGCGGGAGCGAACCCGGCGACGGGTTCCGGTCCGACGATGGGAGCGCTCCCACCTCACTTCCTTCGGAAGTTAGCCGCTGGGGCGCGATATGTAAACGGTGACGCGGGGTGGAGCTCGCATCGGCCGTCGATTGCGTGCGGTACCCCGGCACGGATCGTGCGGCTGTTGTACGTCTTGCCGTTGGTGGGGGCGGGGCCCGGGCCGGTGGCTTGATCGGTCCGGGCTTCTTGATCGCTTCCGAGCGTGCTGGCTAGGTTGGCCGGCATGGCTGACCCCAGACCCTTGGCCTGGCCACCTGCCCCGATAAAGACCGAGCGGCTCGTACTCCGTGAGTCCGAGGCCCGGGACCGCGCGGCGGTCATCGAGCTGAGCGCCTCGCCGGAGGTGAACACCTACCTTGGTGGCCCTCGACCGCGCGCCGAGCTCGAGCGCACGGTGCCCGCTGTGCCAGGGCGGCACCGTGGCTGGTTCGTGGTCGAGCTCGACGGAGCAATGATCGGCACCGTCCAGCTCAGACAGCACGCCCCCGAGAATCCGGGTAACGGCCGTCTGGAGGCCGGGCAGACGGAGCTCGGCTACCTGTTCCTACCTCAGGCGTGGGGCCGCGGGTACGCCACCGAGGCGTGCGCAGCGGCGCTCGACTGGTTTGCCGGCGCCCTGCCCGGTGAGCCGGTGGTGCTCTACACCCAGACCGCCAACGCCAGTTCCATGCGCCTCGCGGCGAAGCTGGGGTTCACCGAGCTGGAACGGTTCGAGGCGTGGGGCGCCGAGCAGTGGTTCGGCGTGTGGACTCCTTGACGAACACGTACGGAGGACCGCCGCAGTTCACGGGAGCGGCTCACTCGGTGCCGGTGGGCTGGTGGGTGTCGGCGGCCGGGAAGAGGGTCGCGGCCACGTGCCGGGTGTCGGCGTATTCGACGACGGAGGCGATCTTGCCGTCGCGCACCGTGTAGATGCCGATGCAGCGGTTGTCGTAGGTGCCGCCGTGAACGGTCTCGGCCTTGGCGGTCCATTCGGCCACCACGCGGTCGCCCTCGGCGATCGTGCCCAGCAGTTCGATCTGCAGGGTGCCGGGGACGAAGACGGTTCCCATGCTGCCGAGGAATTCGTCGACGATCTCGTCGCGGCCTCGCCACACCCGGGAGACGGGCAGGTCGCCCGGGTAGTGCCAGGTCGCGTCTTCGCAGAAGCTGTCGTGGATGACGTCGGTGTCGCCGTCGCGTACGGCCTCGACGTAGCGGATGACGACGGCCCTGGGGTCGTGGGGGACGGTCACGCTCTTGCTCCTTCGGTCAGGGGTGGTTGAGGACTGGGGTGGTTCAGGAAAGGGTGAGGACGGCCTTGCCGCGGATACGACGGTCGCGCAGGTCGGTCAGGGTGGTCGCGGTGTCGGCCCAGTCCGTGACGCGGCCGATCTCCGGGTGCAGGCGGCCTTCGGCGGTCAGCCGGACGAGTGCCGCCAGATCGTCGTCGAGGCGGCTGTCGGCGTCGAGGTAGTGGAAGTGGCGGATGACAGCTGACTCGGGCCCGGTGAAGAAGTCGAAGAAGTCGAGCGTCACCGGTGTGCGGCCGGCCTGTCCGAACCAGATGAGCGTGCCGCGCCTGGCGAGCCGTGTGAGCGCGAGGGGGAGGGCCTGACCCCCGGTCGACTCCAGCACGATGTCGTACGGACCTCGGGCGTCGTTGACGTCGTGGACGATCTCGGCGGCACCGAGTGCGGCAAGTCGGGCGCCGCGTTCCGCGTCCCGGGTGACGGCGGTGACCTGGGCCCCGGCGGCGGCCGCGAGCTCGGTGACGAAGTGGCCCACACCCCCGGAGGCACCGGTCAGCAGGACCCGCCGGCCCAGCACCGGTCCGGCGGCGCGCAGCAGCCGCAGCGCGGTGAGCCCGGCCAGCGGCAGCGCTGCGCCGTGGACCATGGAGACGCTGTTCGGCAGTTCGGCCAGCGCGTCGGCCGGCACCGCCACGTACTCCGCCCAGCCGCCCGACATGGGGTGGCCGACGACCCGCGTGATTCCGGACGGTCCGCTGCCGTCGGCGGCCGGCTGCACGACCAGGCCCGCGATGTCCTTGCCGGGGCGCTCGCCGGGGACGGGCTTCTCCAGCTTGAACGTCTCCCCCCGGTTGACGGAGAACGCCTCGACCTTCACCAGCGCCTCGTCGGGGCGCGGCGCCGGCTCGGCGACGTCGGCGAGTACGACCGGCTCGGCGGGATCTCCGGTCGGTACGAACGCTTTCATCGTGCTCATCCCTTCGCTGGCCTGCCGTCGAGACCATCCGACCGTGTGGAGTGGCGGCCCGGCCAACAACCGAGCCGCCATGCCGACAACGCGGGGTTGTCGCATAAGGTCAGCGGCATGGACCTCGACCTCGCCCTGGTCCGCGCCTTCGTCGCGACCGCCGGGACACTTCACTTCGGGCGGGCCGCCGCAGAACTGAGGACCAGTCAGCAGGCGCTGTCCAAGCGCATCGCACGACTGGAGGAGTCGCTGGGCACAAGGCTGTTCGAACGCCAGGGCGGTATCCGGCTGAGCGAGGCGGGAGTGCGGTTCCTGCCGGCCGCGCGCGATGCGCTCGCAGCCGGCGAGCGGGCGATCGCGGCGGTGACGGGCGCAGGACCGGTCGTACGGATCGACACGTGGGGTCATCTGTACGCGCCGATGCGCACCGTCGCCGAGGCGGTACTGGAGCTCGGCGCGGTGCGCTGGGAGCCAGGTGCGGGACGTGACTGGCCGTCAGTGGCGCAGGCACTGCTGCGCGGCGACACGGACCTGGGATTCGGCCGGGTGCACCCGCTGCCCGACGGCCGGGATGCGGGACTCACCCAGCGGCTGGTGCGACTGGAACCCGTCGACGTGGTGGTCGGCCCGTCCCACCCGTTGGCCGACGCCGACGCACTGCGCCCGGCCGACCTGCGCGACAGCGTCCTGTGGTGCCCAGCCGAACTTGACCGCCTGGACTTCCTGCGCCGCTTCGCCGACGAGTTCGGGATCACGCGGCGGCACGACGGCCCCAATCTGGGCCTGGACCGTCTCGTCCAGCACTTGTGCGGCGACCCGGACGGCTTCACCGTCTTCCCCGCCGACGTGCCACTGCCGGATCAGACAGGCCTGCGCTGTATCCCGCTCGTCGAGCCGACACCGCTGTACGCGTGGTCGCTGGCCTGGCGGGAGTCGTCCCGCCATCCCCTGCTCGACACCTTGCTGCGCTGCTTCACCGAAGCCGGCCGCACCCGGCGCTGGCTGGAGTACGCGCCCGGGCACGACTGGCTCCCCGACGTCGACCATCCGAAACTCGCGGCCCGTTAGGCGCCCGGCCCCCGGCCGAGGTCCGCTCGGGCGCAACCTCGGCCGGGGGCCACAGCGGTCCCGTCATCCGCGCGGACGCTCGAAGGTCAGCAGCAGCCCCTCGACGGCTCCGGGACCTATGCGGCCCTTGACGTCGGCAGAGGTGATGGCCTTGAGGCCCCAGCCGTCCTCGGCATGCTTGTTCAGGACCTTCTCCAGTTTGTCGCTGTCGAGCGCGTCGCCGATCAACGACTCGCGGAAAGTGACGACCTTGTATTCGTACGCGTAGGGGCTGTTCATGGCTGTGGAGTCCTCCTGCCGACAGGGCCTGGCGGGGTCGGGTCGTTCGGTGAGATTGCCGGGGCCAGACAATCACACACGTGGTCCGGGAATGCGGGGGCGGCGGCGATCAGGAGATGCCGAGTTCGGCGGCTGCCGCGTCAACCGTCACCCTGCTCGACGTCCAGATGGATGGGACCCCGGAGGACGGGGCTTCGTCGGTACGGGGG
This sequence comes from Streptomyces sp. NPDC001843, assembly GCF_042891955.1. Classification (NCBI taxonomy): domain Bacteria; kingdom Bacillati; phylum Actinomycetota; class Actinomycetes; order Kitasatosporales; family Streptomycetaceae; genus Streptomyces; species Streptomyces sp. NPDC001843. The sequence continues at coordinate 413,742 of NZ_JBIATQ010000007.1, read as the reverse complement.
CGGGTCGGCGGCCAGCCTGGGCCGGTCGAGGCGGCGTACCAGCTCCGTCAGCGCGATCTGCGTCTCCCGCCGGGCCAGCGGGCCTCCGAAGCACAGGTGGATGCCGCTGCCGAAGCCGAGGTGCTGGTTGTCGCGCCGGTCGGGGTCGAAGCGGTCGGGTTCGTGGAAGCGCTTCGGATCGCGGCTGCCCGAGGCCAGCATGAGCATGATCCGCGAGCCCCTGGGAATGACGGTGTCGGCGATGGTGATGTCGCTGTACGCCGCCCGCCAGGGAATGATGTGCACGGGGGGCTCGTAGCGCAGCAGTTCCTCGACCAGCGGCACGACGAGGTCCGGTTCGTGGCGCAGCCGCTGGAGCACCTGCGGGTGGCGCAGCAGCGTCAGCATGCCGTTGGTGATGAGGTTGACGACGGTCTCATGGCCGGCGATGAGCAGCAGTCTGGCGGTGGCGACGATGTCGGCGTCGGCCATCCGGCCGTCGGGCCCGTCGTCGTTGGCCAACCGTGACAGCAGGTCGTCTCCTGGCCGGCCGTGGCGCTCTTCGACCAGCTCGCCGAGGTACTGGCGAAGGTCCTGGCGCGCCTGAATGCCCTTGTCCAGTTTCTCCTTCGGGTCGGTCTCGGGGTCGTAGTCGATCGAGTTCATGATGTCGTTCACCCAGAGGTGGAACCTCGGCTCGTCCTCGCGTGGCACGCCGAGCAAGCGACAGGTCACGGTTACGGGGAACGGGAGGGCGAAATCGTCGACGACGTCGATCTGCTCCCTGCCCGCCAGATCGTCGATCAGGCTGCCGACGGTGGCGGTCAGGAAGCCTTCAAGTCCGGTCACCAGTCCAGGGGTGTGCGGGGGGCCGAAGTGACGCATCGCCATACGGCGCAGGCGATCGTGCTCGGGCGAGTCCATGTGGATGAACGACGACGTGGCCCCTTCCTCGGCAGGGGGCAGCGGACGCGACAGATTGCGCAGGTCGGAACTCAGATGCGGGTCATTCAGCATGTCCGTGATCTCGCGATGTGTGCTGATGACGTAGCTGTCGTCCTCCTGCTGGGCCACCGGCGTCCGGCGCAATTCGGCATACAGCGGGTAGGGATCGGCCCGCGCGGAGTAGTCGAAGATCCGGCGCAGTATGCCGGACGTCCCGGTCGTGTTCGTCCGGCCTTCCTCCTGCCGATGCCGGTGGACTGCCGTGGCGCGGCGCTCACCCGGGTCACAGCCTGTGACGACCACCGTGGCACCCTGCGCGAGCAGGACGGGACCGGGGAAGTCGACGGGCACCGGCTTCGTGTCGGCCGGCTGGTCCGGCGTCGGGCAGGGAGGCGGGAAAGGTGCGGCCGTCTCGATCAGCCGTCGGTAGTGGTCGAGCCACTTGCCGTTGTCGAAGCTCACGGCAGCCGTGACGCGGCCCCGATAGCCATATGCGGTGACGAAACGGCGATCGTCCAGCGATCCCTGGGTGACGACCAGCTCGTCGGCGAAGGTCGGCACGCCGACGGACTTGATGTTGACGCCGAACTGGATCGACCAGAACAGCGGAATGGACAGGTGGGGCCGGCGGTCCGCCTGGGCGCTGACCATGTTGTGTGCCGCGACCTCGGCCTGCTCCACGGCGTTGGCCCAGTGCTCCTGCGCGATGAGCCGGTCCTCGTAGATGGGGTTCGGGCAACGTGCCACGTCTCCCGCGACGAAGACGTCGTCGAGGGCTCGGCCATCGATGTCGAGGGCGCGGCAGCCTGTGTCACAGGTGATTCCCCACGCGCCCGCCGCCAGTCCCGACTCCTGCAGCCACTCGGTGTTGCGGATGCTCCCGAGTGCCACCACCGCCACGTCGGCGTCGATCGTGCTGCCGTCGTCGAAGTGGGCACGGCGAAAGCGCCCCTGTGCGTCGCCCTCCAGCCGGGTGACCTTGACGCCGCAGCGCAGATCGACGCCGTGGGCGCGCTGCATGTCGGCGGCGACCTCACCGATCATGGCGCCGAGCGCCCCGACCAGCGGGGCCGGTGCGAGTTCGGCGACGGTCACCGGGATGTCCCGCTCCCGGCAGATGGAGGCGATCTCGGAGCCGGTGAATCCCGCGCCGATGACCAGTACGCGGGACGGTCCGACGGCGAGGGCCCGCTGCAGGCCCTCGGCATGTTCGCGGGTCCGCACGACGAACACGCCGTCCAGGGCTGCCTCGGACTCGACGAACCACGGCCGGGCCCGTACCCCTGTGGAGATCAGCACCCGGTCGAAGGGAACCTCGCGTCCGTCGGCGAGACGCACATGGTTCACCGCGAGGTCCAGCCCGCTCGCGGGCACGCCCAGCAGCCACTCGGCATTGATGGCACGACGTCTTGGCAGTGTGGTGCCGTCGGCCGGCACCCACCCGGTGAGTACCTGCTTGGACAAGGGGGGCCGGTCGTAGGGCTCGCCCAGTTCGTCACCGATCATGGTCAGCGATCCGGTGAAACCCTCTTCTCGCAGAGCCTCCGCCGCCCGCAGCCCCGCCAGGGACGCCCCGACGACCACGATGCGGCCGTCACACTTGAACGTTTGCAGGTCGTCGGCGCTGGTCATGACGTCGACGCCTCCTCCGGTGCGTTCCGCGCCTCCAGCCGGTCGACGAGGATCACCTGGGCCGGGCAGGCGGCCGCGGCGCGGAACACCTGCTCGCGCCAGGCGTCGTGGGGGTTCGGGTCGTGCATGAGCGCTTCTTCATATCCCTGATGTGGCTGCATTCTGGGTACGCAAGCGGCGCTCTTTTGGATTGCCGTTTCGACGGGAAACATGTGGCGTGCCTGCCGGCCTCACGCGCACAGCAGCGTGATCAAATAGGGCATGGCATCGTCCTGGACCGGTCATCTGGTACGCCTGCGCGCTGTCGAGCCCGACGACTGGACGGCGTTCGCGCGCCTCGCCGAGGACGACGGGCCGCAAGGGGGCCGGCTGGATCTGCCGAGGTCTGCCGAGAGCTATCGTGCCTGGGCCAAGGAGCAGGCCGTTGCCGAGTGCGATGACGACCGCTTCCGGTTGGCGGTCGAAGCGACGGCCACGGGAGAGCTGGTCGGTACAGTCGGCTCACATCGCACGGGCCCTCGCTCAGGCTGGTTCGAGTTCGACATCACCATCAGCGCCGCACACCGGCGCCAGGGCTACGCGACGGAAGCCGTGGTGCTGCTGCTGCGCTTCATGTTCGCCGAGCGGCGCTACCACAAATGCCTGGCGGCGGTCTTGGCCCACAACGAGGCATCGCTGGCACTTTTCCGTGGGCTCGGCTTCACCGAGGAGGGGCGCTTGCGGGAACACGTTTTCTTCGCCGGCCGGCACCACGACCTCGTCATGATGGGCATGCTCGTCAACGAGTTCGACCGGCGACACACGATGAGCGAACCATGAGCCGTGATCCGAGCGCGTGCCCTCAGCCGCGCAGGGTGGCGCGCAGGTGCAGGCCGGCGGTCGCGAGACCTTCGAACGTGGTGACCCGGTAGCCGGGATCCGCGCCGGGCGGCTCGCTCAGGTGGTAGCGGCGGGCTGTCTGCGCGGTCATGAGCGTGAGCATGGCCATGGCCAGAGCGGCTCCCTCGCAACCGTGCGGCCCGGTACCGAAGCCGAGGAAGACCCCGGGCTTCGCCGACGAGCGCGAATCGTCGAGCCAGCGTTCGGGCCGGAACCGGTCCGGTTCGGGGTGTTCCCGCGCGTCGCGGTGGGCGGTGTAGGGGCAGACGAGAACGGTGGATCCGGCGTCGATGGTGTAGTCGGCGAGCTGAGTCTGTCGCGGGGCGCGCCGGGTGAGCAGCCAGCTCGGGGGGTGCAGTCGGAGCACTTCGCGTACCAGCGCCTGGGTGTACCGCAGGTTGTCGAGGTGGGTGCTGGTCGTCGTGGCCGGGTCGGCGGGCAGCAGGACGGCTTCGGCCGCTACGCGATCCGCGGCCTGGGCGTACCGGGCCAGGTGGAGCAAGATCCATCCGGCTGCCCGGGAGGGTGTCTCGAAGGTGGCGACGGTGATTCCGGGGAGAGTGTCCAGGATGGCTTCTTCCGACAGCAGGCCGTAGCGGGAGGAGGGCCGGAGCATCTGTCCCAGCACGTCGTCACCGAGCCGGCCCGATGAACGGCGCCGGCGGACGACGGACCGCGAAGCGTTGGTGAAGGCGACCTGCCGCCGTGTGCGGAACCGCCGTGCCGGTGTGGGGACCCAGCGCGGCCACACCCAGCGCGAGGGGCGTACGAGCACCTCCCGGGCCACGAAGAGCTGCCAGGCGAAGGGCAGCAGGGCGGGAGCGTCCTCGGAGAAGAGGTAGCGCACGCCGATCTCTGCCAGCACGGGCCGGACCATGGGCAGAATCTCGACGTCCCGGCCCGTGGGCCACTGATCAGCGAATCGAGCGGTCCCGGGCGCGATCTCACCGATCCGGGCCGCAACCGCCTGCGGGCGCAGTCCGCGCATGCGGGCGGCGCGGGCGTGCTCCCGTTCCTCGGGCATCGGCGCTCCGCCGGTCCGCTTCAACGGCGGGAAGAGAGGCGAGGACGGTTTGGGGAAGTCCTGCGCGCGGCGCAGGACCGCTTCACACACCCCGGCCGTAGAGGCTACGTAGACGCCCGACTCCAGCTGCCACACGTCCCCGCACTCGTCGACGCCACGGCGTGCGAGTGCCAGCCGGTCGCGGCTCCAGGCCGCGAAGCTGCCTCCGGGCAACCGCGGCGGCTCATTCGCTCGGCCCATGGGATCGCCCCTGACTTCTCGTCCCGGTCCGGCCGTTGTCGTCGGCAGCGTGGCCAGGAGCCGGCGGGAGCCCGGAGGCGCCCGCCGAGCGTGCAGTCACACCCTGTCGTCGCCGGTGTGCGTGCCCCAGTCGTGGGCCCCGTACGCACCGTAGTTGCGAGTGAAGGACAACTTGGCGAGCAGCTTGGCGATCATGAGGCACTCCTCTCGCTTGCCTTCGCACCATGTGCCGTACGTCCGAGTTTTTCGCATATGACACATGGATACAAGACGCGTTGGCGGGCGGGGCCCGCAGCCAGGGTGTGCACCTGGCACGTGATCAGCCGCCCCCGCCATCGGCCTCGTCGCCCCGAGGAGTGTCGGACCGAGTGGACGCGGAGCGCGGCGGGCCGGTGATCAGAAAGCCCACGAGCGAGGTCACGGCGCCGACGGCCTCGGCGATCGCACTGCCGGTCCTCTTCGGCCCCCAGAACGGCTCGTACATGTTCGGCAGCGGACCAAGAGCGCCCACGTTCACATACCCATAGAACAGCACGGCGCCCAGCGCGGAGACGGACACCAGGAACGTGAACACCCACACCGGCCGCCGGCGGCCGAGCAGCAGAACCAGCAGCGCGGCCAGCGACGCCACGGCGGCTTCGAGGCGGAACAACGTTCCCTGGCTGATCTGCTGCCCGACCCGGTCATACGGAGAGGCGAGGCCGGCGTGCACGTAGGCGTCCACGGCCAGTGCGGCCGCGGTCACCACTTGGGCCAGCACGCGCACGACCGTGCGCAGGCTGGTGGCGGTGCGGTGCGGGCGGCCGCCGGGTCCGGGAGCCGTCGCCTGACGGGACTTCACGTTGGCGGACCTCTCTTCCACGGCAAGACTGGCCCACGTTCCCGGCCGCGCCAACGCCGACACCCTGCGCGGGCGGGCCATCACCCGATCGGACCGCCGAGCTTCATGGTCGAGGACCTTCCCGGCCTCGGTCGCGAGCCGCTGCCCGCGGGTGGGCCGGCCGGTGGCCTTCTCGTGATCGACCCGCGCGGCGAGTTCCCGGGCCTCGGTCCCCGCCTCGGGGCCCCGATTCCGTACCGGTATAGTTGGCCGGTATAGTTATTGGACGCATGAGAAAGTCGCCACATGATCGAGATCCTGAACCCCACCCGGGTGGCCCGGGCCAAGGACACGGGCGCCCTGGTCGCCGACATCCTGCAGACGCTGAAGGGCCGTAGCACGGTCGGCACGAACCTGCTGGACATCGACCGGTGGACCAAGGCCATGATCGTCGAGGCGGGAGCGCAGTCCTGCTACGTCGACTACGCGCCGTCCTTCGGACGTGGTCCGTTCGGCCACTACATCTGCACGGCCGTCAACGACGCCGTGCTCCACGGGCGGCCGTACGACTACACGCTCGCCGACGGCGATCTGCTGACGCTCGACCTCGCCGTCTCCAAGGGCGGAGTCGCCGCGGACGCCGCCATCAGCTTCATCGTGGGCGACGCGAAGCCCCCGGAGAGCGTCGCGATGATCAGTGCGACCGAGCGTGCGCTGGCCGCGGGGATCGCCGTCGCGGGGCCTGGGGTCCGCATCGGCGACATCTCCCACGCCATCGGCACGGTGCTCAGCGAGGCGGGGTATCCGATCAACACCGATTTCGGCGGTCATGGCATCGGATCGACGATGCACCAGGACCCGCACGTCGCGAACACCGGACGACCCGGCCGGGGATACAAACTGCGCCCTGGGCTGCTGCTGGCGCTGGAGCCGTGGGTCATGGCGGACACCGCCACACTCGTCACCGATGCCGACGGGTGGACGCTCCGAAGCGCGACAGGCTGCCGGACGGCACACAGCGAGCACACGATCGCCATCACCGACGACGGAGCCGAGATCCTCACCCTGCCGAAGCAAGCGCGGACGTGAGGCAGGAGACGCCCTCGGGCCGGCACCGCCCCCAGCCCCGGTCGGGACCTCAGAGATGCTGGAGGCCCCGCATCCCGGTCATGCCGCCGCCCGTGAGGTTGGGGGCCAGGAAGGGCGCCCAGAAGACGGCGATCGCGAGGGCCAGCGAGGTCAGGCCGACGGCGCGGGCGAGAAGCGGACCCCGCGGCAGGCGTTTCTCGGCGGCGACGACGGTGGCCAGGCCCGCCATGGCCCAGAGGTTCATCACACCGAACGCGGTGAGCAGCAGCATCAGGGACCAGCAGCAGCCGAGGCAGAACGCGCCGTGGTGCGCTCCGGCGCGTACGTGGCGCGACGGGCCGTGGTACGAGGCGTAGCGGAGCAGGAGGCCGATCGGTGAGCGGCACTTGGTGAGGCAGAAGTCCTTGAACGGGGTGAGCTGGTAGACGCCGTTGACGGCGAAGACGGCGGCGGCCGCCGCCGTCCCTGCCGCGGGGTGTGCGGTCGTGACCTGAACGGCGCCGACGGCCAGGGCGTACGCCGGCAGTCCGGCGGCTGCCCAGACCAGCACGTAGCCGGCGGTGAACGCGATCATGCGCGGGGCCTCGTGCACGGGGCCCGTCCGTGCGTACAGGGAGGCGACCGGTGCCGTGGCGGGCAGCATCATCGCGGTCATCATGACCGTCCAGGTGACCATGAAGGCGAGCAGGTCCCCCGTCATCGTCCCGGATCCCATGTCGCCCCGGCGCAGTACCACCCAGGCCCAGGCGGCAGCCGCCGTGAGCAGCACCAGCCCGGTGTAGCGCGTCCGGTGGCGGACGGTGATCGTCGTTCTCGTCACGCCGACCACGAGAAGGGCGCCGAGTGCGCGTTGCGGCCGGTGAAGTCCCATGAGCGGCCGTGAACGTCCTTGCCGAGGGCCCGCGTCGACCGGGCGACGGTCAGTGTGCTGTTCGCCGGGTGGAACATACCGGTCAGTCCCATGACCGGGCCGTCCTCCCCGTACTGCGGGGCCACCTGGTCCTCGATCTCGATGTCGAGGGCGTCCGCCACCCGCACCGTGTGACGGCGTCCGTCGTCACCGAAGTCGATGGGGACGCGTTCTACGCCGAGGACCTCGCCGATGAGGGGCACGAGTGCCGCCATCGGTCCGCCCATCCGCCCGGAGAACACCTTGCCCAGCGCGTCCGCCTGGCTGTCGTCGGCCGAGGCGTCGACGTACAGCGCCACCTGCCAGCCGCCGTCGGCCATCACCTGCGGGGTGTCGGCGAAGACGACGACGCTGTGGTCCGAGACGTCCACGCCGTCGACCTCTCCTCGTGCGACGTGGAACGCGAGGGTCACCTGGCAGCGCTCGTTGTCGGCGGGTGCGGTAAGGCCCGAGGTGGTGCAGGGACACACGGTGTCGCAGTTGCAGCTCTCCACATACGTACCGTTCATATTCCAAGCCATGTTGGTTCTCCTGCCTGGTGCGGGCGCCCGTCAGCGATGCGGTGCGGCGCCCGGTCGGCAGAACGAGGAGACTGATGCGGGCGCCGGCCTTGCGCGGGTCCTTGGCGTGTGCGGGCCGCCCGAGTACTTCCCAGGCTAGTCCCGCACCGGCACCCGCACCTCTGCGGAATCCCCGGCCGTCTCGCCTTCGGGCCGGAGCTCCGCGCCTGCCGCGGCTGCCGGGAGTGCGAGCGTGAACTCCGTGCGGCCGGGGACGCTGGTGGCCTCGATGTGGCCGCCGTGGGCCGTGGTGATGGCCGCCGCCACGGCCAGGCCCAGTCCGGACCCGCTGCCGGTGGCCAAGGAGCGGGTGCGGGCGGTGTCCGCGCGGGTGAAGCGTTCGAAGACCGTGGGGAGGAGGTCGGGCGGGATGCCGGGGCCGTTGTCCTGGACGCTGATGACGCGGTGGGTGCCAGTGGACTCGACGCGGACCACCACCGTCGTGCCCACCGGTGTGTGCACGCGCGCGTTGGCGAGCAGGTTGGCGACCACCTGGCGCAGGCGGGCCTCGTCGCCGATGACCAAGGCGGAGGCGTCGGGGGCGTCAGGGGTGTCCAACCGCAGCTCGAGCTGCCAGACGTGGTCGCCGCCCGCGGCCCGCGCGTCCCAGACCGCTTCGGCGACCAGTACGGCGAGGTCCACCTCGGCGGAGTGCAGGGGGCGTCCCTCGTCCAGGCGGGCGAGCAGGAGGAGGTCCTCCACGAGGCTCGTCATCCGTGCCGACTCGGCCGAGACACGGCTCCAGGCGAGGACCGGCTCGATCCGATCGGCGCCGCGGTTCATCAGCTCGGCGTATCCGGCGATGGACGCGAGCGGTGTGCGCAACTCGTGGCTGGCGTCGGCCAGGAAGCGCCGCATGCGCTCCTCGCCGCGCCGGCGTTCGGCGAGGGAGGCCTCGACGTGGTCGATCATGCGGTTGAGGGCGGCGCCGACCTGACCGGCCTCGCTCCCGGGGTCGGCGTCCCGTTCGGGCACCCGGGTCAGCCCGGTCGTCTCCCCGTGGCCGAGCGGTGCGCGGGAGACCGCCACGGCCGTGGCGGCGACCCGGCCGAGCGGGCGCAACTGGCGGCGGATGACCACCGCGCAGACGCAGCCGGCGACCGCGAGTCCCGCGCCGGCGACCACGGCCTCGATCTCGACCAGGCCGTCGATGGTGTCCCGTACGTCGTCCATGGGCAGGCCGGTGAGGACCCGGATTCCGTCCGCGTCCAGGGAGGTGACCCGGTACGTGCCGAGCCCGGGGACGGTGCGGGTGTGCGTCGAGCCGTCGGCCGGGACGTCCTCGAGGGCGGCGCGCTGGGCGGAGTCGAGGGGGCGCGGCGCCGCGTCCTGGCGGACGACCGCGGCGGAGAGGATGGCGCCGCCGGCGTCGGGCCGGGCGGCGAGCATGCCGGCCGGGTGGCCGTTCTCGTCGAGGAAGGCCAGGTCGGCGGTGCGCCCCGGGTGGAGCGCGGCGCCGCACACGCCGTGTTCGGCGGCGTCGATCACCCGGTTGTCCAGATTGCCCATGAGAACGGCGCGCTGGACGAAAACGGTGGTGAGGGCCATCGCGGCGCACACCGCGACCAGGGCGGCGGTGACGAGGAGCAGCATGCGGGTGCGCAGTGAGCGGCCCCTCGGCCAGGTGCGCGGTGAGCGGCCCGGCGGCCGGGTGCGCGGTTCGGCGCTCATCTCCCGGCCTCCACGGCCCGGCGCAGCACCTTCGCCGGAGACTCGGTGAGGCCGCTTCGGTACGCGGGGATGCCAGACATGTATCGATTCTGTGCCGGTGTCCTGGGGGAACGCTGTGTTCAGCCTGAGGGTCGGTGATGACCTGGCGCGGGTTCCGCCGCGGGCCCGGTACAGGTCCGGCACGGGTCCGGTACGGCGGAGGGCCGCACCCCCGTCACCGGGGATGCGGCCCTCGACTGCCCTGCCCTGCCGCTTACTTGCGGATCAGGCTGCGCAGCACGTACTGCATGATGCCGCCGTTGCGGTAGTAGTCGGCCTCACCGGGGGTGTCGATGCGGACGACCGCGTCGAACTCGACGCCCGTGTCGGTGGTGACCTTGACCGTGCGCGGGGTGGTGCCGTTGTTGAGCTCCTCGACGCCCGCGAAGGAGAAGGTCTCCTCGCCGGTCAGACCGAGGGACTCGGCGTTCTGGCCCTCCGGGAACTGCAGCGGCAGGACGCCCATGCCGATGAGGTTCGAGCGGTGGATGCGCTCGTACGACTCGGCGATGACGGCCTTGACGCCGAGCAGCGCGGTGCCCTTGGCCGCCCAGTCGCGGGACGAACCGGAGCCGTACTCCTTGCCGGCCAGGACGACCAGCGGGATGCCCTGCTCGATGTAGTTGCGCGAGGCGTCGTAGATGAAGGAGACCGGGCCGCCGTCCTGGGTGAAGTCGCGGGTGTAGCCGCCCTCGGTGCCCGGCGCGATCTGGTTGCGCAGGCGGATGTTGGCGAACGTACCGCGGATCATGACCTCGTGGTTGCCGCGGCGGGAGCCGTAGCTGTTGAAGTCGCGGCGCTCGACACCGTGCTCGGTGAGGTACTTGCCGGCCGGGGTGTCGGCCTTGATGGCGCCGGCGGGCGAGATGTGGTCCGTCGTCACGGAGTCGCCCAGCTTGGCGAGGACGCGCGCGCCGGAGATGTCGGAGACCGGGGCCGGCTCCATCTCCATGCCCTCGAAGTACGGGGGCTTGCGGACGTAGGTCGACTCGGCGTCCCACTCGAAGGTGTTGCCGGTCGGGATCGGCAGCGCCTGCCACTGGGCGTCGCCCGCGAAGACGTCCTGGTAGGACTTGTTGAACATGTCCTCGCCGATGGCGTTGGCGACGACGTCGTTGACCTCGGACTCGGACGGCCAGATGTCCTTCAGGAAGACCGGGTTGCCGTCCTGGTCGGTGCCGAGGGCGTCCCGCGTGATGTCCACCTTCATGGAGCCCGCGAGGGCGTACGCGACGACCAGCGGCGGGGAGGCCAGGTAGTTCATCTTGACGTCGGGGTTGATACGGCCCTCGAAGTTCCGGTTGCCCGAGAGGACCGAGGTGACGGCGAGGTCGTTGTCGTTGACGGCCTTGGAGACCTCCTCCGGCAGCGGGCCGGAGTTGCCGATGCAGGTGGTGCAGCCGTAGCCGACCAGGTTGAAGCCGACCTTGTCGAGGTACGGGGTGAGGCCCGCCTTGTCGAAGTAGTCGGTGACGACCTTGGAGCCCGGGGCGAGGGTGGTCTTGACCCACGGCTTGCGGGTCAGGCCCTTCTCGACCGCCTTCTTGGCCACCAGGGCGGCGGCGACCATGACGTACGGGTTGGAGGTGTTGGTGCAGGAGGTGATGGCGGCGACGGTCACCGCGCCGTGGTCCAGCTCGTAGGTGGTGCCGTCGGGGGCGGTCACCTGGACCGGGTTGGACGGTACGGCGCCGGTGCCCTGGCCGTGCTGCGGGGCGCCCGCGCCGTTCTCCTGGCTGCCGTAGGCCGGGGCGTCGGAGGCGGGGAAGGACTCGGCGCTGGCCTCGTCGACCGGGGAGGCGGCGGCGGCCGGGGTCTGCGCGACGGGCGCCTCGACGTAGTTGAGGACGTCCTTGGCGAACTGCTGGGCGGCCTCGGCGAGGACGATGCGGTCCTGCGGGCGCTTCGGGCCGGCGATCGACGGGACGACCGTCGACAGGTCGAGCTCCAGCTTCTCGGAGAAGTCGGGCTCGGCCTTGGGGTCCAGCCAGAGGCCCTGCTCCTTGGCGTACGCCTCGACGAGGGCGACCTGCTGGTCGGAACGGCCGGTCAGACGCAGGTAGTTCAGGGTCTCGTCGTCTACGGGGAAGATCGCGGCGGTGGAGCCGAACTCCGGCGACATGTTGCCGATGGTGGCCCGGTTGGCGAGGGAGGTCGCGGCGACGCCCTCACCGTAGAACTCGACGAACTTGCCGACGACACCGTGCTTGCGGAGCATCTCGGTGATGGTCAGCACCAGGTCGGTGGCGGTGGTGCCGGCGGGCAGCTCGCCGGTGAGCTTGAAGCCGACGACGCGCGGGATGAGCATGGAGACCGGCTGGCCGAGCATCGCGGCCTCGGCCTCGATGCCGCCGACGCCCCAGCCGAGGACGCCGAGGCCGTTGACCATGGTGGTGTGCGAGTCGGTGCCGACGAGGGTGTCGGGGTACGCCTGGCCGTTCCGGACCATGACGGTACGGGCCAGGTGCTCGATGTTCACCTGGTGGACGATGCCGGTGCCGGGCGGGACGACCTTGAACTCGTCGAAGGCGGTCTGGCCCCAGCGCAGGAACTGGTAGCGCTCCTTGTTGCGGCCGTACTCCAGCTCGACGTTGGCCTTGAAGGCGTCGTTCGTGCCGAACTTGTCGGCGATGACGGAGTGGTCGATGACCAGCTCGGCCGGGGCCAGCGGGTTGATCTTCGCCGGGTCGCCGCCGAGCTCCTTGACGGCCTCACGCATGGTGGCGAGGTCCACGACACAGGGCACGCCGGTGAAGTCCTGCATGATCACGCGGGCCGGCGTGAACTGGATCTCCTGGCTGGGCTGCGCCTGGGAGTCCCAGCCGCCGAGGGCGCGGATGTGGTCGGCGGTGATGTTCGCGCCGTCCTCCGTGCGGAGCAGGTTCTCCAGCAGGACCTTGAGGCTGTACGGCAGTCGGGCCGAGCCCTCCACCTTGTCCAGCCGGAAGATCTCGTACGACTCGTCGCCCACCTGCAGCGTGCTGCGGGCGTCGAAGCTGTTCGCCGACACGACAGTCTCCTTCATTGATGTGCGCGTACCACCACGATCCTGCCGCCTCGGCATCTGGGCCGATCCGCTAAGGTAAGGCTAAGTTAGGTAACCCTTACCGAGCTGGCGGCTGCGGTGCACCTTCGGCAGATATCTCGATGTCGAGATAACTCTAGTACATGGGGCGTGGGGCGGTCATGCCCGGCCCTGCCGATCTCTCGCAGTGAAGGTCGAGTGACCGTCCGGGGAGGCCACGGGGAATCCCGTTCCCGGCGACTTCGATCCCGGCCTCTTCGACGCGAGCGAGAGCCGCTCCGCCTACCCCCAGTACTGTGGCTTCGCATGACCGACTCCGAGATCGAGATCACCGCAGACCTGGTCCGCGACCTGTTGGAGGAGCAACATCCAGACCTTGCGGGGCTGGCGATCCGCGAGGTGGCGGGCGGCTGGGGCAACCAGATGTGGCGTCTCGGGGACGAGTTGGCCGTGCGCATGCAGCGCATGGACCCCACCCCGGAACTCCAGCTCAAGGAGCGGCGGTGGCTACCCGTGCTGGCACCGCGCCTTCCGCTCCCGGTGCCGACTCCGGTGCGGTTCGGTGAACCGTCCGAGCGCTTCCCCAAGTACTGGACCGTGATGACGTGGGTTTCCGGGGAGCCGCTGGACCACGGCTCGATCAGCCGCGGCGACCACGCGGCCGACACGCTCGCGGGCTTCCTCCGGGCCCTCCACGTGGAGGCGCCCGCCGAGGCGCCGATCAGTTCGGACTTCGGCGCTCACCCCAAGAAGTGCACGAAGGGCTTCGACCACTTCTTCGACGCCGTTGTCCCCGGCGACATCGCCGACGAGGTCCGGGCCGTCTGGGACGATGCCGTTGCGGCCCCCGAGTGGGAGGGCCCGCCGGTATGGGTGCACGGTGACCTACATCCCGCGAACGTCGTCGTCTCGGACGGAACGCTCTCGGGCATCGTCGACTTCGGTGCCCTGTGCGCCGGTGACCCGGCCTGGGACCTCGCCGCCGCATGGGTGCTGCTGCCCGCGGGCACGGCCTCACGTTTCTTCGACGTGTACGCGCATGCGGACGAGGCGGCGATCCGGCGCGCCCGCGGGCTGGCCGTCATGAAGAGCCTCTTCCTGATGCTCATGGGGCAGAACGGCGATCGGGGCCTTCCCGGCGGCAAGCCGCACTGGGGCCCTGCAGGCCGGGCGGCACTCGATCGTGTCCTACGACCGAGCCGCCCCCTGCCCGAGCCGGCATCTCCGTGTGTCCACTGATCCGTCAACGGCTCACAGGGCCTGGCTCGGCTCGTCGTCACCGCCGCCCTGGAGCAGGCCCGCACGATGGGTCCTGAGCACGCACTCCTGTTCTGTCGGCCTGCCCTCGTGCCGCTCCACCAGCGTCTCGGCTGGCACTCGCTCGACGATGACGTACTCGTCGAACAACCCGAAGGCCGCCTGGTGACCACGCCGCTCCGAACCATGGTGACGCCCCTGCACGACGGCGCCCGCCGGCCCTCAGGGCCGGTACGGCTGTTCTCGTTCCCCATGTGACGGAGGACCCTGTTCGCGCCCCAGGCGCGCGAGGACCCGGGCATGAACGAGGATCCGGGCATGAATCTCGATCCCGCACTGATCGGCAGCTGGAGCAGCCACCCCTTCGACGCCGGCGCCATGGAGGTGTCCGAGCTGGAGTTCCATGGAGACGGGCAGGGAGCCGGGACCGTGAGCAGTGCCGCCGGGGACGAGGTCACGTGGTTCCGGTGGTGCTGTCCGGCGCCGGGCGTGCTCGAGGTGCGGACCGCGGAGGGTGACACGGGGCAGCACCGTTACGCCGTCGCACCGGCCGTACCGGCGGGCGCATCGGACCCGGTGACGACGGTCGCCTTCGACGAGGCCGTCTTCTTCGCCCATCGGTACGCCAGGACGGGGTATCCGGGTTGAGCGGCACTCAGACCGGCGACCATCGAGGAGGCAGACATGCCGCTCACGTTCCGCAAGAGTTTCCGGATCCTGCCCGGCGTGCGGCTGAACATCAACCGGCACTCCTGGTCCATCACGACCGGCGACAAGCACGGTCCGCGCCACACCCACAGCAGTACCGGACGTAATACGACATCCATGGATTTGCCGGGACCTTTCGGGTGGCGCCACACCCGCTCGACCAGGGGTGATTGACGGGACGTCACCCGAACGGACCCCCCAAGAGGCGCCATCTCATATCTGAGATAACCTCAACCCCATGGCAGACGACTACCTCGTACGCATCGGCAAGCTCATCCGTGACGCGCGGCACCACCGAGGCTGGACGCAGGCACAGCTCGCGGAGGCGCTCGGCACCAGCCAGAGCGCCGTCAATCGCATCGAGCGCGGCAACCAGAACATCAGCCTTGAGATGATCGCCCGAATCGGTGAAGCCCTGGACAGCGAGATCGTGTCGCTGGGCTACGCGGGCCCGATGCATCTGCGCGTGGTCGGCGGGCGCCGGCTCTCCGGCGCCATCGACGTCAAGACCAGCAAGAACGCCTGCGTGGCACTGCTGTGCGCCTCGCTGCTCAACAAGGGGCGCACGGTGCTGCGCAGGGTGGCACGCATCGAGGAGGTGTACCGCCTTCTGGAGGTACTCAACTCCATCGGTGTGCGCAGCCGCTGGATCAACGACGGCGTCGACCTGGAGCTGGTCCCGCCGGCCGAGCTGGACATCGCGGCGATCGACGCCGAGGCGGCGGTCCGCACACGGTCCATCATCATGTTCTTCGGTCCCCTGCTGCACCGCATGGACCGCTTCAAGCTGCCGTACGCCGGCGGCTGCGACCTGGGCACGCGGACGATCGAGCCGCACATGATCGCGCTGCGCCGGTTCGGGCTGGACATCGCGGCGACCGAGGGCCAGTACCACGCGCAGGTCGACCGCTCGGTCCGGCCGGACCGGCCGATCGTGCTGACCGAACGCGGCGACACCGTCACCGAGAACGCGCTGCTGGCCGCCGCCCGGCACGACGGCGTCACGGTCATCCGCAACGCCTCCTCCAACTACATGGTCCAGGACCTCTGCTTCTTCCTGGAGGCCCTGGGCGTCAAGGTCGAGGGCATCGGCACCACCACGCTCACCGTGCACGGCGTGCCGGACATCGACGTCGACGTGGACTACTCCCCCTCGGAGGACCCGGTCGAGGCGATGAGCCTGGTGGCCGCCGCCGTGGTCACCGAGTCGGAACTGACGGTGCGTCGGGTGCCGATCGAGTTCCTGGAGATCGAGCTGGCCGTCCTGGAGGAGATGGGCCTCGACCACGACCGCAGCCCGGAGTACGTCGCCGACAACGGCCGCACCCGGCTGGTGGACCTCACCGTCCGGCCCTCCAAGCTGGAGGCGCCGATCGACAAGATCCACCCCATGCCGTTCCCCGGCCTGAACATCGACAACGTCCCGTTCTTCGCGGCGATCGCGGCGTCCGCCCAGGGCAAGACACTGATCCACGACTGGGTCTACGACAACCGCGCGATCTACCTGACCGACCTCAACCGCCTCGGCGGACGGCTCCAGTTGCTCGACCCGCACCGCGTCCTGGTCGAGGGCCCGACCCGCTGGCGCGCCGCCGAGATGATGTGCCCGCCCGCCCTGCGGCCCGCCGTGGTCGTCCTGCTGGCGATGATGGCGGCGGAGGGCACGTCGGTGCTGCGCAATGTGTACGTCATCAACCGCGGTTACGAGGACCTCGCCGAGCGGCTGAACTCGATCGGGGCGCAGATCGAGATCTTCCGGGACATCTGACAGGCGAATGCCGCCGCACCCTGCCTGAACCGCCTGATGTGAGCCAGGGGGGGGTGCGGCGGCTCATCTGGGTCTTCGGTGGCGGTCGAGTCCCACGGCCTCGAATTCGTCCTCGCCCAGGCTTCTCCTCGCGCCGAGCCGCCGAAGAGCCTGCGAGACCGGGCACCGCACGGGAGAAGGGCTTCTTCGCCAGCTCATCCAGCGGCCCCAATCGGGCCGCGTACCTCGCGGGCGCGGCCCAGGGCCGAAGCCATGGCTTGCCCGGCACCCGTATCGCCGACGGTGGTCAGGAGGTTCGCCAGACGGCGCCGCGCTGTTCGTGTTCCATGATGGACTCGACGCCGAGGGCGACGGATGCCCCGCACTCGCGGGTGAGGAGCCAGAGCGCCAGATCGATTCCGCTGGTGACACCGCCCGCGGTCACCAGATTGCCGTCGTCGACGACTCGTGCGTCGATCACCCTGCCTCCCTGGGCGGCCAGGTCGGCCTTGGCCAGGTGGTGTGTCGTGCACGGGCGGCCGTTGGTCAGGCCCGCTGCGGACAGCACCAGGACCCCGGTGCAGACGCCGGCGACGGTGACTCCCGCCTCCTGTGCCCGTACGAGGTCCCGATGGACCTCTGGATCCTTGATCAGCCGATCGCCGCCGCCCGGCACAATGAGCACATCGGCATCGGTGGGTTCCCAGGCGTTCGGCACCACGATCCTGGTGCCGAAGAAGCATGTCACCTCGCCGGGAGCCGACGGTCGCACCAGGGTCGTCTCCACCTGACCGCCCGCCTGTACAGCGTGGCCGAACACGTCACGCGGTCCGATGGCATCCTGCTCCTCCACCCCGTCGTACATGAGGATCTGAACACGTAGCGACATCAGTTGTCGTCTCCTTCGCTGAGGGTCTCAAGGGATCGGCTGCCGTCGTCCGGGGCGTCTTCGTCCGCGAGCGGCCGGGCCGCGTACGTGATCCGGACCACGCCATCGGCATGCCGTTCGGTGTGCGCGCGGACGCCGAAGACGTCGGCGAGGATCTGTGGGGTCAGTACCTCCAGGACCGGTCCCGCCGCCACCACGGTTCCCTCGTGCAGGACGACCAGGTGGTCGCAGAGGCGGGCGGCTAGGTCGAGGTCGTGCAGGACGGCGAGGGTGGTGACGCCGGTGGCGCGGATGAGGGCGAGGAGCTCGAACCGGGCCCGGATGTCCAGGTGGTTGGTGAGTTCGTCCAGAACGAGGAGTTGCGGGTGCTGGGCCAACGCCCTGGCCAGCAGGACGCGTTGGCGTTCGCCGCCGGACAGGGAGGCGTAGTCGCGGTCCGCGAGGGGCCGTACGCCGCAGCGGTCGACGGCGTCCGTCACCGCCCGGTGGTCCTCGGCTCCGTCGCGGCCCAGCAGGCCGTGGTGGGGGGCGCGGCCCAGGGCGACGATCTCGGTGACGGTCAGCCCGGTGGTGTTGCCACCCGCGTCTTGGAGGACGGCGGCGGTACGACGGGCCGCGGCACGGGGGGACAGCGCCCACACGTCGTCCTCGCCGACCCTGACGGCCCCGTCCGCCGGGCGCAGCGAGCGGTAGACCGCGCGCAGCAGGGTGGACTTGCCGCTGCCGTTCGGGCCGACGAGGCCGACGATGTCGCCCTTGCGGGCCTGCAGGCTCACGTCGCGCAGGATCGCGGTCCGGTCCAGGGTGATGTGGATCTGGTCGACGGTCAGTTCCATGCGGTCAGTCCATCCCCTTGTTACGGCGCAGCAGCCACAGGAAGAACGGGGCGCCGAGGAGCGCGGTGAGGATGCCCAGCGGCAGTTCGTTGGGGCGGTTCAGGGTGCGGGAGAGCAGGTCGACGAGGACCAGGTAGACGGCGCCCAGCAGAGCGGTCAGGGGCAGCAGGCGGCGGTGGTCGGCGCCGGTGGTCAGACGTACCAGGTGCGGGATCATCAGGCCGACGAAGCCGATGCTGCCGGCGACGGCGATGACGGTGCCGGTCAGCAGCGCGCTGAGGACCAGGAGGACGGCCCGTAGCCGGTTGACGTCGACGCCGAGGGCGGTGGCGGACTCGTCGCCGGCCAGCAGTACGTTGAGGCGCCTGCCGAACAGGGAGAGGAGTGTGGTCGTGACGAGCACGACCACGGTGACCGTGGGGAGCTGGTCCCACTGGGCGCCCGCGACGCTGCCCAGCATCCAGAACATCACCGTCCGCAACTCGGTCGGGGTCGCCTGGAGTTGCACGTAGCTGGTGGCCGAGAGGAAGACATAGCCGACGGCGACGCCCGCCAGGACCAGCCGGGTCGGGGCCAGCCGTCCGCGCCGCTGACCGAGCGCGAACACGAGCGCCCCGGCGACGACCGCCCCGAGGAAGGCCGCCGCCGACACCCCTAGCCCGGCGAGTGCCGCGCCGCCGCCCAGGGTGATGACGAAAACCGCGCCGAGCGTGGCGCCGTAGGAGAAGCCGAGGACGATGGGGTCGGCGAGCGGGTTGGACACCACTGTCTGGAGCACCGCGCCGGACACCGCCAGGCCCGCGCCGACCAGGGCCGCCAGGACCACCCGCGGGGTGCGGAAGTTCCAGACGATCTGGTCGCGGGCGGGGTCGGCCGGAGCCGCTCCCGCGCCGGTGACGTGATGCAGGACGATCCCCCACACGTCACCGACCGGGACGCTGACGGCGCCGATGCTGATCGCCACGATCATGGTGGCGGCCAGCGCGACCGGCAGCAGCGTGAACGCCAGGGGGGTCCTGAGCCGGCTCAGAAGGCGGCCGGGTGCAGCAGCTTGGCGATCCTCTCCACGGCCAGGTCGTTGCTCGGGCCGAGGTACATCGAGTCCGACAGCGTCACGTACGCGTTCTTCCTGGCGGCCGGCCACTGGGGGAACTCCTTCAGCAGTTTCCTGGCGTAAGCCGCCGGGTTCGGGTCGTTGTAGGCGATGACGACGACGGCGTCGACGTCGGTGGCGGCCACCTTCTCCTTGCTCAGGTCGGCGAAGGTGCCCTTGGTGGTGTTCGAGAAGGCGTTGGTGCCACCGGCCTTGGTGAGGATGTCGTTGACGATGCCGTTGGCGACGACGGAGCTGAAGTCGTTGCCGCCCATGGACATGTTGGAGAAGAGCACCATGACCGCGGGCTTCTTCCCGCCCTTGACCTTCTCGGAGACCGCCGCGATGTGCTTTTGGGAGGCGGCGATCAACTCCTCGGCCTTGTCACCGACGTGGAAGATCTTTCCCATGTCGCGCAGCAGCCGGTAGCTGTCGGCGACGGTCATCTCGGAGGGGTCGTCGTCGCAGCCCTGCGGGGAGACGTAGCTGTTGGCGCCGACCTCCTTGAGTTGGTCGCGGGTGGCGAAGCCGTTCTTCTCGTCGAAGCCGTAG
This sequence comes from Streptomyces sp. NPDC001843, assembly GCF_042891955.1. NCBI lineage: Bacteria > Bacillati > Actinomycetota > Actinomycetes > Kitasatosporales > Streptomycetaceae > Streptomyces > Streptomyces sp. NPDC001843. The sequence goes on along the minus strand of NZ_JBIATQ010000007.1, from coordinate 393,847 downwards.
GTGGTGACGGACAGGACCAGATCGGGGCGCAGGCCGAGCATCGCCTCGCGCGGGATGTCGTAGGCCTCGTTGAGCTTGACGTCCCCGGTGGGCAGCTTCTTGATGGCGGCGGCCCGGCCGGGCACCTCGGACCTGCCGTAGCCCTGCTGGTTGGCGACGATCCTGTCTCCCAGGCCGAGGGCGAGGAGGGTGGAGACCTCGGCGACGGAGGCGCCGTTCATGACGACGACCCGGCTGGGGGCCTTCTCGAAGGTCTGCTTCTGTCCGCAGTTGTCCAGGGTCACCGGGTAGCCGGTCTTCGAGGCCGCGGCCCCGGCCGTGCTGTCGCTCGCCTTGTCGTCGGACGCGGAGGCACCGCAGGCCGCCGTGAGCAGGCAGAGGGTTGCGGCCAGGGCGGTGGCGACCGGCCGGTTCATCGACATACGGGCTCCTTGTGTGCGGGCGTACGGGCTGTACTCACCCGGCTGAGGGGCTTCTGCGCTCACCGGGCTGAGAGGCATGTGTTGCAGTAGTCGGAGCGAAGTGGCCCTGAGTTCCCGGCAGTTGCCGGTTGCTACCAGCCCTGCCCTAAGATCCGATGCCCATGGGGGGATCTGCTCGTGACCGCTCGCGTCTGGCCCGGACCGTTGTCACCGCGTCGGTCGCACTGGCCGCGCTTGCCGTACTGGGCGTTGTGCTCCTGGTTCTTCCGGGCCTGGTGGTCGATCACGATCTCGCCGGCGGCCACCTTGCCGCAGCGGACCGGCTGAACGCGGTGAACAACGTGCGCACCACGCTTCTGCAGGCGGTGGGCGGCACGGTGGTGCTGTTCGGTGCCTACGCCACGTGGCGGCAGTTGCGGGTCAGCCAGGACGGGTTGCACGCGACCCGCGAGGGGAACATCACCGATCGCTTCAGCCGGGCCGTGGACCAGCTCGGGAGCGACAAGCTGGACGTGCGGATCGGAGGCGTTTACGCCTTGTGGCGGATCGCCGACCATTCCGCCCGCGATCACGAGGCGGTCGTATCCATCATGGCGGCGTACCTTCGGACGCACCTGCCCTGGCCGCCGCGAGAACCCGGAGTGCCGCCGGCCGACGCGTCGATCAACTCGGTGCTGCCGTTGGAGACCCGCGCCGCGGACGCTCAGACCGCACTGACCTGCCTCGGGGTCCTGCGTCGGGAGCCACGCCCGGAGTGGCTCAACGTCAGCCTGACCGACCTGAGAAGAGCCGACTGCGACGGGCTCTGGCTGCAGGGAGTCAACTTCGACGGCACGTCCCTGGAGGCGGCGAGCATCTACCAGGTCAACTTGAGCAAGGCTTCACTGATAGCGGCCAACCTGCGGCACGCCGAGCTGGGAACCTCGATTCTCCACCGGGTTCGCTGTGTCGAGGCCGATCTGCGCGGCGCGCGCCTGGTCAAGGCCGACCTGTGGGAGGCGGACTTCTCGCGGGCGGACCTGCGAGAAGCCAACCTGCGCAAGGTGCGTGCCCACCGCGCCGTGTTCGCCGGTGCGGACCTGAGAATGGCCGACCTACGGGGCTGCGACCTCAGCGGCGCGGACCTGCGGGAGGCCGAACTGGAAGGTGCGCTGGCGAGCGACCTCACGATCTGGCCGAACGGGTTCGACGCTCAGACGGCCGGCGTCGTCGTCACCGCCGACCCCGGCGCCGAACCGGACAACCTGCTGCCCGCCGCCGCGATCACGAGGCAGGCCCCGCCTCTGCGGTCGGCCTGAGTCCGGCCCTCCAAGCTGGAGGCGCCGAACGACAAGATCCGCCCCATGCCGTTCCCCGGCCTGAACATCGACAACGTCCCGTTCTTCACGGCGATCGCGGCGTCCGCCCAGGGCAAGACACTGATCCACGACTGGGTCTACGACAACCGCGCGATCTACCTGACCGACCTCAACCGCCTCGGCGGACGGCTCCGGTTGCTCGAATCGCACCGCGTCCTGGTCCAGGGCCCGACCCGTTGGCCCGACCGGAGCGCGGATCGAGATCTTCCGGGACATCTGAAAGCCGTCGGAATCGGTGCTTCGAACGGCCGTGGCGGGCCACGATGGACGTGGCCCGCCACGAGGGTTGCGCGACTGCGGATTGGTTACGGGATGAAGCCGTAGTCCAACTGCTTGGTGAGGTAGGTCCTGTTTCCTTTCAGGGACAGCACGAGCGTGCGGGCCAGGGTGCCGCCGAAACGGGTCCCGCCGTCGGCGGTCGGGACCGTGTCGATGAAGCTCTCCACCAGCCCGTTGGGCATCACGTAGTGCGAGTACTGCTGCGTCGGGGCGTCCTCAGGGTTGCCCAGGACCAGTGCGCTGCCATTGAGCGGCTTGTAGTCGCTGCGCAGGGACGGACCGACGAACCCGTAGAGGCCGTCCCAGCCGCTCAGTCCCGGCGCGAACGTGAACTTGTGGCTGATGGTGAACAGGTAGTACTTGCCGTGGCGGATGACCAGGTGTGGCCGTTCGGTCTGCTGGTTCACACAGTTGGCCGACAGCAGCGGGGGCTGCAGCCGCCACTTGCCCATGCTGTCGCTGTCAGCCGTGGCCAGCCCGATGTTGCCGGTGTAGTACTTCGCGTTCTCCGGCACCTCGTGACCGGCCGGGACGTCACCTATGTCGCGCTTGGTGCACTGGTAGCTGCCGGCGACACCGGCCGTGTTGCCCTCGAACAAGATGTGGATCTTGCGGTCCCGTGGGTCCCGGAAGACGAACGGGTCGCGGAAGGCGTAGATGATCGGGCCCGCCTGGGACTGTTGCATGGTCTGGTACAGCTTGCCGTCGGCCTCGGCGATGATGCGGTGGTCGTGGAACCCGTCGAACCACACACGGGTCTTGTCCGCGTGGATCCGACCGCTCGCCATCGCCAGGCGCTGCAGGGGATCGTTGGGGTCGACCCCACCGTTGTCGCGCCCGGAGGCAGTGTAGAAGGAGTACACCTTGTCGCCGACGAGCGCCGCCGAGCCGGCCCACTGACGTGAGCCGAACGCGGTGCCGGGCTGGAACAGGTCGCCGCCGTACTTCCAGCTCTTGGCGTCACGCGAGTAGTAGTAGCCGATCTTCGCGTACCAGTGCCGGTCACCGAAGGGGACCGAGCGCGGGGCCGTCAGCGCGAAGATGACGTGCCAGCCCTTGTAGGTGGCGGTCTTCGTGTCGAGCTTGGTCAGCGGCCAGGTGTCCCACTGCCACACCTTGTCGCTGATCACCGGAAAGTCGGGCGACACACGGGGGGCGGTGTTGGTCTTGTCCTGCCGGAGCTTCAACGCGTCCGCGCGGGACCAGACGGCGGTGTAGTCGTCGTCCGCGCTGTACTGCCGCGTTCGCGTCTGGGACGAGGCCGGTGTGTCGGCGGAAGCCGGTGTCGCCACACCGCCCAGCGCCGCGATGGCCACTAAACCCGTGGCCAGCCGGAGCAGCACTCTTCGCGCTCTGCGCATGCGTCGTCCTTCCCGAAGAGGGGGATCGAATGGAACAGAACCGGAAACGATCGAATGCGCGGCTACCCCCCTTCTCGCGAGGCACTCCCCCACCTCTCGCCGACATCGATGAACTTCCGGTTCCGGGGAGCTGACAGGCAGGCAACTTCCCGACACGGCAATCACGGGACGGCGTGGAACTGGTTCGACTGCCGACGATCAGGGCCCGGTGGTGGTCGTGCGGCGAAGCACGACCACCAGCCAGGTGCCTTCCGCTTTCCGCACGTGATCGTTTGATTCGGTTCGGCCGGGCCGGGCGGGCCGCGCCGGCCGATTCCGCCTGAACCGTTGACGCGTGGCGGGATCCCGCGCATCATCGGGCCACTCGATGTCATCGTTGACACCAGTCAACGATGACACTCCTGGTCGGCTGCCTGGACGCCGAACAGGGCGTCACTTCCGGTCGGTCCGGGCCGAGTTCCAGGCTCGGCCCAGTGGAGCCAGGAGGCACCATGAGCTCTGGACATGTGTCCCGGGATGCCTGCGTGCGGATGATGGCGACGGTGGCGACCGTCTGCGCCCTGTCCGCCACTCCGCTCACCCCTCAGGACCTCGCCGCCGACATCCCGCCGTACTCCGAGACCTACCGGCCCCAGTTCCACTTCACCCCGGAGAGGAACTGGATGAACGACCCCAACGGCCTCGTGTACTACGAGGGCGAGTATCACCTCTTCTACCAGTACAACCCCAACGGCAACTCCTGGGGTGACATGTCCTGGGGCCACGCGGTGAGCACGGACCTTGTGCACTGGAAGCAGTTGCCGCTCGCCCTGTCGTACGACGACAACGAGATGGTGTTCTCCGGCAGCGCGGTCGTCGACTGGGACAACACCACCGGGTTCGGCACGAAGACGAACCCGCCCATGGTCGCGATCTACACCAGTCACAACAAGAGCACAGGCGTCCAGGCACAGTCGATCGCCTACAGCACCGACCGCGGCCGTACCTGGACCAAGTACCAGGGCAATACCGTCATCGACATCGGTTCCAAGGACTTCCGCGACCCCAAGGTCCAGTGGTACGAGCCGACGAAGAGCTGGCTCATGACGGTGTCGCTGTCCGCCGAGCACAAGGTGCGGTTCTACTCGTCGAAGAACCTCAAGGACTGGGAGCTGCAGAGCGAGTTCGGGCCGGCCGGCGCGACGGGCGGCGTGTGGGAGTGCCCCGACCTGTTCCCTCTCGCGGTCGACGGGGATCCGAAGAAGACCAAGTGGGTCCTGATCGTCAACATCAACCCCGGTGGCATCGCGGGCGGTTCGGCCGCCCAGTACTTCGTCGGCGACTACGACGGCAAGAAGTTCACCGCCGAGGACGAGGGCGCCTACACGCCGCCCACCGGTACGGTGGTGCAGGACTTCGAGAGCACGGACTTCGGGTCGTGGACGACCACCGGCACCGCCTTCGGCACGGCGCCGGCAGCCGGGACGTTGGACGGACAGGGGGCCGTCTCCGGATACGACGGCAAGGGCCTCGCCAACAGCTTCCACTCGGGTGACGGCACCACCGGCGCCCTGACCTCGCCCTCCTTCACCGTCGACAGCAAGTACCTGAACTTCAAGGTCGGCGGTGGTCGGTACCCGCACGTGGACGGAACCGTCATGGAGCAGGGCCCGCCACCCCCGGGTACGGTCCTCGCCGACTTCGAGGGCGGCACCTACGGTGGTTGGACGGCCACCGGGGACGCCTTCGGTACCGCACCGGCCACCGGCACCCTTCCCGACCAGCAGGAAGTCTCCGGCTTCCTCGGAAGCGGCCTGGTCAACAGCTACCGGAACGGCGACTCCACCACCGGCGCCCTCACCTCACCCGAGTTCACCATAGACAAGGACTACGTCAACTTCCTGGTCGGCGGCGGCAACCACCCCGTCGGCTCCGGCAACCCGACCGCCGTCGAACTCCTCGTCGACGGGCAGGTGGTCCGCAGCACCACCGGACAGGACCGCGAGGCACTCGACTGGGCCTCCTGGGACGTCAAGGACCTCGTCGGCAAGAAAGCCCAGATCAAGATCGTCGACGACAACACCGGCGGCTGGGGCCACCTCAACGTCGACCACATCATGCTCTCGGACGCCCAGGCCCATCCTGTCTCCCAGGAGACGTCCGTCAACCTGATCGTCGACGGCAAGGTCGTCCGCAGCGCCACCGGCGCCAACAGCGAGACCCTCGACTGGGCCTCCTTCGACATGCGCCCCTACGCCGGCAAGAAGGCGCAGATCCAGATCGTCGACATGAACACCAGCGGCTGGGGCCACATCGTCGCCGACCGATTCACCGAGGCCGACGCTCCCGCGAAGTCCGTCGTCCAGCGCGCCGGCTGGGCCGACTACGGCAAGGACTACTACGCGGCCGTTTCCTGGGAGAACGCGCCGGGCGGCAAGCGGTACATGATCGGCTGGATGAACAACTGGGACTACAGCGGCGCCATCCCCACCTCACCCTGGCGCGGCGCGCAGAGCATCCCTCGGGAGATGGCCCTGCGCACCGTCGACGGCCGCATCCGGCTGACCAGCCGGCCCGTGAACAGCGTGACGTCCCTGCGGCAGGGACCCTCTGCGTCCGCGGTCGGCACCACCGTCAAGGACACCTCCAAGCCCCTGATCGGCGCAGCGGCCGAGGGCAAGGCCCTCGACATCGAGGCGACCTTCTCTCTCAAGGACGCCGAACGCTTCGGCCTGAAGGTGCGCACGGGCGCGAACGGCGAGGAGACCGTCATCGGCTACGACACCACGACACAGGAGCTGTACGTCGACCGCGGCCACTCCGGCGCGGTCGACTTCAACAGCACCTTTCCCGGCGTCCAGACCGCACCGCTGAAGGCGAAGGACGGCAAGGTGAGTCTTCGGATCCTCGTCGACTGGTCGTCCGTCGAGGTCTTCGGCGGCAGTGGCGAGGCCGTGATCACCGATCAGATCTTCCCCTCCCCCGCCAGCCAGGGCGTGCGGGTCTTCGCCGAGAACGGCTCGGTGAAGCTGGACAGGGCCGTGGTCTGGCACCTCGGCTCCGCCCACAAGTGATCATCGACCTCTTCGCCCTCCGCGAGGCCGCCGCGGTCTTCTTTTCTCTCGTCAGACTAATTCGCTGTCATGGTGCACTTGATGAAGCTTCCGGTCTGTGGGACGCAATCGCCCGAGATCGCGGTGCCCAGCCAGTAGGCGTCCTTGTCCATCAGGCGCATCTTCTTCGCGAAGCCGGCGGAGAAGGCCGCCAGGAGCCCGAGTTCTGTACTCCCGAGATCGACGAGCGTCCGCACACCTCGTTGAAGCTGGGCATTGTTCCGGGCAGGTTGCGCAGATGGATGGTGCCGTTGTCCATCTGCGCGAAGCTCTGCACGCACTCGGCGCCGGACGAATGAAGGGCAACCCGTCGATCAGCCGCGCGGACGTCGCCGACTTCCTGTACAAGGCGCCCCACAGCCGCGAGTGGATCCACCGCGACGCCGTCATCACGGGCTGACGAACTCGTCAGCGGATCGCCAACAGGCTGTACAGCAGTGGGATCCGGGGCTCGGGCAGCCGCCACCAGCCGGACGGTGTACGGACCATCTGCGGCCAGCGCGGCCACGGCAACTCGTCGTGCTCCCGCAGGCGCCGGATGGTCATCCCCGCCTCTGTCACCGCGTTGACGGCCTCGTCGACGCCGTGCATCCATTCGTAACTGTCCCGCACGCCCTCGACCGCGGGTCCGTCGGTGTACGTGTACGTCGCATCGCGGTGAACGGGTCCACGGCCGCCGAGATAGTCATGGCGCAGCAGTAGCTCGGGGCCCTCACCCGGGGCGGGTTTCAGGCCGAGGGCGTTGAGGAGCGGATGGAACTCGACGACGTACAGCCGGCCGCCGGGACGCAGCAGGCGGCTGACGGTCCGCGCCCACCGGGGGAGGTCTGGGAGATAGCACAGGGCTCCCTTGCCGGTGTAGACGACGTCGAAGCGCTGCTCACCGAGAGTTTCGACAGCGTCGTAGACATTGGCCTGTACGTACGTCACGTCGAGTCCCGCCTGCTCCGCGACGGCGCGGGCCGCCGCCACGGACGCCGGGGAGAAGTCGAGCCCCGTGGCCCGCGCTCCTCGTTGGGCGAAGGCGATCGTCTCGGTGCCGAGGTGGCACTGGAGGTGCAGTACGTCGCGTCCGTCGAGGTCCCCGAGGTCGTCCCATTCGAAGGGGGCGAACCAGCGGGCGGGGTCGAGGTCCTCTTCGATGCCGTAGAACCGGCTGGCCACGTGCACCGGGGTGCGCGCGTCCCAGTTCTCCTGGTTGGTGCGCATCAGCCGCTCGTGCTCATCGATGCTCATGGACTCCATCAAAGCGCGAACAGCCGGTGCCAGGCAGTCAATGGGTGGCCACCGCCTGGGCGTGCCGGCTGCGTACCGGCACGCCACCACTCAGTGTTCCGACGCGAACCGCACGAACCGTCCCCAGCCCTCCCGGCCCACCGCGAAGGCCGGGCGGGTCACGTCCTTGGAGTCCCTTACGTGGACGGCCTGTTCGGCGATCGCGACCTCCACGCAGTCGTCGCCCTGGCTGCCGCTGTAGCTCGACTTGAACCAGGCGAGTTCCCTCGTACCGCTGCTCATAGCTCTCCTCGCAGTCGCTCCAGCAGGGCCCGGGATTCCGTAGGGCTCAGGGCCTGCGAGCGCAGTGTTTCATAGCGCTGGCAGAGCAGGCTCACCTCTTTCCGGTCCGAGATCAGTCGCCCGTTCTGCTGTCCCTCGGAGTACGCGAGCCGCTGCCCCGCCGGAGTCTCCAAGATGCGCACCGGCCCGTCCAGACACGCGTGCAACCCCGCATCCAGCGGCACCACCTGAAGCGTCACGTTGCGCGGAGCGCTCCGCTCCAGCACATGGTCCAGCAGCTCACGCATGGCCTCGGCATCGCCGAACCGCCGCCGGAACACGTGCTCCTCGACGATGAAGCTGAACGGCACGGTGGGGCGCTCCCGCATCATCGCCTGCCGTTCCATGCGCGCGGTGAGCTGTGCCTCCAACTCCTCGTCGGTGCGCAGCGGGATCGTGCCCTCGAACACCGCCCGTGCGTACGGCTTCGACTGCAACAGCCCCGGCACCAACCGGCATTCGTACGTGCACAGAATCACCGCCTCCCGCTCCAGCCGGGCCCAGCGCCGAAACCAGGCCGCGAGGCCCGCCTCGCCCCGACTGAGGTGCCGGGCGGCCTTGCGCAGCGCGCCGGTGTTGCCGAGGGCTTCCTCGGCTCGCTCGACGAACGCCTGGTCCGGCACCCGGCGGCCCAACTCCACGGACTCCACGGTGTGTTTGGAGTACTGGACCCGGGCACTGAGGTCGACCCGGCTGAGTCCCGCGTGTTCTCGTAACGCCTGGACGACCACGCCGAACGTGCGCAGACTGTCGGACGGGTGAGGTTCCCGCTCCCAGTCCCCCGCCGGAGCCGACCGCGCGTCGACGCTTCCGGTTCCGTGCTCGGCCCCGACCGCGTCCCCTTCGACGATGTCCATCCGCCGCCCTTTCCCTCCGTACCGGACCGTGACGACTCGTCCTCACGGCCCCCTGGTGCGCCGCTCAGCGTGTCGCAACGCCCTGCGCACTGTCCACTCACAGTGCCCGTACGCTCACTCCGCGTACGAGGCGCCGCCCTCGCCCCGCCCCTCCCCCAACCGCCACGCTGACGCCATGAACCAAGCGTCCGCGCAGCTCAACGCGCCGCCCCGCACCTTCACGCAGCTGCTGTCCGCCACGCGGCGCGGCGCCCGGCTCGCCCGGCTGCTCGCCGTGACCGAGCTGGGCTCCTGGAGCGTGCCCCGGGACCTCACGGAGCGCACCGAGGCCGTGGTCGCGGAGCTCGCCGCCAACGCCGTCGTCCACGGCCGCGTGCCGGGTCGCTGCTTCCGGCTCACGCTCGCCTTCGACCCGTCGGTGGGCCGTCTCCGCGTGGAGGTCACCGACGCCCGCGGGGACCTCCCCCCGCGGATCGCGACGGGCGCCGCCGCTCCCGACGCGCTCCCCCTCGGCGGGCGCGGCCTGGCGCTCGTCGCCGCCCTCGCCGACCACTGGGACTGCGTCCCCCACCCACCCGGCGGCAAGACCGTCCGGGCGGTGCTCTCCACGCCGGCGGCCGGGTGATCGCCCTACCCGGCGGCCGGCGGCCCGGCACCCGCAGCCCGCGCCGCCAACGCCTCCAGCAGGAGGTCCACCGCCTCCTCGAAGGAGCTGTCCGCCATCGCGGGGAGCTCGCTGCGCGCGGCGGTCAGGGCCGGGTAGGAGGCGGGGTCGAGGTCCTGGTAGACGACCCGCCACGCCCGGTGGTCGGCCTCGCGCTGCTGCCGGGGAAGGGCCTGGAACGCCGCCTCCGCGGCCGCGTGGCTGAGCACGGTGTCGATGAAGGCCAGGTAGAGCCGGGCCGCTCGGGCGGGTTCGAAGCCCGCGGACATCAGCAGGCCGATGCCCGTGTCCACGGCCTGGATCTCGCTGCTGCGGCGGGTCACCCGGTGCGCCGCCATGGCGGCCGCCCGGGGATGGGCGAGGTATCCGGCGCGGACCCGCAGGGCCATCTCGCGCAGGGAGGCCACCCAGTCGTCGCCGGGTACGAACCCCTTCATCGCGTCGCCGATGATCCGGTCGGCGATGGCGAGCACCAGGTCGTCGGTGCCGTGAAAGTAGCGGTAGAGGGCGCTGGGGTCGCAGCCCAGGGCCGCGCCGAGGCGGCGTACGCTCAGTGCCTCGGGGCCGTGCTCGCCGATCAGCCGCAGCGCGGTGTCGACGATCAGGTCCTCCGACAGCAGGACCCCGGAGCGGGTGGGCCGCCGTCGTCTGCGCTCCTGAGGGACACGGGTCGGCATGCCGGGCTCCTCTCCGTCGGGGCGCCTGACGGCCACCTGGTCCCCGCAGTGAACGGCCGCCGAAAGCCTTATGTCAACAGGATTGACGCAATGGGCGCACCGGCTGTTCCATCGCCTCACCGCGCGGCTCTTCCCGTCACCCTTCCTCCGAGGAGCCCTCCATGTCGTCCATACCGTCCCAGGCCTCCCCACCGGCCTCCGCACCCGGCCCCGCCCTGAAGCGTTCGCTCGGCGTCGTCGACGGCATCGCCCTCGCCGCCTCCAGCACCGCCGCCACCACCAGCATCGCCATCGGCATGGGCACCATCGCCTCCATCGTGGGTCTGCAGGCCCCGGCGCTGTTGCTGCTGGCGTTCCTGCCGGTGCTGGGCATCGCCACCGCCTACGCCCGTCTCAACCGCTCCGAGCCCAACTGCGGCAACGGCTACGTGTGGGTCGGCAAGTCCCTCGGGCCCTGGCCCGGCTTCCTGACCGGCTGGGTCACCCTCGTCGGCTCGATCATCTTCTGCGCCTACACCAGCGCGATCATGGGGTCGGTCGTGCTGGCGTTCGCCAACAAGGCCGGGCTGCACAGCCTCGCCGGCGTCGCCCTCGATCCGACGTCCACCGGTGTCACCACGGGGGTCGGGCTGGTGATCCTCGTCGCCCTCGCCGCCCTGGCCGTCACCGGGATGCGGGCCGCCACCCGGTTCCAGTTCTCCCTGCTGGCCTTCGAGTACGCGGTGCTGCTGGGCTTCTGCGGCTGGGCCATGGTCACGGGGCACCACACGTTCTCCTTCTCCTGGTTCGACCCCTTCGAGATCTCCAGCGGCAAGACCTTCGCCCAGGGCATGGTCCTCGCCGTCTTCTTCTTCTGGGGGTGGGACGCGGCCTTCAGCGTCAACGAGGAGACGAAGAGCCCGGGTGACGCCGCCCGGGGAGGCCTGATCGCCCTCTTCGCCATGCTCGGCCTGTTCCTGTTCGCCTCGGTCGCCTTCCAGCGGGAGATGAGCCTGGCCGAACTCGTCCGCAACGGCCCGCAAGCCCTCCCCTACCTCGGTGAGAAACTGGCCGCCGAGCCGTGGGACACCCTGCCCCTGGTCGCGCTGATGTTCTCGGCCGTGGCCTCCGTGCAGGCCACCCTCATCCCCACCGCTCGCGGACTGCTCGCCATGGGCCGCGACCGCACCATGGGACCGCTGTGGACCCGTATCCACCCGCGGTACGGAACGCCCGCCGCCGGCACGGTCGTCGTGATGGCCATCGCCGCGGTGATCGCCCTGCTCGCCGTCGCCCTTCCCAAGCTGAGCGAGATGCTGCTGGCCGCCGTCAACGCCATCGGCCTGGTCGTGGCCCTCTACTACGGCCTCACCGCGCTCGCCTGCGCCGTCCGCTTCCGCTCCGCCCGCCACGAGGGACCGCGCGAGGCGCTGCTCGCCGTCGGCGTGCCCGCCGTGTCCGGGCTGATCCTGCTGGGTCTCGGCTGCTACCTCGGCTACTCGTACCTGACCATGAGCGACCACTTCGCGCTGAGCCCCGGCAACGGCTGGTTCATGTTCTCGCTGCCCGCCTTCATCGTCCTGGCCGGACTCGGCATGGCCGCCGTCGCCAAGTACGTCCGCCGCTCCCCGTACTTCACCACCGGGCGCGGCACCGACGCCGAGGCCCTGACCCTGCCCATGGACCGCACCGCGGTCTGACCTCCCCCGACCCCACCACGGAGTTCACCGCACATGTCGCATCCCCAGGCCGCAGGCCCCGCCGACCTCGTCCTCACCGGCGGTCCCGCGCACACCGTCGATGCCGCCCGCAGCCGCGCCACCGCCGTGGCCGTGCGCGGCGGGCGGATCACCGCCGTCGGCCACGACGAGGTGCACGAGCTGATCGGACCGGGCACCGAGGTGGTCGACCTCGCCGGGAAGCTGCTGCTGCCCGGCTTCCAGGACGCCCATGTGCACCCGCAGGGCGCGGGCCTCGAGCTCGGCCTGTGCCACCTGGGCGACACCGTCGACCCGACCGAGTACCTGCGCAGGATCAGGGCGTACGCCGACGAGCACCCGGACGCCGAGTGGATCACCGGCGGCGGCTGGTCCATGGAGGCGTTCCCCGGGGGCTCCCCCACGGCCGCCGACCTCGACGCGGTCGTCCCGCACCGGCCCGTCTTCCTGCCCAACCGGGACCACCACGGAGCATGGGTCAACAGCCGGGCGCTCCAGCGGGCCGGCATCGACGCCCGTACCCCCGACCCCGTCGACGGCCGGATCGAACGCGACGCCGACGGCACCCCCACCGGCATGCTCCAGGAGGGCGCGGTCCACCTCGTCGGCAGGCTGGTGCCCGACCCCACCCCCGAGGAGCAGCTCGCCGCCCTGCTGCGGGCCCAGGCCGTGCTGCACTCCCACGGGGTCACCGCCTGGCAGGACGCCATCGTCGGCACCTACACCAACATGACCGACCCGGCCCCCGCCTACCACGCGGCGCTGGACCGGGGCCTGCTCACCGCGCGGGTCGTCGGCGCACTTTGGTGGGACCGGGAGCGCGGCGCCGAGCAGATACCCGAACTGGGCGCCCGGCGTGAGGAGTTGAGCAGGGGACGGTTCCGCGCCACGACCGTGAAGATCATGCAGGACGGCATCGCGGAGAACCACACCGCCGCCATGCTCGACCCGTACCTCACCGGCTGCGGCTGCGCCTCGGACAACAGCGGCATCAGCTTCGTCGAGCCGGGTGAGCTGAAGAAGTACGTCACCGAGCTCGACGCGCTGGGCTTCCAGGTGCACTTCCACGCCCTCGGCGACCGGGCGGTCCGGGAGGCGCTCGACGCGGTGGAGGCCGCCCGCACCGCCAACGGGTGGCGCGACACCCGGCACCACCTGGCGCACCTGCAGGTCGTGCACCCGGACGACGTGCCCCGGTTCCGCGCCCTGGGCGCCGGCGCCAACCTGCAGATGCTGTGGGCCGCCCACGAACCGCAGATGGACGAGCTGACGCTGCCCTTCCTCGGCGCGGAACGCGGGAGGAGGCAGTATCCGTTCGGCGATCTGCTGCGGGCCGGCGCGACGACGGCCGCGGGCAGTGACTGGCCGGTCAGCAGCCCCGATCCGCTCCAGGCCATCCATGTCGCCGTCAACCGGGTCTCGCCGCAGGCGCCCGCGGGCACACCGGCCTTCCTCCTCGGGCAGCGCCTCGATCTGGGGGCCGCCGTCGCCGCGTACACCGCGGGCAGCGCCTACGTGAACCACCTCGACCACATCACCGGCAGCATCGCGGTCGGCAAGTCGGCCGACCTGGTCGTGCTCGACCGCGACCCGTTCGCGGGGCCGCCCGAGGAGATCGCCGCCACCCGCGTACTGCAGACCTTCGTGGAGGGGCGACGCGTCCACGCGGCCGCCGACGCGTGATCATGGGACGCCGGGGGCCGTCACCAGCTCCAGCCGTGACCTCCGCCGCTGTGGAACAGGGCCGTGACCGCGGTGACCACCACGAGGTACCCGGTGGCGCGGCCCTGGTGGAACATGGCGGCGAGCGCCCAGGCGAAAGCGGCGTACCAGGGCATCGACCACGGTGCCGTGAGGAGCCACGCGAAGGCGAGCGCGAACGTCACGGCGGCGGCAGCGGGGGTGTCCGCCGGCACCCGGTGGCGCAGTGCCGCGGCGAGCGCCAGCATCAGGACGGGCCACAGCAGACGGATGACGGTCGAGGAGGCGCCGGGTCCCAGCGACGCGGTGGCGAACCCGTCGAACGCCTGCCACACCGAGGGTCTGGAGATCTGCTGTGTGGCCGCGGAGAGCGGGGCCAGCGCGTGTGAGCCGTAGACGCTGTACACGCCGGCCAGTGTCAGTGCGGCGGCGGACAGCTGCCGCAGGGCCCGCCGCCAGGTGCCGGAGCGGAGCAGCGGCCAGGCCAGTCCGACGGCGAGCAGGGCGGCACTGATCTTGACGCCGCAGGCCAGGCCGACGAGCACGCCGACCGTCGCGTCGTGGTGCCGACCGGCGGTCCGGGTGGCGAGGCGGACCGCACAGACGGCCAGGCAGGCGACGAGGGTGTCCAGGTGCCCGCCGACGACCATCAGGCCGATCAGGAGCGGATTGGCGATCCACAGCAGCCCGGCCCGGACGGGATCGTCGGCGGTGCGCAGTAGCAGGCAGCCCGTGGCCAGGAACGCGGCCGCGTTGGCGAACATCAGGACCGAGATGGTCAGCCATGGCCGGTCGCCGCCGACGTACGCCGCGGCGGCCTGCCACCACGTCGCGACCGGCCCGTACACCGAGGGTGTGTCCCGCCAGGCGGCGCCCACGAGATCGGCGTAGCCGCCGCCCAGCTGGGCGGGGGTCGTCAGATACGGATCGCCGCCGAGCGCGGTGATGCGGCCGTAGGCGGCGTAGCTGGCCGTGTCGGAGGAGCCGACCGGGGTGACGCCCGCCAGGACGACCGTGGCGAGGGCGCCGACGCGGAAGAGGCGCCGGGGGTCGGGGCTCCAGCCCTCCCGGTGCGCCTTGAGGGTCAGGAGCGTGCCGAGGCAGGACAGCGCTATGGCCGCCAGAGTGGCTGTCAGGGAGAGGGCGCCGGGCAAGGGGGGCAGGTGGAGCCAGCCCGTCGCCGTCCTGAGCGTGTTGTAGTTGGGGGCGCTCGCGCCGACCGTCCCGAACAGCAGGACGCCCACCACGGACATCCACAGGCCCGCGGGCAGCGCGGACCGGGCGAGGACCGTCGACGGCCGCGAGGGAATGGTGCGGATGCCGCCCGAAGAACGCGGGGCCCACTCGTTGTCGTCGGTTGTCCAGGTCACTGTCTGCCCTGAGCTGTCGGTGCTTCGGCCTTCCGCGGGGACAGGACGCGGACGCGGTCGGGTGTCCCCTAGGCGGAACGCTACCGCCCGCCGAGTGAGCCGGATGCCGCGGACGTGCCGCACATCGGCCCGCGCCCTGGGCATTCCTGCAGGTCACAGTGGCTGGGCAGGGGTGGGGGACACCGAATCCGGCGGGTTCGCCTCCGCAACATTCACCCACGCACCACTCATGACAGGCCTGGTGTTGCGATGGTGGCCACCTGACGCGTGCGGTCAGGGCCGGACCAGGGTCACGTCCTGCTCCCGGTCGGCGTGGAAGTGCGGTACCGGGACGCCTTCCTCGGGGCGCAGGTCCAGGACGGTTGCCTGGACGCGGGCCGCGCCGGGCTCGAAGGGGTCCTGGGTGACCTGGCCGGAGTTCTCCCAGCGGTGCTCGGCGCCGTCGCACTGGGCGCGGCTGCCTCCGATGCCGTGCCGTGCTCCGGAGTGGTCCTGGCTGATGGAGATGCCGATGAAGACCGGAGTCGTGCCGGTGGCGGTGCAGCGGTAGGTGCCGGAGACGGTGACGGTGCCGTCCGCGGCGATACGGCCCGTGCGGTCGACCGTGACGGTCTCGGTCGGGCCGGCGGTCGCGGGGGCGACGGCTGCGAACAGGAGGGCGGCGGCGCCGGCGGCGGCGCCGAGGACGGGACGCAGGGGCATGGAGTACCTTCCGGATCATGGGGTGCGGCCTCCACCTGTACCGCCCAGGGGGCGCTCGCGGTGTGATCGTCACTCAATCGGTGGCGCGTCACGCGTGCCGACGGCCTGCCCCGGGGTCACGGGAGTACGGCGAACCCGTCGAGTTCCACCATCGCCTTCTCGTCCCACAGCCGGACGACCTCCACGACGGCCATCGCCGGGTAGTCGCGGCCCGCGAACCGCCGCCAGATGCGGCCGAGTTCGGGCGCGTGGGCGCGGTAGGCGGCGACGTCGGTGGTGTAGACGGTGACGCGGGCGAGGGCGGCGGGGGTGCCGCCGGCCGCGTGGAGGGCGGTGAGGAGGTTGCCGAGGGCCTGCTCGAACTGTGCGGGGAGGGTGTCGCCGAGGACCTTGCCGTCGGGGTCGAGCGCGGTCTGGCCCGCGAGGAAGACGATCCGGCCGCCGGTGGCCACGACGGCATGGGAGAAGCCGGTCGGCGGGGAGAGCTCGGGCGGGTTGACACGCTCGGCGGTCATCGGGCCTCCACGTGGGCGTACAGCTCCTTGGCGATGATGCCGCGCTGCACCTCGCTGGCGCCCTCGTACACGCGGGGGGCGCGCACCTCGCGGTAGAGGTGTTCGAGGAGGTGGCCGCGGCGCAGGGCGCGGGCGCCGTGCAGCTGGACGGCCGCGTCGACGACGTACTGCGCGGTCTCGGTGGCGAGCAGCTTCGCCATCGCCGAGCGCTTGGGGACGTCCGGGGCGTCCTCGTCGTACGCCGTGGCCGCCGCGTACACCATCAGGCGTGCCGCGTCGGTGCGCAGCGCCATCTCGGCGACCCGGTGGGCGACGGTCTGCAGGTCGCTCAGCTTGCCGCCGAAGGCGTCGCGCCGCGCGGTGTGGGCGAGGGTGGCGTCCAGCGCGGCCTGCGCCATGCCGACGGCGAAGGCGCCGACGCTGGGCCGGAAGAGGTTGAGGGTGCCCATGGCGACCCGGAAGCCGCGGTCGGGCTCGCCGAGGACGTCGTCCGCGGTGACGGGTACGGCGTCGAAGCCGAGGCTGCCGATGGGGTGCGGGGAGAGCATCTCCAGGGCGGAGCCGGTGAGGCCGGGGCGGTCGGCGGGGACCAGGAAGGCGGTCACCCCGCGGGCGCCCGCTTCGGGGGTGGTGCGCGCGAACACGGTGTAGAAGTCGGCTTCGGGGGCGTTGGAGATCCAGCACTTCTCGCCGCTGAGCCGCCAGCGCCCGGGGCCGTCGGGGTCCGCCGTGAGGGAGAGCGCCGCCGCGTCCGATCCCGCCCCCGGCTCGCTCAGGGCGAAGGCGGCCACGGCGCTGCCGTCGGCGACCCGGGGCAGCCAGTGCCCGCGCTGTGCCGGGGTGCCGTGGGCGTGGACGGGGTGGGCGCCCAGGCCCTGCAGAGCGAGGGCGGTCTCGGCCTCGGTGCAGGCGTACGCCAGGGACTCCCGCATGAGGCACAGGTCCAGCGCGCCGGAGGTGAACAGCCGGGACAGCAGGCCCAGCCGGCCGAGTTCGGCGACGAGCGGGCGGTTGACGCGGCCCGGCTCCCCCTTCTCGGCGATCGGGCGCAGTCGTTCGGCGGCCAGGGTGCGTAGTTCGGCGCACCGGGCGGCCTGTTCCGGTTCGAGCGAGAATGCGGACAACTCGCCGGTCTCCTCTCCCGTTTCCCCCGTTTCGCGCGGCTCCCCCATGCGCCGGGGCGCACCCCTCGACGGTATCGCGTCTGGTTGACTGCCGTCACCAACACGATACGCTCCTTGCGCGAGCCCACCATCAGCGCCAGTCCGGCAAGGGGGCGAACCGCCATGCATCTCTCGGCCCACGTCGACACCTTCGCGCGCGACCACCTCCCGCCGCCCGGCGAATGGCCGGAACTGCGCTTCGACCTGCCGGAGCTGCGTTACCCGGACCGGCTGAACTGCGCGGCCGAACTGCTGGACCACGCCGCCCCGGACCGCCCGGTGTTCCACACCCCCGCGGGCCCGTCCTGGACGTACGGCGACCTGCGGGCCCGCGTCGACCATGTGGCCCACGTCCTCACCCGCGACCTGGGGGTGGTCCCCGGCAACCGCGTCCTGCTGCGCGGCCCGACCACCCCCTGGCTCGCGGCCTGCTGGCTGGCGGTGCTGAAGGCGGGCGCGGTCGCCGTGACCGTGCTGGCCCAGCAGCGCCCGCACGAGCTGGCGACGATGTGCGAGATCGCCCGGGTGGGGCACGCCCTGTGCGACGTCCGGGCCGTGGACGACCTGGTGAAGGCCGGTGTGCCGGGCCTCAGGATCACGACGTACGGCGGTGACGCGCCGGACGACCTCCTGGGCCGCGTGTCATCCGGAACCCCCTACCAGGCGGTCGACACGGCGTCCGACGACGTGGCGCTGATCGCGTTCACCTCCGGCACCACCGGTCGTCCCAAGGGGTGCATGCACTTCCACCGGGACGTGCTGGCGATCGCGGACACCTTCTCCCGGCATGTGCTCAGGCCCCGGGCGGACGACGTCTTCACCGGCAGTCCCCCGCTGGGCTTCACCTTCGGCCTCGGCGGGCTGGTGGTCTTCCCGCTGCGGGCCGGGGCCAGCGCCCTGCTCCTCGAACAGGCCGGTCCGAGACAGCTGTTGCCCGCGATCGCCGAGCACCGGGTGTCGGTGCTGTTCACGGCGCCGACCGCGTACCGGGCGATGCTCGGGGAACTGGAGAGACCCGCCGGCCACGACCTGTCGTCCCTGCGGCGCTGTGTCTCCGCCGGTGAGAACCTGCCCGCCGCGACCTGGCGGGCCTGGCACGAGCGCACCGGGCTGCGGGTCATCAACGGCATCGGCGCGACCGAGCTGCTGCACATCTTCGTCTCCGCCGCCGACGAGCACATCCGGCCCGGCACGACCGGCCTGCCGGTGCCCGGATGGCAGGCGCGGGTGCAGGACGAGCACGGCGACCCGGTGCCCGACGGCGAGCCCGGCCTGCTGGCGGTGCGCGGGCCGGTCGGCTGCCGCTACCTGGCCGACCCCCGGCAACGGGAGTACGTGCGCGGCGGCTGGAACCTCACCGGGGACACGTATGTCCGGGAGCGCGACGGGTACCTCCGCTATGTGGCGCGCGCCGACGACATGATCATCTCCGCCGGGTACAACATCGCAGGCCCGGAGGTGGAGGACGCGCTGCTGCGCCATCCGGACGTGGTGGAGGCGGCGGTCGTCGGACGGCCCGACGAGGCGCGCGGGCAGGTCGTGGTGGCGTACGCCGTACTGAAGGAGGGCGCGGACCGGGACGCCGAGGCGCTGCGGGCCCATCTGCGGTCCGAGCTGGCGCCGTACAAGTGCCCCCGCGAGTTCGTCTTCCTCGACGCGCTGCCGCGTACCGCGACCGGCAAGCTCCAGCGGTTCCGCCTGCGCACCGATGGTGACCAGCAGTGATGCCGAAGACTTAAAATGATCAACGTGTCCGACCAGCACGCCCCCCGGTCCCTCATCGTCACGCTCTACGGCGCGTACGGCCGCTTCATGCCCGGCCCGATGCCCGTCGCCGAGCTGATCAGACTGCTGGCCGCGGTCGGCGTGGACGCGCCGTCCGTGCGCTCGTCGGTCTCCCGGCTGAAACGGCGCGGGCTGCTGGTGCCGGCCCGCACCGCCGAGGGCGCGGCCGGGTACGAACTCTCGCCCGAGGCGCTGCAGTTGCTGGACGACGGCGACCGGCGCATCTACGCCACGGCGGCCCCCCGGGACGAGGGCTGGGTGCTGGCGGTGTTCTCGGTGCCGGAGTCGGAGCGGCAGAAACGGCACGTACTGCGCTCCCGGCTGGCCGGCCTGGGCTTCGGCACGGCGGCCCCCGGTGTGTGGATCGCGCCGGCCCGGCTGCACGAGGAGACCCGGCACACCCTGCGGCGCCTCGGCCTCGATCCGTACGTCGACTTCTTCCGCGGTGAGCACCTGGGCTTCGCGCCCACCGTGGAGGCGGTCGCCCGCTGGTGGGACCTGACGGCGATCGCCAAGGCGCACGAGGCGTTCCTCGACGTGCACGCGCCCGTGCTGCACGCCTGGGAGGGCCGCGCGGACACCTCGCCGGAGGAGGCCTACCGCGACTACCTCCTCGCCCTGGACTCCTGGCGCCACCTGCCCTACACCGACCCCGGGCTGCCCGCCCGGCTGCTGCCCGCCGACTGGCCGGGGGTGCGCTCGGCCGCCGTGTTCCGGGGGCTGCACGAGCGGCTGCGGGACGCGGGGGCCGGGTTCGTGGCCGGTGTGGGCCAGTCCCTCCCCGATCACCGCCGAACCTAGTCCAGGCCGGAGATCAGCTCCGCAGCGTGAGCCGGGGCTTGGGGGCGTCCGTGCGTCCGGTCTGGGGGCGCCTGCTGCCCGCCCGGTACGGCGCGGGCCAGACGACGCCCGGGCCCTCGTAGCCCTGCTCGGCCGCCGCGTGCAGGGTCCAGTGCGGGTCGTAAAGGTGCGGGCGGGCCAGCGCGCACAGGTCCGTACGGCCCGCGAGGATCAGGGAGTTCACGTCGTCCCAGGACGAGATCGCGCCGACCGCGATCACCGGGACGCCCGCCGAGTTCCGGATGCGGTCGGCGAACGGCGTCTGGTACGACCGCCCGTACTCCGGCCGCTCCTCGGCGACCACCTGCCCGGTCGACACGTCGATCGCGTCGGCGCCGTGCGCGGCGAAGGCGCGGGCGATCTCCACGGCGTCCTCGGCGGTGTTGCCGCCCTCGGCCCAGTCCGTGGCGGAGATCCGCACGGTCATGGGCTTCTCCTCCGGCCACACCGCGCGTACGGCGTCGAAGACCTCCAGCGGGAAGCGGAGCCGTTTCGCCGGCGAGCCGCCGTAGGCGTCGTCACGCAGGTTGGTGAGCGGGGAGAGGAAGCCGGAGAGCAGATAGCCGTGCGCGCAGTGCAGTTCGAGCAGATCGAAACCGGCGCGGACGGCCCGTAGGGCGGCGGCGGCGAACTGTTCGCGGATGTCGGTGAGCTGGGCGCGGGACAGCTCGCGCGGGATCTGGCTGCCCGGCTTGTACGGCAGTGGGGAGGCGGCCACGAGCGGCCAGTTGCCGTCGGGCAGCGGCTCGTCGATGCCCTCCCACATCAGCCTCGTCGAGCCCTTGCGGCCGGCGTGGCCGAGCTGCACGCCGATCGCGGTGCCGGGCGCCTGGGTGTGCACGAAGTCGGTGATCCGCCGCCAGGCCTCGGTCTGCCTGCCGGTCCAGAGCCCGGTGCAGCCGGGGGTGATCCGCCCCTCCTCGCTCACGCACACCATCTCGGTCATCACCAGCCCGGCGCCGCCGAGGGCCCGGGAGCCGAGGTGGACGAGGTGGAAGTCACCGGGGACGCCGTCCTTCGCCGAGTACATGTCCATGGGGGATACGACGACCCGGTTGCGCAGGGTCAGGCCGCGCAGCCGGAACGGGGTGAACATCGGGGGCGTGCCGGGCGGGCAGCCGAACTCCCTTTCCACGGCCGCGGTGAAGCGTGCGTCGCGCAGCCGCAGGTTGTCGTGGGTGACACGGCGGCTGCGGGTGAGCAGGTTGAAGGCGAACCGGCGGGGCGGCTGGTCGAGGTACAGCGCGAGGTTCTCGAACCATTCGAGGCTGGCCCGGGCGGCCCGCTGGGTGGAGGCGACGACGGGCCGGCGCTCCGCCTCGTACGCGGCCAGCGCCTCGGTCAGGGTGGGCTGTTCGGTCAGGCAGGCGGCGAGGGCGAGGGCGTCCTCGACGGCGAGTTTGGTGCCGGAGCCGATGGAGAAGTGCGCGGTGTGGGCGGCGTCGCCGAGGAGGACGACGTTGCCGTGGGACCAGCGGTCGTTGACGACCGTGCGGAAGGTGGTCCAGGCGGACTTGTTGGAGCGCAGCGGGCGTCCGTCGAGCGCGTCGGCGAAGATCTTGGCGCAAGTCTCGACCGACTGCTGTTCGTCCGTCTCCGCGAACCCGGCGGCCCGCCACACCTCCTCGCGCATCTCGACGATCACGGTGGAGGCGTCGGCCGCAAAGGGGTAGCCGTGCAGCTGCATCACGCCGTGCTCGGTCTCGGCGATCTCGAAGCGGAAGGCGTCGAAGGGGAAGTCGGCGGCGAGCCATGTGTAGCGGCACCGGTGGGTGGCCACATGGGGCCGGAAGACGGGGGCGTAGGCCTCGCGGGTGGTGCTGTGCACACCGTCGGCGGCGATGACGAGGTCGTGGGTCGTGGCGAGCCGGTCGGCGTCGGGCGCTTCGCTGCGGAACCGGATCTCCACCCCGAGGGCGCGGCAGCGCTCGTGCAGGATCTCCAGGAGCCGCCGCCGGCCGAGCGCGGCGAAGCCGTGTCCCGAGGAGCGGTGCCGTACGCCCCGGTGCACGATGTCGATGTCGTCCCAGCGGACGAAGTCCCGCTGGAGGGCCGCGTAGACCAGCGGGTCGGCGTGCTGGATGCCGCCGAGGGTCTCGTCGGAGAGGACGACGCCGAAGCCGAAGGTTTCGTCGGGGGCGTTGCGTTCCCACAGGGTGATCTCGCGGGCCGGGTCGAGGCGCTTGAGCAGCGCCGCGGCGTACAGGCCGCCGGGGCCGCCACCGATCACGGCGACTTTCATGTCACCTCCCCCGCCACTTGGGCGGCCGCTTCTCGGTGAACGCCGCGTGGAACTCGGCGTAGTCCTCGCCGTTCATCAGCAGCGCCTGGGTGGAGGCGTCCAGCTCCACCGCTGCCGACAGGGGCATGTCCAGCTCCGCGGTGAGCAGCGCCTTCGTCCGGTCGTGGGCCAGTGCCGGGCCGTCGGCCAGGCGGCGGGCCAGCGCGGCGGCGGCCCGGTCCGCGCCGCCCTCCTCGGTCAGCTCGCTGATCAGGCCGATCCGCTCGGCCTCCGGCGCCCGCACCGGCTCGCCCAGCATCAGCAGCCGGGTTGCGTGCCCGAGGCCGACGACCCTGGGCAGCAGGTACGCCGCGCCCATGTCGCCGCCGGACAGGCCGACCCGGGTGAAGAGGAAGGCGAAGCGGGCCGACGGGTCGGCGACACGGAAGTCGGCGGCCAGTGCGAGCACGGCTCCGGCTCCCGCCGCCACGCCGTGCACGGCCGCGATCACCGGGAACGGGCACTCGCGGACGGCGCGGACGACCTGCCCGGTCATCCGGTTGAAGTCGAGGAGCTGGGCGGTGTCCATGGCGAGGGTGGCGCCGATGATCTCGTCGACGTCGCCGCCGGAGCAGAAGCCGCGCCCCTCGCCGGCCAGTACCAGGGCCCGTACCGACCGCTCGCGGGACAACTCGGCGAGCAGGTCGCGCAGGTCGGCGTAGGCGCCGAAGGTGAGGGCGTTGAGTTTGTCGGGGCGGGCGAGGGTCACGGTGGCGACCCCGTCGGCGAGGCCGACGCGCAGATGCTCCCAGCGCGGGGTGCGGGCGGCGGAGCCGGTGAAGGGACTCATGACGGGCGGCCTCCTCGGGGGCGGCGGTGCCTCACGTAGCTCTGCTGGCTCTACCCATGAAGCTATCACTCATTTGTGACTGTCGTCACGAGTGCGCGACAGCGCCGAGCCGCTCCCGCCGGTCCGGTCACGTCGGTCACGGGACGTCGACACTCCGGTAACAGCGGGACCGGGGACGCGAGGCGGGCCGCCCGTGCGGGTAAGCCGCCCGGTACCGGGGCCGAGGGCTCCGGATGCGGTGCCCGCCTCAGGAGCCTCGGGCCGGGCCCGTACCATTCATACGGTTGAAAGCAGGACAGCCTGCTCCATGAACGGACCCGCCTTGTACGAACGCCACTCAGCCCCCGCCTCCTGGCGCATCGCGCTGCCGCACACCGCCGCCGCGGTGCCCGTGGCCCGCGCGCTGGTGCGCACGGCGCTGGCCGAGCAGGAGCACGCGACCGACTGCGACACCGCGGAGCTGCTCACGGCGGAGTTGGTCGCCAACGCGGTGGAGCACACCGCGGGCACCGGCCCGATCGAGCTGGTGGTGGAAGTGACGTCGACCGGCTGCCGGGTCGAGGTGCACGACCCGGACCCGGCGCCGCCCGGGAACCTCACCCGGGCGGTGGTCGAGGCGCCCGACCCCTGGGACGAGGGCGGGCGGGGCCTGCTGCTGATCCAGGCCCTGAGCTCGTCGTGCGGCCACCGGCCCACGGAGGCGGGCAAGGCGGTGTGGTTCAGACTCCCTGTGGTGCCCGCTCAGCGGCGTCCGCGGTGACCTCCGCACCGTCCGTGGCGGCGGCCAGCCGGGAGTTGCGGCGCCCGTAGCCGGGCGTAGGTTTCGGGAGTCACGGCTGCTCGACGTGATCGCGCACGTGGTCGGCACCGAGGCTGCTGTCTCAACCGGCCCGGTCCGCGTCCTGTCCAGCGGTGCAGTCTCGCAGGCGAGACCTGTGGCACCCACGGGACCTACATGTCGCGAGCCGGGCGGAAGCTGTGCTGAGGCAACGGGAACTCGTCCCACAGAATGTTCGAGCGGATCTCGCTGCCGAGAACTGCCGTAAGAAAACGGGTCACGGTCATGTCGTACCGTTCCCAGTCCTCCCCGGACTCGTCATTGATCATGATGATACGGCTGTCGGGATCGTCGCCGGGTTGTACGAGCCAGTACAGATACTCTCCGTTGTCCGTGGTTGCCCAGCAGATCAGACGTGCGCCGTCATTCTCCAGTTCGGCGGGTTTGTCCTCGTACTGCCACAGCGACTCGTTGGCCTCGTCACGCTCCGAGGAGATCTTGAGCTGGTCATAGACGTCATTGGCGCAGCCGGGCTCCAGGAGCAGCAGGTATCCGTCTACGAAGCCGCCCCCGTAAGTGTTGATGAGCTCTTTGTAGTCCGCGGGCAGAACGGCCTCGAGTGCTGTTTCCGCGGCCTCCCAGTCGGGGGTCTGCTCCGGTGCGGTGGGCCGCGGCAGGAGTTCGGTGAGCCGGTTCAGCTCGGGGTTCATCGGAAGGCTGTTCCTTTCTTCAGCGCTTGCGGTTCCAGATGGTGAGGATGTTCGTTCCTCCGGAGTGGCTGCCGTGGGGGTGCATCTGGAAGCCGTTGCTCCCATGAGCCTCGATCGTCACGCCCAGGGGAATCTTCGCGTGTTCATCAGCATAGACAGGCGTGACGCTGTACTGGATGATCTCGCCGGCCCTGGCTGCGTTGCGTACCTGCAGTTCGACTGCGCGCATGACGGGCGAGTTGGCGTATGCGTGCATCGTGACGAAGTTCCGCCGGTCCTTGTTGGATCCGCCGATCATCGCGGCGAGCAGATGGGCTCGGTTGTAGCCCTTCCCCGACTCCCAGCCGGCCGGATCGACCTGCGGGCCTGTCTTTCCTCCGAGCATGTCCTGGGTGATGGTGGCGTGCATCGAGGTGGCACGGCCGTGCGGGCCCAGATCACCGTACTGGACTCGGCCGCCCCAGGTGGGGTCGCTCTCGTCGCAGGGTGCAAGCCCCAGCGGGTCGCTGACGGTGTGCGGGTTGTCGACGTAGGCGACAGGGTTCGGGGCGGGCAGCAACCCCAGCGGGTCCTGGGTGAGGTAGCGGGCGGACTCCGGGTCGTAGTACCGGAAGTAGTTGTAATGCAGTCCTGTCTCGGAGTCGTAGTACTGACCGGGGAACCGTAGGGGGGTGTAGGCGTGTGCGTGCTTGTTCCAGGTGGTGGCACCCCAGAGTGTGGCGCGGGTGCGCCATGCTATTGAGCCTGCCTCGTCCACCAGCTCGGTCGGGGTGCCGATCTGGTCGGTGACGATCGCGAAGAACCGCTGGTCGACGGTTTCCTGGGGGGCTGTCGCGAGTGATTTGGTTTCGGTCTGCGTGATCGGTGTCAGGCCGTCGTGGTCCCAGGTAAGCGTGATCAGTTCGGCGGAGTCGCTGCTGTGGACGGTCTGTTCGCACAGCGTGGCGCCGTCCCAGACGAAGGTGGTGCGCTCCAGGACGGTCGTACCGTCGGCAGCCATGCGCTGCTTGGTGGTACGTCGGCCGAGAGCGTCGTAGGTGTAGTGCCAGCGGGTGCCGTCCGGGGTGGTGACGGCGGTCAGCTGGTCGTGCGCGTTCCACTCGTAACGCCATGTGTCCGGCTTGTGGGAAAGACGGGTCCTCTGGCGCAACACGGTACGGCCGAGTGCGTCATGCTCGTAGCGGACGTGTCCGGCGCGAGTGATGCAGGAGCCGGAGTAAGCGCGCTCACCGGTGGCGTCCTGTCCGGCGTGGCGGGTGGGCCAGGACGCCGCCGTCTGGTTCCCCATCAGGTCATAGGCGTAGGCCTCGGTCCAGTGTGCGGCGTGCACCGCGGTGACCCGCCCGGCGACGTCGAGGTCGAAGCGCCGGGGACCGGTGGTCAGGTCGTCCATGCCGGTGAGGTGGCCGTCGGCACGGTGCGTGTATGTTCTGCGCTGAATCAGCCGCTGGTCCGCGCCCCCCGTCACGGCCTGGCCGACGAGACGGCCCGCGGGGCCGTAGGTACTGGTCAGCGTGGCAAACTGACCGATTCGGCGGATGATCTCCCGGCCTGCCGCATCGTAGGTGAAGTCGATGTCGCGGCCCGCCACGGTCATCCGCACCGTGCTGTCGTCCACGCCATGGGCCCAGGTGGTGACCGTGCCGGAGGGGGTGGTCCGGCCGGAGCGTCGCCCGGCTCGATCGTGGGTGAACCGAAGCGTGGCACCGTCCAGGGTCTGCGCCGTGAGGCGACCGGCTCTGTCGTACGCGAACTCCAAGACGTGGTCCTGAGTGATGGCGCACGTCATCCGGGATGCTGCGTCGTACCGGTACTCAGTGCGTTCGCCGCCGGCGTCCTTGACGCTAAGCCGACCGGCTGCGTCGAAGGAGTAGGTGATGGTCTCGCCTGCTGCGTTGGTGCGCGATACAGGCTGGCCGGCGGCGTCGTAGACGAAGTGGGAAGTACGGCCGTCGAAGTCGGTCTCACTGATCAGGCGGCCGGCTGCGTCGTAGGTGTAAGTCCAGGTCAGACCGGTTGGATTGCTGACGTGGGTGAGGCGATGTTCGGTGTCGTAACGGAAGGCGTGCATCGCTCCGTCGGGCGAAACCCGGCACAGGGGCAGGTCGAAAGGCCCGTACGTGTAGCGGGTGATGCCGCCGAGCGGGTCGGTGTGGCTCGTGCAGTTGCCTTCACCGTCCCAGGTCCATGACTCGGCGGTGCCGTCCACCGCCGTGCGGCGCAGCAGCCGGCCTTCCGCATCCCATTGCGTGCTCGTCGCCCTCCCGAGCGGGTCGACGACTTCAACGGCACGTCCGAAGGCGTCGTAACGGGCCCGGCTGGTCGCGCCTTTGGCATCGGTGACTTCGGTGGGCAGTCCTGCCGCATTCGTGAGGATCCTGACGCGGGCGCCGAGCGGATCGGTGGCCTCGGCCACTGCTCCGCCGGCGTGGTGGGCGAACTGGAGCGCGGCGCCGTCTGCGGAGATCACGGCGGTGCGATTACCGCGGGCGTCGAACTCCTGGCGGATGCGGCTTCCGTCGGGACCGATCACCTCCACCGGCAGATGCAGTTCGTTGTAGCTGAGGCGGGTCGACGCGCCGTCGGGTGTGGTGACGCATACAAGGTCGCCCGCGTCGTCGTACTCCCATCGCGTGGTCCGGCCCAGTGGATCCGTGCGGGTCAGCAGGCGGTCATAGCGGTCCCATGTCTGGGTGGTGGTGTTTCCGAGCGAGTCGGTGATGTCGACGATCTGGCCGTGGCGGTTGGCGCGGTAGGCGGTGGGGTTGCCGAGGGAGTCGATGTAGGTGGCGGTTGTGACGCCCTGGGCATCTGGGCTCGTATATGTCAGACGGGCGTCGAGAATGCCGTCGGTGCCGTGGCTGGCGACCACACGATGCTGGTCGTCGTAGATGTACGAGTAGGCGGTGTTGTTGCTGTCACGCCAATTGATGATGCGGTGGGCTGCGTCATAGCCCAGCTGCAGTGGCGCGCCGACGGCATTGCGTACCTCGATGAGATCGCCGGCGTCGTCGTAGTCGAAGCCCCGCATGAGCACAGGCCCGTCGTCGGTGAGCACCGAGAGCGAGGTGACGCGTCCCTGCCCGGCGTCCGAGCAGACCAGTATTCGGTAGCCGCAGCTGTGACTCACCGTGAGCGGCATGTCGTGCTCGTCGCGCTCCACGGTGATCGTGTTGCCGTTTCGGTCCTCCAGGCCGACCAGCCACCACACACCCTCTTGGGTGACGGCCGGCTCGAAGTGCCGAGTCACCCCCTCGTACGGATCAAGCACTGTCAGCACGTAGCTGCGGCTGCGCGTGACATAAGTGAGAGGCAACCGCACGCCCTCGGCGGGATCCACCCGGTCACCTGGCAGGTCGGGCAGGCGTGGATAAGCGAGAGCGCTACCGTCCTCGCGGTACCACCACACGCCGCCCAACGACTCGTCCCGCTCAAGGCGTTCGTCGAGGGTGGCAGCCCAGGACGGGCCGAAGGCGTGTCCCGCGGTGTAGCCGGTCAGATGGGTGCGCCGCAGAACGAGCGGCAACACACCGGGCAGCTCGACGTCGGTCTGCGCGAGGATCATCTGGCCGGTGGCCATGTCGATCGGGTCGCCACAGGTGAACTTGTTCCGCAGCGCGCGGGCCCGCTGGGTCAGCTGCGCGGACGCGAGCTTCAGCCTGTCCCGCAAGCCCTGCTTGCCATCCGAGCCGCGTAGCCGGTGGCCGCCGTCGCCGTCACCGTTCTCGCCAACCGTCAGGCCGTGGAGCCGGTCCCCGATGGCGACGTCATTGTGCTTGTGCAGTCGGGAGGCAGCCCTCACCCGGTCCGGCACGGTTTCCGTGATGTGCTTGGCGACCTTGCCGAGGGCCTTCTCAGAGCCGTGCAGTGCGCCTTCCAGGACCGAGTCGAAGGCTCGGGTGAAGGGGTCCTTGCCCTTCGTGCGGCCGAAGAAGCCCTTGGCCCGGCCGAGCGGGGCCGAGCTGTTCAGATGCAGTTCGCTACCGTGGAAGGAGACCTTGCCGGCGCCGCTCTCGAACTCCTCGTGGTCGATGAACAGGTCGGCACTACCACCGCCTCCGCCCGCCGAGTCGAGCACGAAGCCGCCGCCCGCTGAGGCCAGCTGCATTCCGCCGTGCCCGTGGCCATGGCCGCCCCCGCCACCACCGGCCCCGTGGCCACCGCCGCCACCTGCGCTTGCTCCCGCGCCGGCGCCGGTCGGGTCAGGAGGCATGGAGAAGGCGTCGTCCGCCAGGTTCAGGACCGCGTCCTCGACCATCGCCTCCAACTTGGCGTTGACCGGCTCCGTGACCTTGGCGAGCAACTCGTTCACGATCTGGTCGGCGGCCTCGTCGATGATTCGTTTCACCAACTGCCGCATGGCCGTGATCTCGGCCGCGCCCAGCACCGCGGAAAGACCTCCGGTGATGAAGGCCGCGCCGATCGACAGGCCCACCGAGCCCGCCATGACGGCGAGTTCGGCCTCGGCCTTCGTCTTCATCCCGAAGATGATGTCCGCGACCACGTCACAGGCGTCGGCGAACAGACGGGCCAGTTCCGGGATCTTGTCCAGGTGACCGGCCTTGACCTGGTTCCAGTGGGTCTGCATCGAGTGGACGGCCCAGCCCTTGGACGAGGCGAGGATCTGCTCCACCGCCTTGTGCGCGTCCGCCCCGTGACCCTCGAAGTTGTCGGCGAACTCCCGCATGGCCGTGGCCATGTGACGGTAATCGTCCTCGTCGACATTCGGGAAGTGGATGCCGATGTAGTCCAGGACCTGGTCCAGCCAGCCTGGAATCGTGTAACCCATCCCCGTTTCCCCCCGCTTCCCATGCACCCGCACGCACGAGTTGACTTCGAACG
This sequence comes from Streptomyces sp. NPDC001843, assembly GCF_042891955.1. Lineage (NCBI taxonomy): Bacteria > Bacillati > Actinomycetota > Actinomycetes > Kitasatosporales > Streptomycetaceae > Streptomyces > Streptomyces sp. NPDC001843. The sequence continues at coordinate 364,406 of NZ_JBIATQ010000007.1, read as the reverse complement.
TTGCAGCGGAGAACCCTAGTAGGTGGCAGTGACACCTGTACAAGCAGGCAACGAGCCACCTCCGCGACCACGTCAGGCGAAGAGGTGACGTAGTGAGGCTTCGGACTCTGAGGTGATCAGCCGCTTGGCCAGTCACGGGCCGACGTGCGGAACGCGGCCACCAGTCGGCTGCTGTCCGCGGCCCGGGTTGTCACGACGATGTGGCTCGGTTCGACGCCGTGGAGACCTTGCCCGCGCGCAGGATGCGGCGCAAGGTCTTCCGGCTGATGCGGGGCACGACGCGTCGTTCACGTCCTGAAGCGGCCCAGGTGGCGAGCTTGTCGCCCTGGACGACCAACACATCGTCGCTGTCGGTGCTTGAACCGGTGTGGAACGGGGTCCGTGTCAGTCAAGGCGGTGTGGTTCAGACTCCCTGTGGTGCCCGCTCAGCGGCGTCCGCGGTGACCTCCGCACCGTCCGTGGCGGCGGCCAGCCGGGAGTTGCGGCGCCCGTAGCCGGCGTACACGCCGAGGCCCACGGCCAGGAACACCGCGAACTGGATCCAGGTCGTCCAGCCCGTCTCGTACATCAGGTACAGGCAGAAGCCGACGCCGAGCAGCGGGACGACCGGGTACAGCGGCACCCGGAAGGAGCGAGCGAGGCCCGGTTCGCGGCGGCGCAGGGCGATCACCGCGATGTTGACGACGGCCATGATGGCGAGCGTGCCGATGGTGCACAGGTTCATCACGGCGTCCAGCGAGGCGAAGGCCGCGGGGAGCGCGAAGACGACGGCGACGATCAGGGTGCCGGCGACCGGGGTCGCGGTCTTCGGCGAGACCTTCTCGAAGACGCGCGGGATCAGTCCGTCCCGGGACATCGACATCAGGATGCGGGTCTGGCCGTACATGACCGCGAGGACCACGGAGGCGATGGCGACGACCGCGCCGAAGGCGATCACACCGCCGCCGATCGTCGACCCGGTGACCTCGTTGACGACGTACGACAGCGCGGCGGGCCGGCCGGCGACCTGGCCGCCGCCGATGGCGCCGATCGCGGCGAGAGCGACCGCGCAGTACAGCAGGGTGACCACGCCCATGCAGACGAGGATCGCGAGCGGGATGTCCCGGCGGGGGTTCTTCGCCTCCTCGCCGGCGGTGGTGATCGCGTCGAAGCCGATGTAGGAGAAGAACGCGGCCGTGGTGCCGGCGCCGATGCCGCCGAGCCCGGCGGGCGCGAACGGGGTGAGGTTGCCGTCCTTGAAGGCGTAGAAGCCGATCGCGCAGAAGGCGACCAGGATGGCGAGCTTGACGGCGGCCATGGCGGCGGTGGCCCCGGCGCTCTCCCGGACTCCGCGCACCAGCAGCGCGCAGCCCATGGCGATGACGATCACCGCGGGCAGGTTGACCACCCCGCCGTCGCCCGGTCCGGCGCTGAGCGCGGTGGGCAGCTGCCATCCGGTGAGGCTGTGCAGCAGTTCGTTGACGTACTGGCTCCAGCCGACGGCGACGGCCGAGATGGAGATGCCGTACTCCAGCAGCAGGCACCAGCCGACCAGGAAGGCGGTGGACTCGCCGAGGCCGGCGTAGGCGAAGGAGTACGAGGATCCGGAGACCGGGATGGCGCCGCCCAGCTCGGCGAACGAGAAGGCGGTGAAGACGCAGGTGATCGCGGCGAGGACGAAGGAGACGACGACGGCCGGGCCGGCCTTGGCGACCGAGTCGGACAGGCCGACGAAGATACCGGTGCCGACGATCGCGCCGACGCCGAAGCAGATCAGCTGGAACAGGCCCATGGTGCGCTTGAGGCCGTGGCCTTCGCGGTCGGCGCCGGACTCGGCGACGAGGAGCGCGGGGGGCTTGATGCGGGGAGCGGGCATGCGGGTGGTGCTCGTTTCTGGTGGTGCGGGGCGACCTGGGTCGGTCGTGACGGCGGCCCCGGAAGGGGTGGCTCCGGGCCGCCGGTCAGGATAAGGCCTGGTGAGGCGGGTGGTGCAAGGCCTGGCGGAGCGGATCAGGCGAGGGTGGCGACGAGGACCGCCTTGATCGTGTGCAGTCGGTTCTCGGCCTCGTCGAAGACGACCGAGTGCTCCGACTCGAAGACCTCGTCCGTCACCTCCAGGGAGGTCAGGCCGTAGGTCTCGTGGATCTCCCGCCCGACCTTGGTGCCGAGGTCGTGGAAGGCGGGGAGGCAGTGCAGGAACTTCACGGCGGGGTTGCCGGTGGCGCGCAGTACGTCCATGGTCACCGCGTACGGCGACAGCGCGGCGATGCGCTCCGCCCAGACCTCCTTGGGCTCGCCCATGGAGACCCAGACGTCGGTGGCGACGAAGTCGGCGCCCGCCACCCCCTCGCGGATGTCCTCGGTCAGCGTGACCCTGGCGCCGCTGACCTCCGCGAGCTTGCGGGCGTGGGTGACGACATCCTCGGCGGGCCAGTACTCCCGCGGGGCGACGATCCGCACGTCCATGCCGAGCAGGGCGCCGGTGACCAGGTAGGAGTTGCCCATGTTGAAGCGGGCGTCCCCGAGGTAGGCGAACGCGGTCCCGCCGAGCGGTTTCGTACAGTGCTCGGTCATGGTGAGCACGTCGGCGAGCATCTGCGTGGGGTGCCAGTCGTCGGTCAGGCCGTTGTAGACGGGCACCCCGGCGTACGCGGCGAGCTGTTCGACCTTCTCCTGGCTGTCCCCGCGGTACTCGATGCCGTCGTACATCCGGCCCAGCACGCGCGCGGTGTCCTTCACCGACTCCTTGTGCCCGATCTGCGAGCCCGACGGGTCGAGGTACGTCGTCGACGCGCCCTGGTCGGCGGCGGCGACCTCGAACGCGCAGCGGGTGCGGGTCGAGGTCTTCTCGAAGATCAGCGCGATGTTCTTCCCCCGCAGGTACCGCGTCTCGGCCCCCGCCTTCTTGGCGGCCTTCAGCTCGGCGGCCAGCTCGACCAGACCGCGGAACTCCTCCCCGGTGAAGTCCAGCTCCTTGAGGAAGTGGCGGCCGGCGAGGGCGGTCGGGACTGTCGCCATGGGGGCGCTCCGAGGGGACGAGGGAAACAGGACACTGGAAGTCTATACGATGCTCCACATTTCTATACAGTCGCACGCTTGCGGCTCCGTACAGCCGCCCCTTCACGTAGCCGTACAGCCGCCCGTTCGCGGCCCTATACGGCCGCCCGCTCCACGGGACAGCTCATGCAGCGCGGCCCGCCCCTGCCCCGTCCCAGTTCGCTGCCGGGGATCTCGATCACCTCGATGCCCTGTTTGCGCAGGTGGGTGTTGGTGGTGGAGTTGCGCTCGTAGGCCACGACGACGCCCGGCTCCACCGCGAGCACGTTGCAGCCGTCGTCCCACTGCTCCCGCTCGGCCGCGTGCACGTCCTGGGTGGCGGTGAGCACCCGGATCTCGCTCAGGCCGAGGGCGGCGGCGATCGCCCGGTGCATGTGCTCGGCCGGGTGGTCGGTGACCTTGAGCTCCTTGTCGTCGACGCCCGGTTCGATGGTGTAGGAGCGGAGCATGCCGAGCCCGGCGTACTGGGTGAAGGTGTCACCGTCGACCATGGTCATGACGGTGTCCAGGTGCATGAAGGCCCGCCGCTTCGGCATGTCCAGGGCCACGATGGTGCGCGCGGAGCCCGCCGCGAACAGCTTGTGCGCGAGCATCTCGACGGCCTGCGGGGTGGTGCGCTCGCTCATTCCGATGAGGACCGCGCCGTTGCCGATCACCAGGACGTCGCCGCCCTCGATGGTGGAGGGGTGGTCGGCCTGCCCCCGTGACCAGACGCGGAACGTCTCCTCCCGGAACAGCGGATGGTGCCGGTAGATCGCCTCGAAGTGCACGGTCTCCCGCTGCCGGGCGGGCAGCCGCATGGCGTTGATGGCGACCCCGTCGTAGATCCAGGCGGAGGTGTCACGGGTGAAGAGGTGGTTGGGCAGGGGGCGCAGCAGGAAGTCGTCCATCTCCATCACATGGAAGCGGACGGACGTCGGCTCCTCGTGCGCCTCGAGGAACTCCCGTTTGGTCATGCCGCCGACCAGCGCCTCGGTCAGCTCGGGCGCGGGCATCGTCTCGAACACGGCGCGGAGGTGGTCGGTGGCGAGGGGGCCGTACTCCTTCTCGTCGAAGACCCGGTCCAGGACGAGCGATCTGGCCTCGGGGACGTCCAGGGTCTCGGCGAGCAGGTCGCCGAAGAGGTGGACGGTGACCCCGCGGTCGCGCAGCACGTCGGCGAACCCGTCGTGCTCGGCGCGCGCCCGGCGCACCCACAGCACGTCGTCGAAGAGGAGGGCGTCCTTGTTGCTGGGGGTGAGCCTCTTGAGCTCGAGATCCGGCCGGTGCAGGATGACGCGGCGCAGCCGCCCGGCCTCGGAGTCGACATGGAATGCCATGTCTCCATCCTGACCACCACCTTCCCTTTTCATCCTGGCATTGCGGATTCTCGTTCTCGTCCCATTGACGACAAAGGGACCCTCCAATTATCGTCTCCATGACGAGAAAGAGTGAGAGGGTTCCATGGCCGACATCACCCGGCGCCTGGGCTGGCGCCACCTGCGCGGCGCCCCCACGGCGCACATCCGGCACCACCGCTCCGGCACGCTGGTGCACGACGGCCCGGGGCTCAGCTTCTGGTACCGCTCGCTGACCGCGGCACTGTCCGAGGTGCCGGTCGACGACCGCGAGCTGGCGATGACCTTCCACGCCCGCACGGCCGACTTCCAGGACGTGGCGGTGCAGGCGACGGTGACCTACCGGATCAGCGACCCGGCCGTGGCCGCCGCCCGCCTGGACTTCTCCATCGACCCCGACACGGGCGTCTGGCGCGGCGCCCCGCTGGAGCAGCTGGGCACCCTGCTGACGGAGACGGCCCAGCAGCACGCGCTGGACGTGCTGGCCCGCACCCCGCTGGCGGCCGCGCTGGTGGACGGTGTGGCGGCGGTGCGCGAGCGGATAGCGGCGGGTCTGGGCGCGGAACCCCGGCTGCCGTCGACCGGCATCGAGGTCGTCGCCGTCCGGGTCGTGGCGCTGCGGCCCGAGCCGGAGGTGGAGCGGGCGCTGCGGACACCGGCGCGCGAGCAGATCCAGCAGGAGGCCGACCGGGCGACCTACGAACGGCGGGCGGTGGCCGTCGAGCGGGAGCGGGCGATCGCCGAGAACGAACTCGCCAGCCAGATCGAACTCGCCCGCCGCGAGGAGCAGCTGGTCGAACAACGCGGCACCAACGCCCGCCGCGAGGCCGAGGAGCACGCGGCGGCGGACGCGGTACGGGCCCAGGCGGAGGCGACGCGCACGGTGAAGCTCGCGGAGGCGGAGGCCGCGCGGTCGGTACGGCTGGCCCGCGCCGAGGCCGAGGGCGCACGGGAGGTCGGTGCGGCGCGGGCCGAGGCGCAGGCCGCGTGGCTGCGGGTGCACGCCGAGGCGGACGTGGCGACGCTGCACGCGCTCACCGGGGCCCGCCTGGCCGAGAACCTGCCGCGGATCGACAGCGTGACGGTCTCGCCGGACGTACTCACGGGCCTTCTCGCCAAGCTGGGGACCGGGGAGCCGGCGTGAGCCTCGCCCCGCGCGCCGTGCTGGTCCACCGCACCACCGAGTACGAGGAGCTGCTGGCCCGGCACGGCACGCACGGGCAGGCCGCCTTCTTCCTCGCCTCCCGGGGCCGCGCCGTCGAGGAGGTGGCCGACCGCCACCACCGGACCCGGCGGGCGCTGGCCGAGGTCGCCTCGGCGGTGCCGCTGACCTGGCGCCGGACCACGGTCGAGCGGGGCGACCTGGACCGGTTCCTCTTCGCCCCCGAGGACGTGGTCGTGGTGGTCGGCCAGGACGGGCTGGTGGCGAACGTCGCCAAGTACCTGACGGGTCAGCCGGTGGTGGGCATCGACACCGACCCCGGCCGCAATCCGGGCGTGCTGGTGCGGCACCGACCCGAGGACGCGGCCGGCCTGCTGCCCGCCGTCCACGCCCGGGGCACCGACGCCGAGGAGCTCACGATGGTCGAGGCCGTCGCCGACGACACGCAGCGGCTGGTCGCGCTCAACGAGATCTACCTCGGTGCGGCCGGCCATCAGACGGCCCGCTACCGCCTGGGCCTCGACGGCGACGGGGGTGTCGTCGAGGCCCAGGCCTCCTCCGGGGTGCTGGTGGGCACGGGGACGGGGGCCACCGGTTGGCTGCGGTCGGTGTGGCAGGAACGGGGCAGCCGCCTGGCCCTGCCCGCGCCGGCCGAGGACCGTCTGGTGTGGTTCGTCCGGGAGGCCTGGCCGTCACCCGCCACGGGGACGTCCCTGGTCGCCGGGGAGCTGCGGGCATCCGCCGCCCTGACCGTCACCGTCGAGTCCGACCGCCTCGTCGCGTTCGGCGACGGCATCGAGAGCGACGCGCTGGAGCTCACCTGGGGGCAGACGGTCCGGGTGCGCGTGTGCGAGCGGCGGCTGCGTCTGGCCGGCTGACACCGGTCAGACGGCGGTGCAGGGGACGGGCCAGCGGCGGATGCGGGGCGGCAGGGTCACCGCCCAGCCGTCGGTGACCAGGGCCAGCCGCTCGGCGACGAGCAGTCCGGCGGCCGTCCGCTGCCCGGGGGCCAGCGCGTCGAGGGGTGCGGGGGTCAGCAGCGTGTGGAAGGCGGCGAGCAGGTCGGGGTGGTCGAGGGTGATCCGGGCGGCGGCGCCGGGTTCCCTGCGGTCCAGGACGCTGACGAAGTCGGGGCCGCGCCGGTGGTAGAGCAGCCCGTGGCGGTGAGCGGCCCGCCAGGCGGTCAGCTCTTCCGGCTCGTCGCGGCGTCGCGCCGGAGGCGGCAGGTGGCGCAGGTGCCGGACGTCGTACGGGAGCTCCGCGTCGGCCGCCTCCCAGGCGACGGTGAGCCCGAGGCCCTGGCACTCGCGCAGGAACCGCACCGCCTCCGCCGTCTCCCGGCCTCCCGCGCCCAGCCGCAACGGCTCGTGCACCTCGATCCGGCGCCCGGTGACGCGGTGCGGGACGACGGCGGGCAGCCCGGTCATCCGGTCACCCCCGCGCCGTCGGGCAGGCGGACCGGGGCGTCCCAGGTAGGCAGGGCGACGTACGTCCGGCCGTCGCGGAACAGCAGGCCGAGGGCGAGGACGTGGTGCAGCCAGGCGGTGAGCGTGCTGATGGGGACGTCGTGGCCGTCGGCCGCCAGCAGCCGGTGCAGCGCCGGCTCGGTGCGGCCGTCCTCGAGGTGGCGCAGGGCGGCCGCGGCCCAGCCGGTGAAGCGGTGGGTGGTGTGCGGGCGGCCGTGCCGGCGGTCGTGGACCAGGAGGGCTCCCTCCTCGCGGTCCACCCCGTCCTCTTCGTACTCCAGCCGGGAGTGCGGGTGCCCGGCCCGCCACTGGGCGACCGCCTCCTTCAGGCGCCGCTCGACCGGGCCGCCGATACCCGCGTCCTCGGTGTCGAACAGGTAGACCAGGTCGGCGAGTTCGTCCTCCGGCAGGTCGTAGACGTGGCTGTACATCGCGGCCGGGCGCCGCTTGCCGAAGCCGAGGTCCGGGTCGGTGAAGTGCGGGCTGAACCGCTCCAGCTGGATGCGGTGGGCGCCGCTCGGCGGCTGGAGGTGGACGAGGGCCGGGAGCTGGTCGATCACCGGGTCGTAGTCCTCGGCCGTCTCCCCGGGGAAGCCATAGAGGAGGTTCCAGGAGCAGGTGAGCGAGTGGTTCTCGCACTCCCTGAGGGTGCGGACGTTGCGGGCACCGGTGACCCCCTTGTCCATCAGGTCGAGGACCCGGCTGCCCAGGCTCTCGATGCCGGGCTGGATGTGCACCGTGCCCGAGCGGCCGAGGAGGCCGAGCTGGTCGCGGGTGAGGTTGGACTTGACCTCGTAGTGCAGCCGCAGGTCCCAGCCGCTGTCGACGACGCGGGGCAGGAAGTCCCTGAAGTAGGCCATGTCGATGATGTTGTCGACCGTGACGACGTCGAGGATGCGGTGGCGGCGGACGAGACGGTCGATCTCGTCCCACAGCCGCTCCCCCGGTTTGGCGCGGAAGGACATGGACGAGCCGTTGAGCCCGCAGAACGTGCAGTGGTGCTTCTCGCCCCACCAGCAGCCCCGCGCCCCCTCCACGACCAGCTTCGGGTGCACGTACTCCACCACCGGGGACGTTTCCAGGGCGGTCTGCCACTGGTCGTAGTCCGGTGCGGGTATGTCGGCCGGCGCCACCGTGCGCCGGGTCTCCGGATTGGCGCGGGACGTGTGGCCGTCCCACCAGCACAGCCCGGGGACGTCCGCCGGGGATGTGCCCTGGTCCAGGTGATGCAGGAGCGCCGGAAAGGCGTACTCGCCCTCGCCGCGCACCACGTGGTCCACGAAGGGGTGGTTGCGGTGCAGGGCGTGTCCCATGGGCCCGTCGCAGTTGCTGCCGCCGAACACGACGGCCAGCCCGGGGCGTTGGCGCTTGAGCTCCCGCGCCAGGGCCAGCGAGGCGACGTTCTGCATGAAGGTGGTGGTGAACCCGACGACATCGGGTTCGGCCGCCAGCACCTCGGTCGCGCACCGGGCGATGAACTCGGCCGCGTACGGGCGCATGGCGAGCGCGGTGTCGATGAAGACACCCCGCGTCGCGGCGTAGTCCCGCAGCCGCGCGGTCCCCCAGCCGGGATCGTCGTACAGGACGCCCGAGAAGACCCAGTCGCCGAGGCCGTGGAAGATCGAGTCACTGCCGACCTCCACGTAGTCCGCGGGCCGCAGCCGACCGCCGGAGCGTTCCAGCAGGAACTCCGCCCAGCGCAGCGAGCCGTGGAACTCGGTCACCTCGTCACACGGGCGGGCCTGCCGCACCAACCGGTGCAGCAGGCCCAGTTGCAGTGACGGGAGGTCGATCGGATGCCAGGGCATCGTCACGAGATGCACTCTCACGCCGGCCCCCCGGTCAGCGGGTCGGCCGTTTCTCCAGGATGGCAGGCCGGCGGCTGGTACTCCGGTCCTCCCGCACGACGACCTTCTTGATCTCCATGTCCACTCCCCAGGGACGCGTGATTTCGAACAGTCTTGCGCGTACGGGAGTCCACATTATGGACAGGCGTCTGTGTGTCACAAGTGTGTTCCGGGACAAAGCTGACTCTTGATCAACTCCGCCTGGTTGTACCTACAGTGATCGCCACGCCGGGCGGAGCCTGACCACTCCGTCATCGCGCACGTCATTCAGCGACCGGGGGAACCGCGTCGCCACGGGGAGGGTGTTCAGCCATGCCGTCAAGGGTTTTCATCAGCAGACCCGTCGCCGCCGTCCTGGCCGTCGCCGGGATCGCCGCCGCCGTCCTGGTCGGCAGGACCGGTCTGACCACGGTGGCCGGCTGCGGAATCAGCAGCGACCCGTACCCGTCCCAGACCGCCGAGGACTGGGTCACCTACGCCGACCACGTCGCCGTGGTCACCCCGGTACGGGAGCGGGAGACCAACCGGCGGGACTACACCAAGGGTACGATCCGCTACGACGCCGACCGCGCGGTGACGTTCCGCACGGACGACCTCCTCTGGTCCAGCCGGCGTTCCGCGAAACCGCTGGACAAGAGCTTCGACATGACCGCCCCGGGCTGGCGGGTGTACAAGAGCGGCAGCCGCCTGAAGAAGACGGCAACGGACGCTCCACGGCTGGAGACCGGCCACACCTATCTCCTCGCCCTCCGCTGGACCGACGACGGGTGGACCGTCCTCGGGGAGGGCGCCGCCGTGCCCTTCGACGATCACACGGGCGACCAGGGTGAGTGGTGCGGACGCGTGCTGAGCAAGGAGGACGTCGCACGGGGCGAGCGCTTCTCCCGCTCGGACGACCACAGCATGGAGAAGGCGCTCCTCGGCCAGAGCGAGCAGGCCGTCACCCGTGAACTGCAGCGCGCCCGCAAGGGCTGAGCGTGCTCACAGCCGGGGGTCCACCGGCTCCGACTCCAGCGCGAGCACCCCGAACACGGCCTCGTGCACCCGCCACAGCGGCTCACCGTCCGCGAGCCGGTCCAGGGCCTCCAGGCCCAGCGCGTACTCGCGGATCGCCAGCGACCGCTTGTGGTTCAGGAAGCGGGTGCGCAGACGCGCCAGGTTGTCAGGGCGCGTGTACTCCGGGCCGTAGATGATCCGCAGGTACTCCCGTCCCCGGCACTTGATGCCGGGCTGGACCAGCCGTCCCTCCGCGCTGCGGACAACGGCGCCCAGCGGCTTGACGACCATGCCCTCGCCGCCGCAGCCGGTCATCTCCAGCCACCAGTCGACGCCCGCCCGCACCGACTCCGGGTCACCGGTGTCGACGTAGAGCCGTCGGGTCGTCTGCAGCAGACCGCTGCCGTCGTGCTCCACCAGCCGGTCGAGCAAGGCCAGTTGCTCGTCATGCGGTAGAGCGGCGAGGCTGCGGCCCTGGACGGCCAGGAGCTGGAACGGCGCCAGGCGCACGCCGTCCAGGCCCTCGGTCGGCCAGCAGTAGCGCCGGTAGGCGTCGGTGAACGCGGCCGCGGCAGCGGCCCGTTCGCGCTGCCGGGCGAGCAGGTCGGTGACGTCGACGCCGCGCGCCGCAGCGCCCTGAAGAGCGGCCAGGGCAGGCGGGAACACGGCGCCGGAGGCGGCGCCCACGGCCGCGTACTGCGACCGCAGCAGCCCGGAGGCCTTCAGCGACCACGGCATCAGTTCGGCGTCCAGCAGCAGCCAGTCCGTGGCGAGTTCGTCCCAGAGGCCGGCCTCGTCGATCGCCGTGCGGAGACGGCCGAGAATCTCCTCGGTGACGGATTCGTCGTCGAAGAAGGGCCGGCCGGTGCGGGTGTAGAGCGAGCCCGTGGGACCCGCCACCCCGAACCGACCGCGTGCCACGTCCGCGTCCCGGCACACCAGCGCCACCGCCCGCGAGCCCATGTGCTTCTCCTCGCACACGACCCGCTCGACGCCGTCGGCCGCGTACTGCGCGAACGCCTCGGCGGGGTGCTCCAGATAGCCGTCGACCTGCGAAGTGGCCGTCGGCGCCATGGTCGGCGGCAGGTACGGCAGCAGCCTCGGGTCGACGGCGAACCGGCTCATGACCTCCAGTGCCGCGGCGGCGTTCTCCTCACGGACGGACACCCGGCCCGCGTGCCGGGTCTCGACCACCCGGCGGCCGTGCACGTCGCCCAGGTCGAGCGGCCGTCCGTCGTGCCCGCCCGGCGCCTCGGTCCGCAGCGGCCTGGCCGGCTCGTACCAGACCCGCTCGGCCGGTACGTCGGCCAGCTCGCGCTCCGGCCAGCGCAGCGCGGTCAGCTTGCCGCCGAAGACGGCGCCGGTGTCCAGGCAGATGGTGTTGTTCAGCCAGGTGGCCTCGGGCACGGGTGTGTGGCCGTAGACGACCGCCGCCCGGCCCCGGTAGTCCTCCGCCCACGGGTAGCGCACCGGCAGCCCGAACTCGTCGGTCTCGCCGGTCGTCTCCCCGTACAGGGCGTGCGAGCGGACCCGGCCTGAGGTACGGCCGTGGTACTTCTCCGGCAGACCCGCGTGGCAGACCACGAGCCGGCCGCCGTCGAGCACGTAGTGGCTGACGAGACCGTCGATGAACTCCCGTACCTCCTGCTTGAACTCTTCGCTCTCGCCGTCCATCTGCTCGATGGTCTCGGCGAGTCCGTGCGTGTGCTGCACCTTGCGGCCCTTGAGGTGACGCCCGTACTTGTTCTCGTGGTTGCCCGGCACGCACAGCGCGTTGCCCGACTTCACCATCGACATCACGCGGCGCAGCACACCCGGGCTGTCCGGGCCGCGGTCGACGAGGTCGCCGACGAAGACGGCGGTGCGGCCCTCCGGGTGGACACCGTCGGTGTAGCCCAACTTGCCGAGCAGCGACTCGAGTTCGTGCGAGCAGCCGTGGATGTCGCCGATGATGTCGAAGGGGCCGGTGAGGTGGGTGAGGTCGTTGAAGCGCTTCTCGGTGACGACGGTGGCGTGCTCGACGTCCTCGACACCCCGCAGGACGTGCACCTTGCGGAAGCCCTCGCGCTCCAGGTGCCGCAGGGAGCGGCGGAGTTCGCGGATGTGGCGCTGGATGACCCGGCGCGGCATGTCGGCCCGGTCGGTGCGGGCCGCGTTGCGCTCGGCGCAGACCTCCTCGGGGACGTCCAGCACGATGGCGATGGGCAGCACGTCGTACTTCTTGGCCAGGTCGATCAGTTGCCGACGGGCGTCCTGCTGGACGCTGGTCGCGTCGACGACCGTGCGGCGGCCGGCGGCCAGCCGCTTGCCCGCGATGTAGTGCAGGACGTCGAAGGCCTCCTTCGTCGCGCTCTGGTCGTTCTCGTCGTCGGAGACCAGGCCCCGGCAGAAGTCGGAGGAGATCACCTCGGTCGGCTTGAAGTGCCGGCGGGCGAACGTCGACTTGCCGGAGCCGGAGGCGCCGACGAGCACGACGAGGGAGAGGTCGGTGACGGGGAGGACCCGTCCCTTGTTGTGCGTCGCCTCGGTCATGCCGCCTTCGCCTCCTTCTCGTTCCCGGTGTCCGTGTTCTCGTTCCCGGTACCTGTGCTCATCTCGAAGACCGCCATCTGGGTGGGCGGCCCGACCTCGGGGTCGTCCGGCCCGACGGGCACGAACTCGACTCCGTAGCCGTGCCGTTCGGCTACCGTGCGGGCCCAGGCGCGGAACTCCTCGCGGGTCCACTCGAAGCGGTGGTCGCCGTGCCGGACGTGGCCGGCCGGGAGGGACTCCCAGCGGACGTTGTACTCGACGTTCGGGGTGGTCACGAGGACCGTGCGGGGGCGGGCGGCGCCGAACACCGCGTACTCCAGAGCGGGCAGCCGGGGCAGGTCGAGGTGCTCGATCACCTCGCTGAGCACGGCGGCGTCATACCCCTTGAGCCGGTTGTCCGTGTAGGCGAGCGAGCTCTGGAAGAGCTTGACGCGCGAGGCCTGCCGCTCCCCCATCCGGTCCAGCTTGAGGCGGCGGGAGGCGATGGTCAGCGCGCGCATCGACACGTCGACGCCGACGATCTCGGTGAACCGCGCGTCCTTCAGCAGCGCCTGCACCAACTGGCCCTGGCCGCAGCCGAGGTCGAGGACCCGGGCCGCGCCGGACTCGCACAGCGCCGCGATGATCGCGTCCCGTCGCTGCACGGCGAGCGGGGTGGGCTTCTCCTCGGTCTCCGCCTCGTCGGCGACGGCGTTGTCGATCTCCTCGACCTCGCTGTCGTCCGCCTCGGCGAGCCGCACCAGCTCCAGGCGCTCCATCGCCTGCCGGGTCAGCGACCAGCGGCGGGAGAGGTACCGGCTGGTGATCAGCTTCTGCTCCGGGTGGTCGGGCAGCCAGCCCTCCCCCGCTCGCAGCAGCTTGTCGACCTCGTCGGACGACACCCAGTAGTGCTTGGCGTCGTCGAGGACGGGGAGCAGCACGTACAGGTGCCGCAGGGCCTCGGCGAGGGTGAGGCGCGCGGACTCCAGCACGAGGCGCACGTACCGCGAGTCGCCCCACTCGGGGAACTCGGCGTCCAGCGCGACGGGCTCGGCGGTCACCGCCCAGCCGAGCGGCTCGAAGAGGCGCCGTACGAGCTCGGGGCCGCCCCGGGCGGGCAGCGCGGGCACCTCGATCCTGAGCGGCAGCGGCTCGGCGGCCCGCTCGGGCCGGGCGTTGCACACACCACGCATCGCGCTGGAGAAGACGCTGCTGAGCGCCACCGCGAGCAGTGAGGAGGCGGCGTACGGCCGGTCGTTGACGTACTGCGCGAGCGCCGCGTCGGGAGCCCCACCGCGCCCCTTGCCCTTCCCCCGCCGCACCAGCGCCACCGCGTCCACCTCCAGCAGCAGCGCCGCCGTGCAGCGCTCGGCGTCCGCCTCGGGGTAGAGGACGTGCGCCTTACCGTAGGAGGTGGAGAACGCCTGCGCCTTCTCGGGATGCTTGTGCAGCAGGAAGCCGAGGTCGGTGGCGGGGCGCTCCGGGGTGCCGGTGGTGCCGAGGGTCAGGAACATGCCCCGAGTCTGGCCGTCTGGTACCCCCGCTGACCACATGTTTTCCGCCCGGCTCCTAACGGGCGCGCCGGGCCGGCAGCCGCGCCCCTGGCTCCTCGCTCAGGACTCGGCGGCAGCAATCTCGCGGGCGTTCACCACGGCCCGCTCGCCACCACGGCCCGCTCGTCGGCGGCTCGCCGGTCGTCCAGCGGGCGCCCTCAGGCAGATCCGCAACGTCAACCGTGGTGCGAATCATCAAGGAACTCCTCGGGCATGCCCACATCGGGGTCACTGCCACCGTCCACGCCCACGTGCGGCTTCGCCTCCAGCGCGACGCCATCGATCTCCTCGGCCGCGCCCTCCGCAGCCCTACCGAGAACATCGGCGAGCCAGATGACGGCGACGAACCACCTCTTTGCGCCGCGGCCGTCCGCTGACGTTGCCGTCAACTACTGCCGTCAAGAGCCCCAGAGGCCCCGCCGGATTCAAGAATTCCCGGCGGGGCCTCTGACTTGATCAAACTGACAGTTCCCGCTGCGCCTCGACATACGAATTACCCGGCGCAAGCTCGGACATCTTCCTAAAGAAGATCATCCCAGCCGTTTTGACAGCCTCCACGAGATCCACAGCTGAAGCATTTCCCGTCTTAATTTCTTCGCCAATCTTGGCGGCCACCAAGACGCGAGACCCCGTGGCCCTAAAAGAAAGCTTGATCGGTTGATCCGGAAAGTACGTCTCCGCGTAACCCGACGACTGCATTTTCGCCACCATCTCGGCGATATAACACCAGAGCTGGTCAATGTAGTCCCACTCTTCAGTGCCGATGATTTCCAGTCCATCAACGGACAGCCGAATGGCACCTTCAATGTAGTCAAGGTCGGGTGGCGGGGTACGGCAGGATTCCACGCGCACAAACCCACCGTCCGCACCCCTCAGAAACGTCTCGATCTCAACCACGTCACAAGGCCCTTCAGTTATCCGGATAGAACTGGCCCACTCGACCCCTGTTCATGCCTAGCACGTAATCGACGCCGTCGACGTCCCCGCGAACCTGATACATACCCTGACTTCCTCGCTGAATCAGCGTGTCGCGGTTCTGTTGCATGACTCGCCCGATAGCGTCTTGGACGTCATCAATATTCATACCCGACTCGAAGAAAGACTGCGTTGACTTCACCGAGCCATCCCAATATTTCGGGTGATGACGAGTGAGAATGTGCTCCATTCCCTTCTTATCGAGGAAGAAAGACTGGTCCCCGAACTGGAACCGCTGACTGTTCCAGTCCCGGAGAGCAGGAAGACATCCTCCACTGTTATGAACCAGAACCGGCGTCTGTCCAGCGAGTACATAGTACGTGTGCTACGCGAAGCCTTCGACCTGCCTTTTCGCTGGTCAAGTGCGGTTTGCTGGTCCGGTGACGTGCGTGGGCGTCCGTGGTTGTGCGGGGTTGTTGCCGTCGCCGTCGACACCCTTGGCAACGCCCTCGGTGCCCAAGACGACGGCCCTGATGACCCACCCGCCGCAGCCGTCGTCCGCTGACGTTGCCGTCACCGTTGCCGTCAAACACCCCAGAAGCCCCGCCAGAACGAAATCCGGCGGGGCTTCCCGTTCATGCTCGGAAGTAGATCCGATCAGATTCTATGAAATGACCATTCGGTCCACCTCTGGGAGTGAAGTCGGTGGCTCATCGCCATACCAGGCGTATTCAAGGCCGGACAACATTCCCGATTCAGTCCAGAGAATGACTTCGCCAACAAGCTCACCCCCCTCTTCGATAATCGTGCATGTTACCGGCACAACCCCACTTGGGATAGGAGCACGAGGTGCGTCATCGGTGACTCGCAGGTCAACACTCGCAGAATTGGATCCCCATAGGGCCACCACACGAACCTGATCAAGTTGATGACGGAGCTCTGCCGCTCCAGGGAGATCCACTTGCAGAATCCGCTCCACTACCGCCCGCTCCTTAGCGGTCAGTGGGCGGGGTTCAACGGGAACCCGCATCTACTTACCTCCAGGGAACTTATCGGGGTTGAACGCCGTGCCGATTCTTGGAACGCCGTTTACGACAGCTCCTCGAATAGTCACGTTCTCACCATCAATGACTCGACCCACTTCAAATCGCCCCGCTGCCGGAAGGTCGCTTACATCGCCCAGGCTGTCCACGATACGTCGCATTGCCTGCTCACGGCCGCCAGAACGAGCGACTAGGTCAGCGAAGCCGTGCTTCTCCGGATCGATAACATGCTCCAGTTTTGCTGGCGTACTCGCCGACTTGTAGGTCTCGTCCAGGATTTCCGGACAAAGTCCACCCGAATTGTGGACGAGAACAGGCGTGGCCCCCGCCAGCACATAGTACGTGTGCAGGTCCTGAACCGTGAGGTTGTAGGTCCGCGCCCGTTCGGTGAACGACCGGTTGCCGGTGACGATGACCGTGTCGCCGTCGTCCGTGCGCAGGGTCATGCCGGGCCTGAGTTTGCCGGCTGGGATCCAGTCGTGCTGGGAGGGGGACCAGAAGGGGTGTTCGTGTGTTGCGGTGAGCTTTTCGATGCCGTTCTCGGTGGCGATGGACAGCTCGTTGAAGTGCTTGTCGTCGTCGGTGACGATGCGGCGGCTGACCCGCTTGGAAACGGATTTACCGGTTTCCGGGTCGGTGGCCCGGACCTTGTCTCCGACCTTGATGTCCTCGATGTCCTTGGTCTTGCCGTTGGCCATCAGGACGTCCGTGCCGGCGAGGAAGCACTTGCATCCCTTCTTGACGACCTTGGCGATCCATTCCTCGACCGCCTTGGCACCCTTCCTCTTCAGCGAGTCGGGCACCAGCTTGAAGGCCTTGCCGAGGGGGAGGTCCGTGCCGGCGATGAGGCAGCTGGAGACACCTGAGCCGGAGAGGCAGTCCTTCCAGGCTGTCGGGTCTGGCAGGAAGGTGGTGGCGAGTGCCTTGAAGACCGTTTTCTGGGGCTTGAGGTTGTACGCCTTGAAGTGGATCGTCTTGCCCAGCGCCGGCAGGTCGCTGCCCATCTTGACGACGGTGTGCAGGTCACCTGACGAGGTGTACGCATAGTGGGTTTGCTCGTGGTGGTAGCTCCAGGTTCCGTCGCCGTTCGGGGTCATCCAGTCCCGGTAGGTGTCGCCACCGCGAGAGCAGCCCTCCTCGCAAAGGGTGATGGGCCTGAGGCCATCGGGATCGCTGAACGTGACGGGTGAATTGTTGGCGTAGCCGTAACCGTTGAGGGACTGGTGCTGGTCCAGGGTCAGGATCGGGTCGACGCTGACGAACTGGCCGAGGGACGGGTCGTATTCACGGGCGCCTACATGGGTCAGGCCGGTCGTGTCGTCGGCGGGCTTGCCGAGGAAAGCCTTGTCGTCCGGCCAGTCGGCTCCCTTGGGGCCGCGGGGTGCGCCGAACGGGGTCGAATAGCGCTTGGTGACGGCGTAGGTGTCGCCGTCGAGGGCGACGCTGGAGGTGCCGTGGTGGTCGCCGGCCAGGAAGTTCAGCTCTGTGCCGGCTACTCCGTCGGCGGCGGTACGGACGGCGATGGTCTGGCCGTTCGCCGTGTAGTAGCGCATGCCGGCCGCGGTCTTGGTGCTGCCCTTGACGGTGAGGTGGAGTTCTGTGCCACCGCCGAGGTAGAGGATGGTTTCGCCGTCGCCAGTGGCACGGCGGATCAGCAGCTCGCCCCCGGCGTCGTAGAGGTAGCCGGTCTGCTTGGATCCCTCGGTCAGCTTGGCGAGGTCCCCTTCGGCGCTCCAGGCCAGCGTCTGCTGGGTGGGCTTCTTCGTCTTGGGGTCGATGGCTCCGGGCCGTGTGAGGGTGT
Organism: Streptomyces sp. NPDC001843; assembly: GCF_042891955.1. Classification (NCBI taxonomy): domain Bacteria; kingdom Bacillati; phylum Actinomycetota; class Actinomycetes; order Kitasatosporales; family Streptomycetaceae; genus Streptomyces; species Streptomyces sp. NPDC001843. The sequence continues at coordinate 346,739 of NZ_JBIATQ010000007.1, read as the reverse complement.
TGCCGCTTGCGTCGTAGGTGTAGGTGCCGGCGCGGGCGCCGGTGGTCTCGTCCAGCGTGTGCGGCTTGGTGTCGCCGCTGCCGTCGTAGGTGTAGGTCGTGGTCTTGTCACCGGCCGCGATGTGCTGGGTCTCCGTTTTGCGCTGGCCGGCGTCGGTGTAGGTGTACGACGTCCAGTACGGTGCCGCGCCGGCGAGGTTGCCGGTGGTGCGTCCGGAGACCGCGCAGTCCGCGGTTTTCGGGGTCCAGGCCTGGGTGAGGCGCCGGTTGCCGTCGTAGGCGAAGCACTGATAGTCGGCCTTGCCGGTGCCGCCCTGGGTGGAGGTGTCGAAGACGGAGGTGACGTTGCCGGCGTCGTCCTGGGTGAACTTCAGCTCCTGCGGCATGTAGCCGTGCACGTCGTCGGTGACGAAGGAGCGGGTGAGGCGGCGGGTGCCTTCCTCGTAGTCGAAGTTGACGTAGGCCTTCTTCGCCGAGGAGGAATCACTCTTGCCCAGGGTGTGCTGGCGCAGGTCCCCCTCGGGCGAGAACGCGGCACCTTCCAGGTAGCCGGTAGTGCCGTGAGAGGTGAGCTGATGGCCGAAGGCGTCCGGCTCGTAGGAGACCGTTTCGGCCGCCAGCCCGCCCACCGCGGGGACGGAATAGGAGTGGACGCTGCCGTCGACGTTGTAGCTCGTGGTGAACGACAGTTTGTTCTTGACGTACTTGCCGGTGACCAGTGGCTCGTCGTCGGGCAGGAGCAGGTCGCTGCCCTTCACGTGATACATGGGATCGTAGGCGGTGACCTTCTGGGTGTAGGCCTTGCCCTGCACACCGCCGACGTACCGGGTTGCGGTGTCCTGCTGCCCCTTGGCGAGCTGGTCGAAGCCCCAGGCGGCGAGCTTGTTGGCGTCCGTCTTTTCCTTCTGCCAGAGACCGGTCTTGCGACCGAGTCGGTCGTAGCCGAACAGCAGCTTCTTGGCCGCGTCGTCGTTCGGCGTGGTGCTGACGACCTGGTCGAGGTCGTCGTACTCCGTTACGGTCTTGCCCTTGTCCGGGTCGTTCGCGCTGACCTGCCGGCCGAAGAGGTCGTAGGTGTAGGTCCACTCGCTCTTGTCGGGCCCGGTGATGGTCTTCTGCTGACCGGCGGGGCTGTAGGTGTAATCGGTCGTGGTGAAATCGGTGCCGGTCGGCTGCGGCCCGGCGTACTCGCGGCGCTGGGTGAGCTGGCCGAGAGCGTCGGTCACCTGTGCGACGGCCTGGCCGCCGGCCGGCGCGCTGGTGGCGACGGTGTCGCCGGTGTAGGTGGTGACGGCGCTCCAGCGCGTGACGCCATGGACCTTCGTCACCGCCGTCGTGGGCCGGCCCGCACCGTCGTAGCTGGTGTCCGTCTGGATCGGGGCCGCACCGCCGTCGATCTCCTGCGGCTTGGAGCTGGGCAGAGACTTGCTGTCCCAGACGTCGGCCTGCTGACTGACCGCCAGACCACGCGAATCGTACTGCGTCAGGGAGATCAGCCGACCCCTCTGCGGAGTCGGCGTCTGGACCTGGCGCGAGCGCAGCAGGGAGTCATAGAACTCGTAGGAGGTGTTGTAGCCGGAGCCGTTGGCGCTGAGGGTTCCGCTGGCCACCCACGACATGTCCTTGGCGCTGCTCGTGAGGTGGTAGTCGTAGACGTAGTTGGGCTCGGCGTTCAGTACCTTCAGCCGGTTGGGCAGCCACACCTTGGTGACACGGCCGAGGCTGTCGTACTCGCTCTCGGTGACCTTGTCGTTGGGGTCGGTGACCTTCAGCTCGGCTCCGGTCGCGAAGTCCAGGGTCGAGGTGGTCTTGTGCTTCTCGGCGTTCTCGACCGACGTCGACGTCAGCGGGCCCGTTTCCTCGGGCACGTAGGAGGTCGACGAGACCTCGAGATCGTTGGTGTCCTTGACGACCCCGGGACGCCCGAGGGCGTCGTAGGTCGTGGTGGACACCTTCTGCCATGCGGGCGCGTCGGTCCCGCTGTAGGCCTTGGCGCGTCCCGTCCAGGTGGCGTCGCCCTTGGTGGGCTTCTGCGTCGGCGTCCAGGTGGGGCTGGTGGTGTCGTCGTACACCGTCGCGGTGTCGGAGATGACATCGCCCGGCCTTTTGGCGTCCGCGGGCAGGTCGAGTGCCGCGTCCTCGGTCGTGCACGGCTTGGCCACGACGCGGGTCCGGGAGACGAAGGAGTTGATGCCCTTGTCGTCATTGCGGGCGTACCAGGTGCGGGTGCACTTCTCGTCGCCCTTGACGGCGTCGTCGCCGTCGTCCTCGACCGTCTCGGCCATGCCGAAGTCGTCGTAGGTCGTCTTCTCGGTGCGGACGCGGTCGACGGGGTTGAGCTTGCTGGTGATGTTGGTGCGGGTATGGGTGGCAGCGGTGCGGACGTAGTACGCCTCTGTGTCCGCGTAGGACTTGTGCTGGGTCGCGGTCCGCTTGGACCACGGGTCGTTGACGCTGCCTCCGACCTCCGCATCCCCGTTGTAGGTGACGGTTTCGCGGGTGAATCCCGCATAGGGCTCGGAGTCGGTGATCTCGTCGGCTTTGATCCCGGACACCTTGACCGTCTTACGCTTGTCAGGGTCCGGGGTCTTGCCGTCGGAGCCGAGGACGCGGTCGCCGTTCATACCGCGCAGGTAGACCGTGGTCTCCTTGCTCTGCGTGCCGGTCGAGGTTCCGGTGAGCCGGGTGACCTGCTGGTAGCCGCGCCAGACGGACCAGGTGCGCTCCTTCTCGGGAGTCATCGGGTCTTCGTTGTAGTGCCAGGCGCCACCTGCGGCAGATCCGCTGCCGCCGTACCGGTAGGTGTACTGGAGAGCCTCGGATCCGCCCTGCGGGTCGTTCGTGGAGACGGAGCTGACCGGGTACTTCTGAAACCAGTCGAGCCTGGGGTCCTTCTCGCCGTTGGGCGACCAGTACACCGGGTAGCAGCGCTTGGTGTTCTCGTCCACCTTGGGCTTGCTGCCACTGGCGGTGCAGTCGGCGTCGAGGTAGTTGACGATGGTGTGTGCGCCGGTCTCGGAGGCGACCATCTTCAACCTGGGCTTGTTCAGCGGCAGGATGCCATCTCTCTTGCCGTCGACCCGGTTGGGCATCATCACGTGGTCGAACTTGACCGGATCCAGCGAGAGGTCGGTGCCGCGCTTGCCGGTGTGCTTGATCTCGTCCAGCCACAACGACTGGTCGGTGGAGTCACCGGTGTCGCCGGGGTCGAGATAGAGCTGCTTGAGCGTCCAGGCATCCACCGGCTCGAAGGCCGGAGTGGGGGCGGCAGCGTTCCACGCGTAGGTGGTGATGGCGGTCAGTCGCTTGCGGGTGAAGAACGCCGGGTTGACGTTGCCGTCGCACTTGTCGCCGTCCTTGCAGATCGCGTCGAACGGCACGTCCGGCCAGTTGTCCCGCGTGTCCTTCGTCAGCTTGTCGCAGCCGTCGCCGGAGGCCAGGCACCGTTCGTCGTAGCTGAAGACGACCTTGTCCGAGGCGGCCGGGGAGGCGGAGAACAGCTTGCCGGCGCGCTGGCCGTAGCGGATCTCCTTCAGGTATCCGCCGCGGACGTAGTCGGTGCCGGTGTTCTTGTCCCCGAGCTTGTCGTAGTTGTTGTGTTCGGCCGCGTACCAGTACGTGGAGGCGTTGCCGTGGGTGTCCTCGACATAGTCGAGGTTCCAGCGCCAGGCCTGCGGCTTGGCTCGCCCGGCGAAGGAGTCACCCGCGCTGTAGCCGGGCTCTCCCTCGTCGTCACCGAAGACGGGCACCGTCCATACGGAGTCGGTGTGGTCGTCCTTGCCGGCCCCGTCCAGCTTGTTCAGGCCGAAGACGAACTTCGTGCCGTCGCCGGTGACGACGGTCCAGTACTCACCGTCGTCGTCATCGTTGTCCGCGCCGGTGGAGTGGGTGACGGTGGAGGCGTCATCGTCCTTGAGCCGCCACTTGCCCGTCTCGTCGTCCTTGACGAGCTCGGTGGCCTTGCCGTTCAGCACGAGGGAGGCGTTGTCGTACTTCCAGCACAGGTCGTACTTCTTGTCCTGGCCGTCGTCGTCGCAGGAGCCGTACTTTCGCTCGATGAACGAGGAGGTCAGGTCGAAACCCGTACCGACTTGACTGCCTTGGTTGTTGGAGTTCGCCGTCTGCCCGTCGACTGCAGCGGAGTTGTACGAGATCGACAGGTCGGGCTGAGGTCCGGCGGCGGCCGGCGGCACGCGCAGCGGATAGGACCAGGTGAACGAACCGGAGGAACCGCCCGCCTCCCACGTCGACGCCGGTGACAGCGGCGTCGCCTGATAACTGCCGGCCCCCGACTGCGCCCCTGCCGCAACGGCGAGCAGCATCGGCCGACTGCGAGGGCCGAAGGTCACCGGGGCGGAGATGCTGTCTTTCTCCCGGTTGTTCACCGCATCCAGCGTGGTGCGCTTGCCGCACTTCGCGGCGTCGGCGTCCTCCAGGGCGCAGGCGTCCAGGCGCTGTAGCTGGAGGCGTCCGGCCCAGTCGCCTCCATAGGCGGAAGCGAACGCCGAATAGTCGACACCCAGTCGGGCCTTGCCACCTGTGGTGGGACCGGTGATCTTGAGGACCACGCCCTTGACGCCGAGAGCGGCTGTTTCTCGCTGGCTAAGGACCTCGACGTTGACGGTATCGGCCTGTTTACCGCTGCCGGTAGCGGATGCTGTGACAGGCAGTGCACCGGGGGCAGCCCTGACCATGCCCTTGTCGGGAACGGTCAGCGATGCCTTTCCGGCCTTCGGCCAGGTGACCTCGCGCCGTTGATCGTGGCGGGCTCTGGCGGCCGCGGCCTGGTCGGCCCACTCTGCCTTCTCCACCTCGGCCGCCGCCTGCTTGTTGAGCTGGGCGGTGAAAGGGCGGACCTTCGTGGCCTGTGCGGGGTTCAGATCGGGGCGGCCCAGCGGAGCGGTGCCGGCCGCGAAGACGACCGGGGTCAGCAGACTGGGCAGTAGTGCCAGTCCGGTGGTGACCGCGATACGGCGGGACCACGGTCTCACCCTGCTTTCGCGGCCGGGCGAGGGCCTGGGTATGCCAAAGGAATTCATCGAGAGAAATTGCTTCCTGAGTGGCGCCCCGCTGTGTCACGCCGGGCGCGTGCGTTGAGGAGATGGACAAACGAAAGGCCGGTGGCACCTTCGGGTGCCGGGCCCGAGCGGCCCGCTCCGTGCCGCGAGCCGCTCGGGAGAACGCCTGCCTTCGACTCAGTCGCTGTCGGGAGTGTCCATGACCTGGGAGCGAATCTGCTGCTCGTCCAGGGCGCCTGTCCACACTCGCAGCGATGCGAGGGAGCCCGGCAGGTAGTAGCCGGTAGTCCCCCCTGCGGAGCCACGCCCCGCAGAGATCGCACCGTTGCCGTGCTGGACAGCGGAGAACGTGAAGCCGTCGTCGGTGACCTGCTCGTCTCCGCCGACGAACAGATGCAGTCGGCCCATCTGGGTGTCCTCGTCGGACGCCTCGTCCGCCGGGTCGGTCCACTGCGCGTCGTAGACGCAGGTGACGTCCACCGTGGTGTTCAGCTCGGCCAGGTCCGTCGCCGCCACTGCCGCGCTCTGGGTGACCTTGCCGTCTGCTCCGACGGCGGTACGGGTGCACTTCCACTGGTAGGACGAGGTGTCGGTCTTGACCACCCACAACGCCCACGAGGACTCACCGCCAGACGCCTGCTGTCCCGCGACCTGGGCCTGGTAGCCGACCGGCTTGGCCGTCAGGCCCTCGCCATCCAGGCGCACCCGTGCGGAGGCGGTGAACGAACCGGTCTCGTCCGTCACCGGTCCGGCCGCCGAGGCGTAACCCGAGCTCCCGTCCAGGACGAGGGCAGTGTCGTGCTCCTCATCAGCGCCGAGGGTTGCGCCCTTCGGCGATACGGTCAGTGCCGGAATGCCGTAGGGGGACATCTCCTTGACCTGACTGCCCGTCGAGGAGGTGGCGTCCCAGTCGGCAACCAGCTCACTGGCCGCTGTGCCGTTCTCCTTCAGGGTAGCCTCCTGGGCGATCTGCTCGGGTTGGAGGGCGTATTGCCAGACGGCGGCCTCGTCGATGCGGCCCCGGAAATACTCCCCGAAGTCCCCACCCACCAGGGAGCGGCCGAACTGCAGCCCCTGCGTCGACGTCCACGGCTGATAGGCGGCCGACACCTCGTTCAGCACAACCGGCTTGCCCTGCGGGCGGCCGTTGACGAACAGCTGAATGGTGTCATTCGTCTTGTCGGCATCGCCCTGGGTGTCGAATACAGCGGCGAGGTGCGTCCACACACGCAACGGTGGAGGTCCGGCGTCCGCGACCGACCGCACATACACCGCCTTGTCCTTGACGTCCCCAGCCGTACGGTTGAACACCCACTGCTTCAAAGAGGCGGAGTAGTAGAGCGCGAACGCCGACCCCGATGTGCCCGGAGCGGAGAGCACCACCTGGTTCTGCGATGCATCCGTCTGGAAGACCCAGGCCGAGACGGTGAAGGAATCCTTGGTGTTCACCGCAGCCGTTTCCGTGGCCGCGTACCCGGCGCGCTGGTTGTCGTCGGATCCGTCGTTCAGCCACAGCGAGTAGTCGGCGTTGCCGCGCCGGGCCAGTCCGGACCACCCGGCTCCCGCGGTGTGCAGGGTGGCGTCGTGGCGGGTGCCCTCCGTCGCCGTGTCCTTCGCCAGCGTCTTGCCGGAACCCGGAGCGGCGTCGTCGAAGTGCCAGCGCCCGACCTCGCCCTGCGCGGGAGCCACCTTGAAAGCGAACTCCGCCGGAGTGCCCCACCGGTCGTGGACGTCCTTGGCCACCACCGACAACACCTGCGTCCCGCCGAGCGGCGGTGTCACATCGCTGACCTTGACCCCGTCCTTGGTGTCGCCCTTGACTTCCCTTGCCTTGGTCGTCAGCAGCCTGTACCGGTAGGCCGTGATGTCGGTGTGGCCCTTCGAGTCGACGTCAGTGGCGTTGGGCTGGAACCTGAACGAACCAGGGACGCCCGGACCGCCCTTGCCCTCACACACCGCATCGCACGCGGTGTAGGGGCTGCCGACCGTGATGCGGGGCGCCTTCGGAGCCTGCGAATCGATCTTGAAGTAGCACCAGGAACTGTACGGCGACCACAGATCGCCGCTCTTGCCGTCATAGGACCAATGCGACTGCGTACGGGCCCTGTACCGGTACAGACCGCCCTCGGCGCGCGGGCTCATCGTCAGGTTCTCCGGCTCCCCGTACCCGTCCCAGCCCTTGTCGGGCGCATGCCCCGACCACACCTCGTGCCACGCGGCATCATCTCCGCGCTCCACCACGTACTCGGCCTGAAGCGATGCCGCGTTCTCTCCTGTACGCGGCTTCACCTGCGTCTTCACAACGGCGTGGACCTTGGGGATGGTCACGGTCGCGGTCAGCGGCTTGGACGCGGACTTGTTGCAGTACGCCGTCTTGCCCGTCCCCGGGATGACACCGACGTCGCCGGGCACGCCCGGCTTGTAGCCGTAAACCACCTGCAGCTCGGCGCTGTCGTCGAAACGCTTCCAGGCGCGCGTGTCTCCCTCGTCGTGAGCGCGCAGCATCAGAGTAAGCCGGCTGAATTTGCCGGCCGCGAAGGAACGGACCGTACTGGTGAGGTTCTCGTCCTTCTCCCCGGCGCTGTCGTTGAACTCGACCCACTTGGCAGGCTGGTCCGGGTGACACAGATTGCCGCGGCCCGCCGCCACCTTCTGGTCCCCCATCAGATCCAGCTGCTTCGGACCGGGCCAGCGGGTACCTTCCGAGATGTTGTCGGTACGCACCAGGTCCACCGTGTGCGCGTCACAGTTGAACGACCAGGTCTCTTTCGCCCGGAAGGTGGCGTCCAGGATGTGCTTCCCCGCCATGTGGGTCGGTGCGAACTCGAAATACATGCGGTCCACGTAACCGCCACCGCAGTAGTAGCCGTCAGCGTTCCCGCACCTGCCGACCCCCTTGGCACCGTCGAACATCCAGAACTTGTCACCGTCCGAGGAGATCTTCGTGCGCTTCGTGGTCCCCAGGCCCACCGGCGGGTCGATGTACACGGGATAGACGGTGTCCTTGCCACGCAACAAGCCAAGGTCCGGGTGCACGGCGACCGCGTCGTCATCGACCTTTACCGGCAGCGTCGCGGTGGCATCACCCTCCCCCGGCTGTGACGGGTCGGCAGATGCACCGCCGGTGTTCGCAGTCGCGGTGCCGGTGCTGCGCACCAGCTGGGTCTGAGAACCAGAGCCTGTATCCCCGGCGGAGTCCCACATCTGGCCCGCGGGTCCCCTGAAGACGGCGTTGCCGTCCTCGTCGACGGCCCGCAGTCCCCCGCCGGCGCCCGGCACCACAGCAAGACCGTCACCCGATGCCGCGAGCTTCACCTGCTCCAGCGCTGGGTTCTCGGCCGCCTGAGCCGTCTTGACGACCAGGACTTCACGGTAGCCCTCGGCAGTCGCCGTCAGCTGCAGATCCACACCGTCGAACACATCGGGGTACGTGGCGGTTGCACCGTCCAGCTTCGGCTCGGGCAGCGTATCGCTCCAGCCCAGGGTGACCGACCGGCCGTCCTTGCCAAGACGGATCATGTCCGAACCCGGACCACCGCCGGAGAACGACAGGTCCACCACCGCGCCCCTGGGTGCGATGCGTCCGTCCGCACGACGTACCAGGACCGGATCGACCGCTCCCCAGTTTCCGTCCTTCTCCCTCACCCGCTGCGGAGTCGTGGACTGCGTCAGCGTAAAGGAACCGTCCGGATTCGCCGTCGTCGTGGAGTACTCGGTACGATCCGCCGTCACCTCCACTGGCTCCCCGGACGCCTGTGCCTGTGCCGATGCGGTCGATGCATCCGGCGGGGCGGATGAGGCCTCGGCCCCGGATGCTGCGTTCCCCGCCGCTGTGGGCAACACGGGCAGTACGGAGAGCACCAGCGCAGCGGCTACGCCCCCGAGGATTCTGCGCCCGCACCCTCGTGGCCTTTTCACGGGCGCCACGGAACCCCACTCCGATTTCACGGAGTTTCCCCCATATATGGAATTTGTAAAGCGGTCGTAAACAGTAAAGGCTCACCCAACCGTCATGGTCAACCGGGTGTGTCACAGCTCACGCACAGGTGGCCCAAGGCGCGTTTCGCCTTACGTGCGAGGCTTTCTGACCATTCATCACATGCGAAACGTAACGAGTTTCAGCCACAAGGCCGTCGCATACTGAGCCGCGACCGAGAGCGATCGGCTACGTCGGCAACGCTGGTCCCACGGGCCGGTGATGGATAGCGCAGTTCCTGCACAAGTCGTGCACAGCGCGGTCGTGTGATCTCCGTTATGGCCGCCGGGCCTTGGACCTGATGAAGTTTGATGCTCCGTCAACTGACCACTGACAGAAGGGGGAACGATGTTCATCGACCAGAGTGCCCGGGTGCGTCGGAGAGCCGCCGTCGCGGTGGCGGCCGGGGCCGTCCTGGGTGCGGGGGTCCTCGCGACCGCTCCCGCCCAGGCGGCCACGGCGCCGTCCGCTGCTACCGTGGCACGGGCCGCCGCGGCGGCGCCGCAGGTGTCGGCCCAGGGCGCCTACGCCATGAACACGGCCACCGGCAGGCAGCTCTTCGGCAAGGCGCCGAACGGACGCCTGCGGACCGGCTCCACCACGAAGATCATGACGGCGCTCGTGGTGCTGTCGCAGCGGAATGTGAACCTCGACAAGAAGGTCAAGATCAAGAAGGAGTACACCGACTACGTCATCGACCCGGTGACACATGCTCAGCGCTACTCCAGCGCGAAGCTGATCCTCGGCGATTCGATGAAGGTGGGCGACCTGCTGTACGGCCTGCTGCTCCCGTCGGGCTGTGACGCGGCCTACGCGCTGGCGGACACCTACGGTACGGGCTCGACGACGGCCCAGCGGACCAAGTCGTTCATCGCCAAGATGAACAGCAAGGCGAGCGAACTGGGCCTGGCGAACACCCACTTCGACTCCTTCGACGGGGTGTCCAACGGGAACAACTACTCCTCGCCGCGGGATCTGGCCAAACTGGCCGGGGTCGCGCTGAAGAACAAGGCCTTCAAGAAGGTCGTCGGCACCAAGGTCTACGACGACATGCAGTCGTACCGACCCGGCGGCGGGACGCACGCCATGGCCCCGTGGAAGAACTCCAACAAGCTCCTCGACACGTACCGGGGCGCGTTCGGCGTGAAGACCGGCTCCGGGCCGGAGGCGCAGTTCTGCCTGGTGTTCGCCGCCACCCGCGGCTCCAAGACGGTCGTGGGCACCATCCTCGCCGACACCAGCGCGGACCAGCGGTTCAAGGACGCGGCCAAGATCCTCGACTACGGTTTCGCACAGCGCGGCTGAACGGCAGCGGCAGGCCGGCCCCGGGACTCGCGAGTCGGGTTCCGGGACCGGTGGGCCGGGCCGCTATGACAGCTGGGACTGGACCTCGCTGGAGATCAGCTCGAGGTGGTCGAGGTCGGCGAGGTCGAGGATCTGGAGGTAGATGCGCCGGGAGCCGATCTCGGCGTAGCGGCCGATCTTGTCGACGACCTCGGCGGGGCTGCCGGCGAGGCCGTTGGCCTTGAGTTCGTCGACCTCGCGGCCGATCGCGGCGGCCCGGCGGGCGACCTCCTGGTCGTCCTTGCCGACGCAGACGACGAGGGCGTTGGAGTACGTCAGCTCGTCGGCGCGGCCGGCTGCCTCGGCGGCGGCTCGGACCCGGCCGAACTGCTGCTCGCTGTCCTCGACCGATCCGAACGGCATGTTGAACTCGTCCGCGTACCGGGCGGCCAGCTTCGGGGTGCGGGTCGCGCCCTGGCCGCCGATCAGCACCGGGATCCGCTGCTGGGCGGGCTTGGGCAGCGCGGGCGAGTCGGTGAGGTCGTAGTACGTGCCGTGGAAGTCGAAGGTGTCGCCGAGCTTGGTCTGCCACAGCCCGGTGACGATCGCCAGCTGCTCCTCGAGGCGGCCGATCTTCTCCTTCGGGAAGGGGATGCCGTACGCCTTGTGCTCGTCCTCGTACCAGCCCGCGCCGAGGCCGAATTCGATCCGGCCGCCGGACATCTGGTCGACCTGGGCGACCTGGATGGCGAGGACGCCGGGCAGCCGGAAGGTGCCGGCCGTCATCAGGGTGCCGAGGCGGATGCGCTTGGTCTCACGGGCGAGGCCGGCCAGGGTGATCCAGGCGTCGGTGGGGCCGGGCAGGCCGTCCACCTCGCCCATGTGGAGGTAGTGGTCCGAGCGGAAAAACGCGTCGAAGCCGAGCTCCTCCGTGGCCTTGGCCACGGTGAGCAAGGTGTCGTAGGTGGCCCCCTGCTGGGGCTCGGTGAAGATTCGAAGGTCCATGGTTCCATCCTGCACGGCGGCGGCCGCTTCAGTCCTGCCCGGGGGCCGTGCCGTGCGGATGCCGGGTCATGGCTTCAGCCCGGCTCCCGCTCCGGCAGCGCCGCCTCCCTCGCGGCCAGCTTTCTGAGCATCTCCAGGACGCGGTCCCGGGACTCGTCCGCCGCGTCGATGGCCTCCATGCACTGCCAGTACGTCGCCTCGTCGGCCGCGGCGCTGGCGATGCCGACGAGTGCGATCCCGACCTCGCCGAGCAGGCCGCCGAGGCAGAGCAGCGCCTCGCGGGCGTCGTCCAGCTCGGTGAGCCGGGCGGCACGCAGGTCGGCGGGGTCCAGCGCATAGGTGTCCAGGACACCGCAGCCCCGGCCCGCCAGCTCGGTCAACCCCAGGGCTTCGCCACGCAGTTCGGGCGGGCCGGAGACCGCGAGACGGCTGCCGATCGCCTGGGCCAGGGCCTGTGCCTGCCACACCTCCGTCAGGATCTGCGCCGCCTCGCCGCCGACCGCCAAGGCACGCCTGCTCGTCACGATGAGTCGCACCGCGTCCATGCGCTGCCCCCGTCCGTCCGACGTGCTCTCACACGTCCGTCCGCCCGTACTCACCTTGTTCACTACCCAGAGTGAAGTGGCTTGAGACGAAAAGCCAGTGGAAGACGGAAATCTGCGGACAACAATTCGGATTCGGTGCGCTCTTCGACTCCGGAAAGTAATAGCGGAATGTGATATTCCGTCGGATGGCGCTATGTGCTCGGTGCTGCCGCGGGTGCGCGTCCCGGCTCAGCCGTTGTAAGGGGCGGTGACGTCCAGGACCCAGGTCACTCCGAAGCGGTCGGTGAGCATGCCGTAGAGCGGCGCCCACGGCGCGGGTTCCAGGGGACGCACCACCGTCGAGCCCTCCGCGAGCTTCTGCCACAGGGCGTGGATCTCGTCGGTGTCGGTGCCGCGTACGGAGACGAAGAACGGCTTCTCGCCCTGGTTCCAAGGGAGTTGGGACGGCACGTCGTAGGCCATGACGTGGAAGCCGTTGTCCGCGACCACCTCGCCCCACATCACCCAGTCCGCCTCGTTCTCGTTCTGTACGTTGCCCGCGTCCTTGTACGTGACGGCGACGGTGCGCCCGCCGAAGACCGACTGGTAGAAGTCCAGCGCCGCGGACGCGGAGCCCCGGAAGTTCAGGTGTGTGGTGGTCGTGACGGACATGGCCAGCTCCTCGCGTTCGGTGTGTCGAATGTGCGCCGCCGGGATCGCCGGGCGCAGGGCGCGGCGGCCGTGACCTGGGGTGACGGCCTCGTGGTGGCCCCTTGGCGGCTGTGGGACCACCTTGGCAGGGGTAGCGGACAGGACGTGTCCTGTACTCCGGGCAGAATGGCACGCATGCAGAAGACGTCCTCGCGACTGCTGGCACTGCTCTCACTCCTCCAGACCCACCGTGACTGGTCCGGAGAGGATCTTGCCGAGAGACTGGAGGTCACCCCGCGCACGGTGCGCCGTGACATGGACCGTCTGCGGGAGCTCGGTTACCCGATCCTGGCCTTCAAAGGGCCTGCCGGCGGTTACCGCCTGGACGCCGGGTCCCAGCTGCCCCCGCTGCTGTTCGACGACGACCAGGCCGTCGCGCTGGCCGTGGCCCTGCAGACCGCCGCGGCCGACACCACGATCGGTGCGGACGCCGCCCGCGCCCTGGCGACCGTGCGCCAGGTCATGCCGCCCCGCCTGCGCCACCGCATCGACATGCTCCGCCTCACGGCCCTCCGGTCACCCGAGGGCGCCGACACCGCACCGGCCGACTCCAAGGTGCTGCTGGAACTGGGCAACGCCGTCCGTGCCCAGGTCGAGCTTCGCTTCGACTACGAGCGGGACCACATCGCCGTCGACGAGCGACCCCGCCGGACGCAGCCCCACCACCTGGTCACCTGGCGCGGCCGCTGGTACCTGCTGGCCTGGGACCTCGACCGCGGGGACTGGCGGACGTTCCGCGTGGACCGCATAGTCCCTCGCACTCCCGTCGGCCCCCGGTTCACCCCGCGCGAACTTCCCGGGGGCGACGTGTCCGCCTTCGTCATCAGCCGGTTCCGGGGTTCCGACGGCACCACGACCGACTGGCCCTGCCGAGGTGAGGTCGTCCTCGGCCTCCCCGCCACCGCCGTGGCTCCCTTCGCCCGGGACGCGATCGTCGAGGAACTCGGCCACGACCGCTGCCGGCTCACCCTGGGCTCCTGGTCATGGACCGGCCTGGCCGCCGCCATCGGCCGCTTCGACACCGACATCGAGGTCGTCGGCCCGCCCGAACTGACCGCCGCGTTCACGCGCCTCGCCACCCGCTACGCCGGCGCCGCCCGCGCGGCCCACCCGTCCGACGCGCCGGACATCGGTGCGTGATGCCCGATGCGCTCGGGCCGGGTGAGCTGGGGCCTACGCGCCCCCGTCGCCCGGTGCCGGGAACCTCTGCTCGTTCCGGTCGATCTTGGCATCCAGGGCGGTCAGCGGGTCGATGCCGAGCACCTCGCAGAGCTGGAGCAGATAGGCGAGCACGTCGGCGACCTCGTCGGTGACGCGGTGCGCGGTGCCGGGGTCATCCATGACGCGGGCCGACTCCTCGGGTGTCAGCCACTGGAAGATCTCGACCAGTTCGGAGGCCTCCACGCTGAGGGCGGCCACGAGGTTCTTGGGGGTGTGGTACGGCTGCCAGTTCCGGGCGGCCGCGAACTCGGCCAGCCGGCGCTGCAGTTTCGCCACGTCCAGGGGTTCCGTCACGGGTTCAGGTGTACCACCGTCACGCCCTCCGCCCCGGTGGCCCATGACGCGTCCCCGACCGTCCCGAGGAGGCGGATGTGCCCGGCCCCGCTCGTCCACGCCGCGAGCCGCAGCAGTTCCGCACGCTGTCCGGCGTCCAGTGCCCGGTCCAGTCCGTCGGCGAGGACGGTGAGCGTGCGCAGGGCCGCGGGCACCTCGCCGGGCGGGTCGACGTCCAGGACGCCGGGGCCGGTGAGCAGGACCAGGGCCAGCGCCAGGAACCTGAGCTCGCCGTCGCCGAGCCGGCCGAGTTCGGTGACGATGCCGTCACCCCGGTCGAGCACCGCGCGGACGGTCCCGTCGCCCAGCGGTTCGGCGAGCAGGTCGCGGACGGGGCCGGCGCATCCGGCGCGCACCGCCGCGACCAGCCGGGCGTGCCGCCGGCCGCACTCCGCGCGGGTGCGCCACAGGACGTCGGCGAGGTTGTCGCAGCCGGGCAGGAGCCGTCCGTGGCCCATCGGGACCGCGGTGCGCATCCGGTCGGGCCGGGGGTCGCAGGCGAAGACGGAGCGCAGGGCGACGACCATCTGCTCGGCGGCGGCGAGCACCCGGCGCTGTCCGTCCGTCTTGCCGGCCACCCGCAGTGGCAGGAGCGGGGTGCCGAGCCGGTCGTCGGGGAGCGGGGCGCGGGTCACCGGCGCGGAGCCCGCCGTGTGCCAGGCGGCCTGCACCGTCCTGCGTCCCGGATCGCGCAGCGCCGTCTCGAGCAGGACCAGCCCGCCGGCCGTCAGCCGCTCCCCCACGATGCGCAGTTCGGGTTCCGCCTGCACCGCGACGTCGAGCCGGACCGGGCCCTCGGCGCCGTCGGCCGTGCAGCCGATGCGGAAGCCGCGGCGCCGCTGGGCGTCGGGACGGGCCCGCTCCGGCACACAGGCGGCCGGGTCCGGGAACGCCTCCGCGAGCGGGGCGCCGTTCCCGAGCCGGGCCAGCGCCTCGTAGGCCCGCAGCGCCGTCGACTTGCCGCTGCCGCTGGACCCGGTGAACAGGGTGAGCGGCCCGAGCGGGAACCCGGCCCGCCGGTGCCCCGCGAACGCGGACAGCCGCAGCTCGGTGAGGTGCGGCCGCACGACGGGGCTGGGCCCGGGGGGCCCAGCGGGCTGAGCAGGCCGAGCGGACCCGGCGGCCCCGGAGGGCCGGGTGGACGCGACGGACCCGGAGGGCCGGGCGGACGCGACGGGCCCGGGGGGCCGGGTGGACGCGACGGGCTCGGCAGGCCCGGAGGACGCCGCGGGCTCGGCAGACCCGGCGGCGGACTCGGCAGACCCGGCAAGCCCTGCGGACGACACAGGCCCGGCAGACCCGGCCGACTCGGTAGGCCCGGGCGACTCGGCGGACACGGACGGCACGGAGCGCACGGACGGTACGGAGGACACGGAAGGCGTGGAAGATGCGGACACGTCCGGACCGTAGGGCCGTGCCGGTGCGGCGAACCGTTACCTCTCGTGGACCTTCCTACGATCGGGGGACCGGGCGGGGTGAACCCCTCAGCCCGACACCCCCACACCCTCCATCAGCCCGCTGACCTCGGTTCCGGGCGGGGTGAGGAGGAACACGTTCCGGTCGACGCGGTGCATGCCGCTGCCCAGGCCGAAGACCACGCCGGTGCTGAAGTCGAGGACGCGCTTGGCGACGTCCGTCTCGGCACCGGACAGGTCGAGCAGGACGGGCGCGCCCGCCATCACCGTCTCGGCCACGTCGCGGGCGTCCGCGAACACGTTGACCCGCAGCACCACGAACCGGCGGCGGGTCTCGGTCTCCGCCTCCGGCAGGGAGCGGTGGTTCACCGCGGACGGCCAGGCGTCACGGCCCCGCAGCGGCACGACCTGGGCGAGCCCCTCCCACTGTTCATCGGTGACGTCGTAATGGTTCACCGGCTGCCCCCGACCTGACTCGCACTCATTGCCTGCACCGGTCAATTCTTACGCCAAGTCACCCGTTCGGCCCAACAGCGACACGAAGCGCGACCGCCTCTCGCGTTCCGCCGTACCGTATTGCCGGATATACCCGAAATCGTCGAGCGGTGGCACCTCCCCCGGTTCCTGCCGGGTCGAGGCTTCTTACTGCCCTCACACCGGACTCTTCACCTCCGCCCGCACCCCGCTCACCGCCTCCGATTACCGTCCGCTCTCGTGCACTTGGCAGAAACGCAACGAGTGACGCCCGGCCGGCGGATCCAGTCGGCGGTGTCCATCGACCCGGACTCACCCGCGCAGTGGCACCGCGTCCTGACCGTCCTCGCCGATGTGAGTCTGTTCATCGGCACCCGGACGGTGTGGACGCAGGCGGCCACGCACCGCCCGGTGCTCGCGGCCGTCATCTCCGTCTGCTACGCGTCGATCCTGGCGACCGGCGTGCTGGCGCTGACGGTCCGCCGGTCCCGCTCGCTGGCGCGGCTGGACCTGCTGGTGCTGGTGACGGCGGTGACGCTCGCCCTGTGCACCTGGGCGCTGAACCACGGCGGCGGCGACGAGGCGGTCCTGACCACCCAGGCCGCCAGGGAACTGGTCGACGGGCACGCGATCTACGGACAGCCCTGGCCCTGGCTCTTCACCGGCAACCACAACGTGGCCCTCACCCCGACCGTGGACGGCGGCTACGACTTCACGTACGGCTATCCCCCGCTGGCCCCGCTGCTGACCGCGCCCCTGCTGTGGCTGGGGCACGGCGCCGCCGCCGCGACCGCGGCGAGCACCGGCGCGCTGATCGTCGGCGCGGTCGCGCTGTGGCGCATGCTGCCGGTGCCGTGGCGGTCGGCGGCGACGATGGCCTGTCTGGGCTTCGGCTTCCTGCCGACGTACGCGCGGCTCGGCTATCCGGCGATCATCGCGCTGGTCCTGCTGATTCCGGTCGTGGTGCGCTGGCCTCGGATCGGAGTGGGCGGGCGGCTCGGCGCGGCGGGGATCGCGCGGGCCGCGTGCCTGGGGGCCGCCTGCGCCGCGCAGCAACTGCCCTGGTTCCTCACGCCCTTCCTGCTGGCCGGGATCTACGCGGTGCGCCGCGGCGAGCTGGGCGGCCGGGCGGCGGCGCTGGTGGTGCTGCGGGTCGCCGGGATCGCGGCCACCGTCTGGCTGCTGATCAACACGTACTTCATCGTGCACGAGCCGGGTACCTGGCTGGCCGGGATCGCGCTGCCGCTGACGCAGGGCGCGGTGCTGCACGGGCAGGGCCTGGTGGGCGTGTCGCTGTACCTGACCGACGGCAGCGACCGACTGGACTGGTACAGCCACGCGAGCATGCTGCTGGCGGCGGCCCTGCTCGCGCTGTTCATGCTGTTCGTACGGCGGCTGGGCCCGGCGGCGACGGTCCTGCCCTGGTGCGCCTTCTACCTGGCGACCCGCTCGCAGGACGGCTACTACCTGATGATGACCCCGCTGTGGCTGGCGGCGGCGATCACCACGCCCTTGTCGGACTTCGCGGGGGCCTGGCAACCGTGGCCCCAGCAGCTTTCCGGATCGCACCGGCGGACGGCCCGGATCGCGGCGGGCGGGCTGCTGCTCGCCCCGGCCCTGGCCTGTGCGGCCGTGGCGGTGACGGGCACCCCGCCGCTGCGGATGGCGGTCACGTCGGCGCACACGGTGTCGGCGCACACGGTCTCGGCGGTGACCGTGCGGGTGACCAACAGGGCGGACGACGCCCTCACCCCGCACTTCATGTTCACCACGGGCCAGGGGATGAGCCAGTACTGGACACTGGCGCGGGGTCCGGCCACGATCCCCGCGCACGCCACGGCGACGGTCGAACTCCGGGCGCCCCACGGGCGGTTCACGGTTCCCCGCCGGGCCACCCGCATCCGGCTGCGCGCCTTCACGGCGACCCCGCAGACGCTGTCCAGTCAGGATGTGCGGCTGGCCGGGACCGGCAGGGACGGCTGAGCACCCGCGCTCAGGCCTCGGCCCTGGTGAACCGGAGCGCGGCGGTCACCGTGGTCAGGCCGCGCATCATGCCCAGCTGGTTCCAGCCCATGCCGAACTTGTCGCGGTCCACGGTGAACTCCGCCTCCACGGTGAGCGCTTCGGCGTCGGCGGCGGTCAGGCGCGCGGTGAAGGAGACCGGCCTGCTGATGCCCCGCACGGTCAGCTGACCGGTGACCCGCACGGTGTCGCCGTCGAGGCGGTCGGCGCCGCGGACCGCGAAGGTGATCTCCGGGTGGTTGTCGGCGTCGAAGAAGTCGGCGGATCGCAGGTGGGTGTCGCGCTTGGCGTGGCCGGTGTCCACGGAGGCGGCGTCCAGGGTCACCGTGCCGGTGGCGGAGCCGTCGGGCCGGACCTCGCCCCGGCCTCCGGTCGCGGCGAGGGCGCCCTTGACGGTGACCAGGCCCCAGAAGGTCTTGTGCCGTACGGCGACGGTGGAGGCGGTCGGATCTAGCTGCCAGAGGCCTGTTTCGACGGCGACGGTCATGGTCGTACTCCTGTCATCACAGCGGTCGCGCAATGTCCGAAAGGTGGTCCAAATTTGGATGAGCCCACGCTAGCCGATAATTCAAAATTGGACAACGGTTAGACTCGACGGTATGGCCGAGCCTCTCGACGACCCCGCCGACCAGCCCGAGTGCCCCTTTTCGCAGGGCGGCGGGCTGCTTCCCGACGAGCTGCGCACCTGGATGGTCCTGCTCGCGGCGACGGGCGCGGTGGAGCAGCGGCTGCGCTCGGTGGTGAAGGAGACCCTCGACGTCTCGCACGACGAGTTCCTGATCCTGTGCCTGCTCGCCGAGCAGCCGGAGGGTCTGCGCATGACCCGCGTCGCCGATCTCCTCGGCCGCCCCAAGACCCGGCTCACCTACCAGATCGCCTGCCTGCAGCACTCCGGTCTCGTCACCCGCAAGTCCGTGTGCGGCGACAAGCGGGGCGTCGAGGTCGCCCTCACCGAGAAGGGCCGGGGGCGGCTGCGGGAGGCCTCCGCCCGGCTCTCCGAGACCGTCAGCCGGGCCCTCACCGAGACCATCGGCCCTGCCCAGCGCGCGGCCCTGAGCGCACTGGTTCCGGACCTCGCGGACGACGCCCCCTGACCTGCGGAAACCGGCCGTCCGGCGCTGACGAGGCACAGGTCACAGTCGACGCGAGGGCAACGTCACAACCCCTGCTCTGCTGTCGCTTAAGCCCTCTGCCCTAGCATCCGAGCCATGACGGTCCTGCCTGACGACGGGCTCTCACTGGCCGCCGAGTTCCCTGACGCGACACACGAGCAGTGGCAAGCCCTGGTCGAGGGCGTGCTGCGCAAGTCGGGCAAGGAAGTCTCGGGCGCGGCAGCTGAGGACGCCCTGTCCACGACGCTGGAGGACGGGCTGCGCACCCGTCCCCTGTACACCGCGCGCGACGGCGCGCCCGACCCCGGCCTGCCCGGCTTCGCCCCGTTCGTGCGCGGCGGCCGCCCCGAGGGCAGCACCGCGGGCGGCTGGGACGTACGCCAGCGGCACGCGGCGACCGAGGACGGCGCGGTCCTGACCGACCTGGAGAACGGCGTCACCTCGCTCTGGCTCGTGCTCGGCGAGGGCGGCATTCCCGTGTCCTCGCTCGGCAAGGTGCTCGACGGTGTCCTCCTCGACCTGGCGCCGGTCGTGCTCGACGCCGGCCGGGACGTCGAGGCCGCGGCCGGGGCCCTGCTGCGGCTGCACGAGGAGCGGGGCGTGGACCCCAAGGCGGTGCGCGGCGGCCTGGGCGCCGACCCGCTCGGGTACGAGGCCCGCACCGGCTCCCCCCTGGACTTCGCGCCGGTCGCCGCGCTCGCCGTCCGCTGTGCCGAGTCCCACCCCGGGCTGCGCGCGCTGACCGTGGACGCGCTGCCCTACCACGAGGCGGGCGGCTCGGCCGCGCAGGAGCTGGGCCTCTCCCTGGCGACCGGTGTGGCCTATCTGCGGGAGCTGACCGGGGCGGGTCTCACCGTCGAACAGGCGCTGGGGCAGCTGGAGTTCCGGTACGCGGCCACCGCCGACCAGTTCCTGACCGTCGCCAAGCTGCGCGCGGCCCGCCGGCTGTGGGCGCGGGTGGCCGAGGTGTGCGGGGCGCCGGGCGCGGGCGCGCAGACGCAGCACGCCGTGACCTCGCCGGTGATGATGACCCGCCGCGACCCGTGGGTGAACATGCTGCGCACGACGGTGGCCACGCTGGCCGCCGGGGTCGGTGGCGCCGACGCCGTCACCGTGCTGCCGTTCGACCACGCCCTCGGCCTGCCGGACGCGTTCTCCCGCCGTATCGCCCGCAACACCTCCACGATCCTGGTCGAGGAGTCCCACCTGGCCCGGGTGATCGACCCGGCGGGCGGCTCCTGGTACGTGGAACGGCTGACCGACGAACTCGCCGAGGCCAGTTGGGCGTACTTCCGGCGGATCGAGGGCGACGGCGGCCCGGCGGCCGCCCTGCGCTCCGGCCGGATCCGCACGGACCTGGCCACGACCTGGGCGGAGCGCTCCAAGAAGCTCGCCAAGCGACGCGAACCCGTCACCGGCGTCAGTGAGTTCCCGCTGCTGGCGGAGAAGCCGGTGGAGCGCGCACCCGCGCCCGAGCCACCGTCCGGCGGGCTGCCGCGGGTGCGCCGCGACGAGGCGTACGAGGAACTGCGCGCCCGCTCCGACGCCCACCTCGCGGCGACCGGCTCCCGTCCCCGGGTCTTCCTGGCGACGATCGGCTCGGCCGCCGCGTACACCGCGCGCTCGACCTTCGCCGCCAACCTCTTCCAGGCGGGCGGCATCGAGCCGGTCACCGAGGGCCGGTTCGAGGACAGCGGCGCCACCGAGGCCGTGCTGTGCTCCAGTGACGCGCTGTACGAGGAGCAGGCCGAGCAGGCCGCCGAGTTCCTGAAGACCTCGGGCGCCCGGCACGTGTTCCTGGCGGGCCGGCCCGCCGAGTACGCAGGCGTCGACAGTTACGTGTTCGCGGGCTGCGACGCCGTCGCCGTGCTGTCCGCGACCCTCGACCGCATGGGAGTGTCCTGATGGGAATCCCCGACTTCGCCGGCATCGAGCTGGGGACGCCCGTCGCCGACGGCAGTGCCGAGGAGTGGCGTACGGCCGTCAAGCGGGCGACCGGGACCGAGGAGCCGCTGTGGGAGACCCCGGAGGGCATCGGGGTCAAGCCGCTGTACACCGGGCGTGACCTGGAGGGCCTGGACTTCCTGGGGACGTACCCGGGCATCGCGCCGTACCTGCGCGGCCCGTACCCGACGATGTACGTCAACCAGCCCTGGACGATCCGCCAGTACGCGGGCTTCTCCACCGCCGAGGAGTCCAACGCGTTCTACCGGCGGAACCTGGCGGCCGGTCAGAAGGGTCTGTCGGTCGCGTTCGACCTGCCCACGCACCGGGGTTACGACAGCGACCACCCGCGGGTGACCGGCGACGTCGGCATGGCGGGTGTGGCGATCGACTCGATCTACGACATGCGGCAGCTCTTCGACGGGATCCCGCTGGACCGGATGACCGTGTCGATGACGATGAACGGCGCCGTGCTGCCGATCCTGGCGCTGTACATCGTGGCGGCCGAGGAACAGGGCGTACCGCCCGAGAAGTTGGCCGGGACCATCCAGAACGACATCCTCAAGGAGTTCATGGTCCGCAACACCTACATCTATCCGCCGAAGCCGTCGATGCGGATCATCTCCGACATCTTCGCGTACACCTCGCAGCGGATGCCGCGCTACAACTCCATCTCCATCTCCGGCTACCACATCCAGGAGGCCGGTGCGACGGCCGACCTGGAGCTGGCGTACACCCTCGCCGACGGGGTGGAGTACATCCGGGCGGGCCGGGAGGCGGGCCTGGACGTGGACGCGTTCGCGCCGCGGCTGTCGTTCTTCTGGGCGATCGGCATGAACTTCTTCATGGAGATCGCGAAGTTGAGGGCGGCCCGGCTGCTCTGGGCCAAGCTGGTCTCGCAGTTCGAGCCGAAGAACTCCAAGTCCCTCTCCCTGCGCACCCATTCGCAGACCTCGGGCTGGTCGCTGACCGCGCAGGACGTGTTCAACAACGTGACGCGCACGTGTGTGGAGGCGATGGCGGCGACGCAGGGCCACACCCAGTCGCTGCACACCAACGCCCTCGACGAGGCCCTCGCGCTGCCCACCGACTTCTCGGCGCGCATCGCCCGCAACACCCAGCTGCTCATCCAGCAGGAGTCGGGCACGACCCGGGTGATCGACCCGTGGGGCGGCAGCGCGTACGTGGAGAAGCTGACGTACGACCTCGCCCGCAAGGCCTGGCAGCACATTCAGGAGGTCGAGCAGGCGGGCGGCATGGCTCAGGCGATCGACGCGGGCATCCCGAAGCTGCGCGTGGAGGAGGCGGCGGCCCGTACGCAGGCCCGGATCGACTCCGGGCGGCAGCCGGTGATCGGCGTGAACAAGTACCGCGTCGAGAACGACGAGGCGATCGAGGTCCTCAAGGTCGACAACTCCTCCGTACGCGCCCAGCAGATCGAGAAGCTGCGGCGGCTGCGCGCGGAGCGGGACGAGACCGCCTGCCGGGACGCGCTCGACGCGCTCACCCGGGCCGCCGACGGCGACGGCAACCTGCTGGAGCTCGCGGTGCACGCGGCCCGCGCCAAGGCGACCGTCGGTGAGATCTCGGACGCCCTGGAGAAGGTGTACGGCCGGCACGCGAGCCAGATCCGTACGATCTCCGGGGTGTACCGCAACGAAGCAGGCCAGTCCCCGAACGTGGACCGCACCCGTGCCCTGGTGGACGCCTTCGAGGAGGCCGAGGGGCGCCGGCCGCGCATCCTGGTCGCCAAGATGGGCCAGGACGGCCACGACCGCGGCCAGAAGGTGATCGCGACCGCCTTCGCCGACCTCGGCTTCGACGTCGACGTCGGCCCGCTGTTCCAGACCCCGGAGGAGGTCGCCCGCCAGGCGGTCGAGGCGGACGTGCACGTGGTCGGGGTGTCCTCGCTGGCCGCCGGTCACCTCACCCTCGTACCGGCGCTGCGCGAGAAGCTCGCCGAGGAGGGCCGGGAGGACATCACGATCGTGGTCGGCGGGGTGATCCCGCCGCAGGACGTGCCGGTGCTGCTGGAGATGGGCGCGGCGGCCGTGTTCCTGCCCGGGACGGTGATCCCGGACGCGGCCCACGACCTGGTGAAGCGGCTGGCGGCCGACCTCGGCCACGAGCTGTAGGCCCATGGCAGCGATCGATCTCGACACGTATGTGAAGGGTGTGCTCGACGGGAAGCGGGCGATCGTGGCCCGCGCGATCACGCTCGTCGAGTCCACCCGGCCGCAGCACCGGGCGCTGGCGCAGGAGTTGCTCACCGAGCTGCTCCCGCACAGCGGCCGGGCGCGGCGGATCGGCGTGAGCGGGGTGCCGGGCGTGGGCAAGTCGACGTTCATCGACGCCTTCGGCACGCTGCTGACCTCGCTGGGGCACCGGGTGGCGGTGCTCGCCGTGGACCCGTCCTCGACCCGCACCGGCGGCTCGATCCTGGGTGACAAGACCCGGATGGAACGCCTCGCCGTGGACCCGAACGCGTTCGTGCGCCCCTCCCCCAGCGCGGGCACGCTGGGCGGCGTGGCGAAGGCGACCCGCGAGTCCATGGTGGTGATGGAGGCCGCCGGCTACGACGTGATCCTGGTGGAGACCGTCGGCGTCGGCCAGTCCGAGACCGCGGTCGCCAACATGGTCGACTCCTTCCTGCTGCTCACCCTGGCCCGCACCGGCGACCAGCTGCAGGGCATCAAGAAGGGCGTCCTGGAACTGGCCGACGTGATCGCCGTCAACAAGGCGGACGGCCCGCACGAGCGCGACGCCCGGGCCGCGGCCCGTGAACTGGCGGGCGCGCTGCGGCTGATGCACGGCAAGGACGCGTTCTGGACGCCGCCGGTGCTCAGTTGCAGCGCCCGTGAGTCGACCGGCCTGGACGTGGTGTGGGAGCGGCTGGAACAGCACCGCACCCTGCTGGACTCCACCGGGCGGCTCACCGCCAAGCGGCGGGACCAGCAGGTCGACTGGACGTGGTCGATGGTCCGCGACGAACTGCTGGGCCGTCTGCACGCCGATCCGGCGGTGAGGGAGGTCGCACCGGTGCTGGAACAGGCGGTACGGGACGGCTCACTGACAGCGACATCGGCGGCGGAACGGATTCTGCGCTCGTTCCGGGGGACGACCGGCTCCTCCTGAGGGGACGGTCCCGGGGGGAAGATCGCCGCCGGTGTCCGGCGTCATCCGGGTGTGGCATGCTGAATTCCACACGATGACCGTTTTGCCTGTTTCGTCGTATCCCCTGTGGTCTCGAGCGATCGGATCAGGATCGTGTCAGGAGGCCCGAATGCACTTCACCGCGACCGGCACCGGATGCTGCCGGCTGAAGGTGACCGAGAGCCGACATCCCGGCAGCGGGCGATCGTGATGGCGGGGAGGGAGGCCTGGCCGGCGTCGAAGGAGCCGGACCTTCCCGAGCTGCACCTGCGCCTGCGTGCGGAGGTGGGCCGGATCGACGCGCAGTTGCAGGCCATGCTGGCCGCCATGGACCGGCTGCAGGGTCTGCTGGACGCGGTGGTGACCATCAGCCGGGAGGTGGAGCTGCCCGCGGTGCTGCACCGCATCGTGTCCACCGCCATGGACCTGGTCGGGGCGCGTTACGGGGCGCTCGGCGTCCTCGACGCGTCCGGCGAGCACCTGGAACAGTTCATCCCCGCCGGTCTGTCGGAGGAGGAGCACGCCGCTCTGGCCGAGACCGGCATGCCGCGTGGTCTGGGCGTCCTCGGGCATCTGATCCGCCACCCCGAGCCCCTGCGGGTCGAGCACATCCGCACCCATCCGTCGTCCGCCGGGTTCCCGCCCGGCCACCCCTACCTGGGCACCCTGCTCGGGGTCGCCATCAATGTGCGCGGCGAGATCTACGGCGACCTGTACCTGTCCGAGCGGCGCGACGGTCAGCCCTTCGACGTCAACGACGAGAACGTCGTCGTCGCCCTGGCCACCGCCGCCGGCATCGCCATCGAGAACGTCCGCCTGTTCGAGCAGGTGCGCGTGGGCGCCGAGCAGTTCCAGCGGCTGCTGCTGCCGGCGCTGCCCGACCTTCGGCCCTTCACCGCCGCCGCCATCTACCGGCCGGCCACCGAGCCCAGCCAGCTCGGCGGGGACTGGTACGACGCCATCCCGTTGCCCGACGACGTCGTGGCGGTCGTCATCGGGGACGTGGTCGGCCACGACCTGATGGCGGCGGCGGCCATGGCCTCCACCCGCAACATGCTGCGCGCCCTGCTGTTCGACGGGAGCAGTCCGCCCGGCACGGTCCTCGCCCAGCTCGACCACGCCCTGCAGGCCATCACCGACAATCCGGTCACGACCACCACGCTGGCGCGCATCGAACCGGAGGGTGCGGCCTGGCGGCTCCACTGGAGCACCGCCGGGCACGTTCCGCCGCTCCTGCTCGTCCCCGGGCGCCGGGCGGAATACCTGTTCGCCGACCCCGGGCTGCCGCTCGGCGTCGACCCCGAGCAGCCCCGCCCCAACCACTCCCGGCCGCTGCCCGCCGGCGCCACCGTGCTCTTCTACACGGACGGACTGATCGAACATCCCGGGCACGCCATGGACGAGAGCCTGGACGAGCTCACCGACCTCGCCACCCGGTACACCGGCCTGCCCCTGCAGGACTTCGTCCGGGCACTGGCCGACCACCATCCCAGCGACGGTCACGACGACATGGCCATCCTGGCCCTGCGCACCCCGCGGTCCTGACCCGGCTCGACCGTGCCCCCGCTCGACCCTGACCCCGCTCGACCGTGCCGTGGAGGATCCGGGAGATCCGGCGGAAGATGGGCTGTGGGGCGTCGATGCGGAGGTCGCCCGATGACTGTCGCGCGGAACGAGCGGCTCCGGCGCGACGGCGTGATCGTCCTCGAGATCTGCGCCGTGGCCGTGCTGTACTACGGTTCGGCCGAGCTGGGTCTGCTGCAGCAACTGGTGCGCGGCCAGATCACCCCGCTGTGGCCGCCCACCGGTATCGCCGTGGCCGGCCTGCTCGTCCTCAGCCTGCGGGTCTGGCCCGGGATCGCGCTCGGCGCGCTGCTCGCCAACGTCACGCTCGGGCCGTCGGTCTGGGCCGTGCTCGCGATCGCGGCGGGGAACACCCTCGCACCGGTCTGCGCGTACCTGATGCTGCGCCGTGCGGGGTTCCGCTGCGAACTGGACCGGCTGCGGGACGCGCTCGCACTGATCTTCCTCGGTGCGTTCACCGGGACGCTGGTCAGCGCGACCGTAGGCAGCGGGACCCTGCTCCTCTCCGGGGTGCTGAGCGACAGAGGGTTCTGGCCGGCATGGTCGGTCTGGTGGACCGGTGACGCGATGGGCGTACTGCTGGTGACGCCGGTCCTGCTCGTCCTGCGCTCGGCACACCGGCCGAGGGGCGTGCCGCCGGCCCGCTGGGCGGAGGGGATGCTGCTGGCGGTGGCCACCGTCGGCGTCGGTGTCGTCCAGACCGGCCCCACGCCGCTGCTGTTCCTCTGCTTCCCGCTGCTGATCTGGGCGGCCTTCCGCTTCCAGTCGGCCGGGGCCGCGCCCTGCGCCCTGGTCGTGTCGACCTTCGCGATCCTCGCCGCCACCAAGGGGGCCGGACCGTTCGCCGGTCACGACCTGCTGAGCCGGATGACCACGCTGCAGGCGTTCAACGGGTCCGCCGCACTGACGGCACTCATACTCGGAGCAGCCGTCAGCGAGCGGAACAGGACGCAGAGGGAGATCGCGCGGGCCTGCGGGCAGCTCGCCGAGATGGTGACCAGGATGGCCACCGGGGGCCGCGGGCCGGCGCTCGACCACGGCGGCGGAAGGGAAGAACACAGCGGGCCGACCAGGCGACCGGCCTGAGCACGGGGATCCCGCCGGCGGAACTGTGGGCTCCACCACTGCACCCGTGACCCCGGCCTGATCAACTGGCCCGATGCGAAGATCCACCCCCCTCGTGCTTCTTCTCGCCGCCTTCGGCGCACTGACCGCCTGCGACCTCCCCGGCACCCACCACGCGGCGGCCTCCGACAAGGACCTCAACACCCTCACCGCGCTGCCCCTGAACCGCTACGGCTTCGACCGCGCCGAGCACAAACTCCTCAACGAGGCGCGGTGGACCCTGGGCAAGAAGTGCATGGTCGGTCTCGGCTTCTCCGGCTTCACCGCGCTCGACCCGCCCAGCACCGACCCGGCCAGGCCCGATGAGCCGGGCACGGTCCGCCTCCCCTCCGCCGACCTGGACCTCGGCGACAAGCCGTACGGGATCGACGACCCCGGCCAGGGGGCGAAGACCGGCTACCACAGCCCCTCCCCCGCGGTGGAGAACCGGAAGTGGCCGATGGACCAGTACCTGGCCCTCACCGGGGACTTCCGGCACGGCGATGCCAAGCAGGCTCACGGTCACCGGATCCCCGAGGGCGGCTGCCTCGGCCAGGCCGACCGGCGCATCTACGGCTCCCGCCCGGAGAAGGCCACGCTCGCCGGGATCCGCTTCAAGGGCTACGAGCTGACCTTCATACGCCTGATGCGCCAGGCGAACGGCGAGGCGGCCAAGGATCCGGCGCACCGGCGGGCGGACAAGGCGTGGTCATCATGCATGAAGAAGGAGGGGTTCTCCTTCAAGGACCCGGATGACGCCCAGTACCAGGCGGACTGGTTCGCCGGCGAGGAGGCGTCGCGGAAGGAGCGGCGCACGGCCGAGGGCGACGCGAACTGCAAGCGGAGCACCGGTTACATCAAGGCCGTGCACGAGGTGGACGTACGCATCGAGAAGCGGCTCATCGCGAAGAACCGCACCCTGCTGGACGGCGTCACACGCCGGAACCGCACCGCTCTGCGCAACGCCCGGAAGATCACCGAAGGCCGGTCGTGACCTGTCGGTCCGGGTCCCCCGCCGTGCGTGCCTCCAGGGCGTGCAGGACGGCCACCATGTCCTCGTCGCCGTGTCCGTGCGCCACGGTCTCCTCGTACAGGGCGTGGCAGACGTCGAGGAGGGGGGAGGCCAGGCCGGCCTTGCGGGCGGACTCGGCGATCAGCCGGTTGTTCTTCAGCACGTCCGCGGCCGCCGCCTGGACGGCGAAGTCACGGGCCAGCAGCTTGGCCGCCTTCACCCGGGAGACGGCGCTGGCCATCGGGCCGGCGTCCAGGACGTCCCGGAGCAGGCGCTGGTCGAGCCCGTGCCGGCCGGCGAAGTGGAAGGCCTCGGTCAGGCCGGTGACCAGGCTGATCAGAAACAGGTTCACCGAGAGCTTCATCAGCAGCGCGCCCGGGACGGCGCCGCAGTCGAACGTCTCGCGGCACATGGGCGCGAGCAGGGGCCGTACGGCCCGCACGGCCTCGTCGTCCCCGGCCAGCATCGCCACCAGCTCCCCCTGTTCCGCCGGGACCCGGGAGCCGGAGACCGGGGCCTCGACGTAGCGTCCGCCCGCGGCCAGGACGGCGTCCCGCAGGCCGGCCGAGTACTCGGGCGAGGTCGTGCCCATGTGGACGACGGTGCGGCCGGCGAGACGCGCGGCGAAGGCCGGTGTGCCCCGCCCGCAGACGGCGTCCACGGCTCTGTCGTCGGCCAGCATGAGGAACACCGTCTCCGCCCGTTCGAAGACCTCTGCCGGGCTCGCCGCCACCTGGGCCCCGGCGGCCCGCAGGGGCTCGCACCGGGCCGGGGTGCGGTTGAAGACGACGACCGGCGTCCCGGCGCGAACGAGGTTGAGTGCCATGGGCTGTCCCATGACTCCGAGCCCGATGAATCCCGCGTCCACGAAACCTGCGTCCACGCTGCACCGCCAGCCGACGATTCCGGTTATGACAGCGGTCATAGTAGCCGCATCTATGACGACGGTCATAGGGTGGTGCCGGCCACCCGGCACACGGCTCGGGGAAATGGGACGGATCGGGGATGACGGTGTCCGAACGGGGACCGCGGGAGCGGATGGTCTTCAGCGCGGCCCAGCTCATCCGGCGCGAGGGGGTCGCCGCCACGGGGATGCGCGAGGTCGCCGCCCACGCCGAGGCGCCGCGCGGTTCACTGCAGCACTACTTCCCCGGGGGCAAGGAGCAACTGGTCAACGAGGCGGTGGGCTGGGCGGGCCGGTACGCGGGCAACCGTGTCGCCCGTTTCCTCGCCGCGCTCCCCGAGCCGACGCCCAGCGGCCTGTTCGCCGAGATGGTGCGGCAGTGGACCGACGAGTACCGGACCGCCGGCTTCTCGGGCGGCTGCCCGGTCGCCGCCGCGACGGTGGACTGCGCGGAGTCCACCGAGTCCACCCGTCAGGCCGCGGCCGCCGCGTTCGCCACCTGGACCCGCCCGGTGGCCCGCGCACTGACGGACATGGGCGTGCCCGAGAACCGGGCCGGGGCGCTCGCCACCCTCATGATCAGCTCCCTGGAGGGGGCGATCCTGCTGGCCCGGGCCGAGCAGGACGTCCGCGCCCTGACGACGGTGGCCCGGGAGCTCGGCCCGCTCCTAGACGCCGCGGTACGCCCGGCCTGATCCACAAGACACCTCCTAGTCGATGCCCCGGACGATGTGGGACTCGGCCGGGTCCTCGTCCACCCCGGGCAGGTGCAGCACGGGCCAGTGGGCTTCTTCCTGGTAGTCGCGCTTCATGGCTTCCTCCTCGGGTGAGGGATCAGTAGCGGTAGTGATCCGGTTTGTAGGGACCCTCGACGTCCACGCCGATGTACGCGGCCTGCTCCGGGCGCAGCTCGGTGAGCTTGACGCCGAGGGCGTCCAGGTGGAGGCGGGCGACCTTCTCGTCGAGGTGCTTGGGCAGCGTGTAGACGCCGATGGGGTACTCGGCCTGCTTGGTGAACAGCTCGATCTGGGCCAGGGTCTGGTCCGCGAAGGAGTTGGACATCACGAACGACGGGTGACCGGTGGCGTTGCCCAGGTTCAACAGGCGGCCCTCGGACAGCACGATGATCACCTTGCCGTCGGGGAACGTCCAGGTGTGGACCTGCGGCTTGACCTCGTCCTTGACGATGCCGGGGATCTTCGCGAGGCCGGCCATGTCGATCTCGTTGTCGAAGTGGCCGATGTTCCCCACGATCGCCTGGTGCTTCATCCTGGCCATGTCGTCGGCCATGATGATGTCCTTGTTGCCGGTGGTGGTGATGAAGATGTCGGCCTTGTCGACGACCTCGTCCAGGGTCGTGACCTGGTAGCCGTCCATCGCCGCCTGCAGCGCGCAGATCGGGTCGATCTCGGTGACGATCACCCGGGCGCCCTGCCCGCGCAGCGACTCCGCGCAGCCCTTGCCGACGTCGCCGTAGCCGCACACGACCGCCGTCTTGCCGCCGATCAGGACGTCCGTGGCCCGGTTGATGCCGTCCACCAGCGAATGCCGGCAGCCGTACTTGTTGTCGAACTTCGACTTGGTGACGGCGTCGTTCACGTTGATCGCCGGGAACAGCAGGACACCATCGCGCTGCATCTCGTACAGCCGGTGCACGCCCGTCGTGGTCTCCTCCGTCACGCCCCGGATCTCCGAGGCGACGGCCGTCCAGTCGAGGGAGCCCCGCTCCAACAGGGCGCGGATCACCGCCAGTTCGTCGTTGTCGGGGGCCGGGAGCCGGCCCGTCTTGGCGTACTCGACGCCCTGGTGGACGAGGAGGGTGGCGTCGCCTCCGTCGTCCAGGATCATGTTCGGGCCGCCGGTGGGGCTGTCCGGCCAGGTCAGCGCCTGCTCCGTGCACCACCAGTACTCCTGGAGGGTCTCGCCCTTCCAGGCGAAGACCGGGATCCCGGCGGCGGCGATCGCGGCGGCCGCGTGGTCCTGCGTGGAGTAGATGTTGCAGGAGGCCCAGCGGACCCGCGCGCCGAGCGCGACCAGCGTCTCGATCAGCACCGCCGTCTGCACGGTCATGTGCAGGGAACCGGTGATCCGGGCGCCCTTCAGCGGCTGGGTCGCGGCGTACTCCCCGCGGATCGCCATCAGGCCGGGCATCTCGTGCTCGGCGAGGGTGATCTCCTTGCGGCCGAACTCGGCCAGGGACAGGTCGGCGACCTTGAAGTCAGCGGTCGTGGCGGGCATGCGCGGGCCTCTCGGTGAGATTGCGGTGGATGTCGAGGGTCGCTGTGGAGCGGTTCAGGGTGATGTAGTGCAGGCCGGGCGCGCCCTCGGCGAGGAGCCGCGCGGCGAGCGCCGTGGCGTGGTCGACGCCGATGCGGTGTGCGGCCGCGCGGTCGCCGCGGGCGGCTTCGAGGCGCTCGGCGAGGTCCCGGGGGAAGCGGGCGTCGCTGAGTTCGGCGAACCGGGCGATCTGCGTCACGTCGGTGGCCGGCATGATCTCCGGGATGATCGGGGTGTCGCAGCCCGCGGCGGCCACCCGGTCGCGCAGCCGCAGGTAGTCCTCGGCGTCGAAGAACATCTGGGTGATGGCGTAGTCGGCGCCGGCCCGGCACTTGGCGACGAAGTGCCGGATGTCGCTGCCCCAGTCCGGGGAACGCGGGTGGCGTTCCGGGAACGCGGCGACACCGATGCTGAAGTCACCGGCGGCGCGGACGAGTTCGACGAGCTGACTGGCGTGGCGCAGGCCGTCCGGGTGGGGTGCCCAGGGGCCGCGCGGATCACCGGGCGGGTCGCCGCGCAGGGCCAGGACGTCGCGGATCCCGGCGTCGGCGTACTGGCCGATGATGTGCCGCAGCTCGGCCACCGAGTGGCCGACGGCGGTGAGGTGGGCGACGGGGCGCAGCGTGGTCTCGGCGGCGATGCGCCGGGTGACGGCGACGGTGCGGTCCCGGGAGGAACCGCCCGCGCCGTACGTCACCGACACGAACGTGGGCGCGACGGACTCGATGCGGCGGACGGCGTCCCACAGGGTGCGTTCCCCGGCAGCCGTCTTCGGCGGGAAGAACTCGAAGGAGTACGTCGTCACGCCCGCGGCGAGCAGGGCCCGCAGGGAGCCCGCGGCCGAGGTGGCGGCGGTCGAGGTGGCGGCGGTCGTCATGGTGTGGCCTCCTCGGCCGGGCCGCCGGTCGTCTTGAAGTAGACGGCCTCCGGGTGGTGCAGGATCAGGGCGTCCGTGGACTGCTCCGGGTGGAGCTGGAACTCCTCGGAGAGGGTGACGCCGATGCGTTCGGGGCGGAGCAGGCCGGCGATCTTGGCGCGGTCCTCCAGGTCGGGGCAGGCCGGGTAGCCGAGGGAGTAGCGGCAGCCCTGGTACTCGGTGCGCAGCATGCCGGACAGGTCGGCGGGGTCGCGGTCCGCGAGACCGAGTTCGGCGCGGACGCGGGCGTGCCAGAACTCGGCGAGCGCCTCGGTCAACTGCACGGACAGGCCGTGCAGTTCCAGGTAGTCGCGGTAGGCGTCGGCGGCGAAGAGCTCGTTCGCCGCCGTCGAGACCCGGTTGCCCATGGTGACGGTCGTGAAGGCCACCACGTCGGTCTCGCCGGACTCCTCCGCGCGGAAGAAGTCGGCGAGGCACAGGTGGCGGTCGCGGTGCTGGCGCGGGAAGGTGAAGCGGGTGCGTTCGGCGCCGTTCTCGTCGAGGACGATCAGGTCGTCGCCCTTGGAGACGCAGCGGAAGTAGCCGTGCACGACGGCCGCTTCGAGGAGGTTCTCGGTGTGCAGGCGGTCCAGCCAGGCGCGCAACCGGGGCCGGCCCTCCGCCTCGACCAGTTCCTCGTACGTCGGCCCGCTGCCGGCGCGGGCGGACTTCAGGCCCCACTGCCCCATGAAGGTGGCGCGTTCGTCGAGCCAGGAGGCGTAGTCGGCGAGCGGGATGCCCTTGGTGACGCGGGTGCCCCAGAACGGCGGGACGGGGACGGGGTTGCCGGTGGCCACGTCGGAGCGGGCGGGCAGCTCCCGGGAGTCCCGGTCGGGGCGGGCGGTGACCGTCGCGCGGACCCTGCGGCGCTTGAGCTCGGGCAGTGCGGCGCCCGGTTCGCCGCGCTTGAGGGCGGTGAGCGCGTCCATGAGGCGCAGGCCCTCGAAGGCGTCGCGGGCATAGCGCACCTCGCCGTCGTACAGCTCGTGCAGGTCCTGTTCGACATACGCCCTGGTCAGCGCGGCTCCGCCGAGGATGACGGGGTAACTCGCGGCGAGACCACGGGTGTTGAGTTCCTGCAGATTCTCCTTCATGACCAGGGTCGACTTCACCAGCAGGCCGGACATGCCGATGGCGTCGGCGCCGTGCCGCTCGGCCGCCTCGAGGATCGCGGACACCGGCTGTTTGATGCCGAGGTTGACCACGTTGTAGCCGTTGTTGGTGAGGATGATGTCGACGAGGTTCTTGCCGATGTCGTGGACGTCGCCCTTGACGGTGGCCAGGACGAGGGTGCCCTTGCCGGAGGAGTCGGTGCGCTCCATGTGCGGTTCGAGATGGCCGACGGCCCGTTTCATCACTTCCGCGGACTGCAGCACGAACGGCAGCTGCATCTGCCCGGAGCCGAACAGCTCACCGACGGTCTTCATGCCGTCGAGGAGGATGTCGTTGACGATCTGCAGCGCGGAGTGCTCGGTCAGCGCCTCGTCCAGGTCGGCGGCCAGGCCCTGGCGTTCACCGTCGACGATGCGGCGGCGGAGGCGTTCGGCCAGGGGCAGTGCTGCGAGTTCGGCGGCGCGGGAGGCCTTCACGGAGCGGGTGTCGACGCCGTCGAAGAGCTCCAGGTAGCGCTGCAGTGGGTCGTAGCCCTCGCGGCGCCGGTCGTGCACCAGGTCCAGGGCGCACTCCAACTGCTCCTGCGGGATACGGGAGATGGGGAGGATCTTGGAGGCGTGCACGATGGCCGAGTCCAGGCCGGCGGTGACGCACTCGTGCAGGAAGACGGAGTTGAGGACGGTGCGGGCGGCCGGGTTGAGGCCGAAGCTGATGTTGGACAGGCCGAGCGTGGTCTGCACGTCCGGGTGGCGGCGCTTCAGCTCCCGGATGGCCTCGATGGTCTCGATGCCGTCGCGGCGGGTCTCCTCCTGCCCGGTGGCGATGGGGAAGGTCAGGCAGTCGACGAGGATGTCGCCCTCGGCCATCCCCCAGCGGCCGGTGAGGTCGGCGATGAGGCGTTCGGCGACGCGCAGCTTCCACTCGGCGGTGCGGGCCTGGCCCTCCTCGTCGATGGTGAGCGCGATGACGGCGGCACCGTGCTCGGTGACCAGCGGCATGATCCGGGCGAACCGGGAGGCGGGCCCGTCCCCGTCCTCGTAGTTGACGGAGTTGACGACCGCGCGGCCGCCGAGGCGCTCCAGACCGGCCTCCAGCACGGCCGGCTCGGTGGAGTCCAGGACGACCGGCAGGGTGGAGGCGGTGGCGAGGCGGCCGGCCAGCTCGCGCATGTCGGCGACGCCGTCGCGGCCCACGTAGTCGACGCACAGGTCGAGCAGATGGGCGCCGTCGCGGATCTGGTCGCGGGCGATCTCCACGCAGGTCTCCCAGTCCTCGCGGACCAGGGCCTCGCGGAACCTCTTGGAGCCGTTGGCGTTGGTGCGCTCGCCGATGGCCAGGTAGGAGGTGTCCTGCCGGAACGGCACGGAGGTGTAGAGGGAGGCGGCGGCCGGTTCGGGGCGCGGTTCACGGCGGGTGGGTTCGAGGTCGCGTACGGCCTCGGCGACCTGCCGCAGGTGCTCGGGGGTCGTACCGCAGCAGCCGCCGACCAGGCTGAGGCCGTGCTCGGTGACGAACCCGCGGTGGGCGGCGGCCAGTTCGGCCGGGCCGAGCGGGTAGTGGGCGCCGTCGGCGGTGAGGACGGGCAGCCCGGCGTTGGGCATCGCGGACAGCCCGGTGCGGGCGTGCCGGGACAGATGGCGCAGGTGCTCGTTCATCTCGGCGGGGCCGGTCGCGCAGTTCAGGCCGATCAGGTCGATGCCGAGGGGTTCCAGGGCGGTGAGGGCGGCGCCGGTCTCGGAGCCGAGCAGCATGGTGCCGGTGGTCTCGACGGTGATCTGCACGAACAGCGGCAGGTCGGCGCCGGTCTTGCGCAGGGCGCGGCGGGCTCCGACCAGGGCGGCCTTGGTCTGCAGCAGGTCCTGGGTGGTCTCCACGAGCACGGCGTGCGCCCCGCCCGCGACGAGCCCTTCGGTCTGCTCCTGGTAGGCGTCACGGAGGTCGGCGTACGGGGCGTGCCCGAGGGTCGGCAGTTTGGTGCCGGGGCCGACGGAGCCGAGGACCCAGCGGGGGTGGTCGGCGGTGCTGTGGCCGTCGGCGACCTCACGGGCGATACGTGCGCCGGCCTCGGCGAGTTCGCGGATGCGGGAGGCGATGCCGTACTCGCCGAGATTGGCGAGGTTCGCGCCGAAGGTGTTGGTCTCCACGCAGTCGACGCCCGCGCGGAAGTACGCGTCGTGGACCGAGGCCACGAGGTCGGGCCGGGAGACGTTGAGGATCTCGTTGCAGCCCTCGTGTCCCTGGAAGTCGTCGAGGGTGGGCTCGCGGTCCTGCAGCATGGTGCC
The DNA here is from genome assembly GCF_042891955.1 of Streptomyces sp. NPDC001843. NCBI lineage: Bacteria > Bacillati > Actinomycetota > Actinomycetes > Kitasatosporales > Streptomycetaceae > Streptomyces > Streptomyces sp. NPDC001843. Next base: position 311,356 of record NZ_JBIATQ010000007.1, on the reverse strand, counting down.
CATGGCTCCGTCGGCGACCACCACCCGGGTGGCCAGGGCGTGCCGCAACTGCTGCGGGGTGGCCGCTCGTTGACTGCTCACAGGGCGGCCTCCAGGAATGGTGCGAGGGAGGCGGCCTCGTCGCCGTAGCCCTCGGTGAGCCGCGCCGTCACGGTCGTACGGTCCAGCACGTACTCCTGCGGACCCGGCGCTTCGAGGGCGAGGCCGGCGAGGACGCAGCCGAGGCGGGCCGCGGCCGGCTCGGGCAGGCCGGCGGCGAGCGCGGCGAGGAAGCCCGCGCGGAAGGCGTCGCCGACGCCGGTGGGGTCGACGGCCCGGCGGACCGGGGCGGCCGGCACGACCACGGCCGGTTCTCCGGCGCGTTCGATGCGGACGCCGTCCGCGCCGAGCGTGGTGACCCAACTGCCGACCCGGTCGAGGATCTGCCGCGCGGACCAGCCGGTGCGCTCCTTGACGAGGGCGGCCTCATAGGCGTTGGTGAACAGGCGGCGGGCGCCGTCGACGAGGGAGCGCACCTGGTCCGGGGAGAGCCGGGCGAGCTGCTGGGAGGGGTCGGCGGCGAACGGGATGCCGAGCGCCCGGCACTCCTCGGTGTGCCGGACCATCGCCTCGGGGTCGTCCGGCGAGATCAGGACGAGGTCGAGGCCGCCGACCCGGTCGGCGACCGGGGCGAGGCTCAGGGTGCGGGCCTCGGCCATGGCGCCGGGGTAGAAGGTGGCGATCTGGTTCTGCGCCCGGTCGGTCGTGCACACGAAGCGCGCGGTCTGCGCCGTGGGCGAGACGTGCACGGAGTCGGTGTCGACGCCGTGCTCCTTCAGATGGAGCTGGTAGTCGGCGAAGTCCGGGCCCACGGCGCCCACCAGTACCGGGGACAGCCCCAACTGGCCGAGCCCGTAGGCGATGTTGGCGGCGGCGCCGCCGCGCCGCACCTCCAGGCCGTCGGCGAGGAAGGACAGGGAGACGTGGGACAGCTCACCGGGCACCAGGTGGTCGGTGAAGCGCCCGGGGAACGTCATCAGATGGTCGGTGGCGATGGAACCGGTGACGGCAATCCGCATGGCCCGGCCCCGCTCAACCCGCCGCGGCCTGGCGGAGCTTGTCCGCCCGGTCGGTGGCCTCCCAGGTGAAGTCGGCGCCGCTGCGCCCGAAGTGGCCGTAGGCGGCGGTCTGCGCGTACCGGGGCCGCAGCAGGTCCAGGTCACGGACGATGGCGGCCGGGCGCAGGTCGAAGACGTCGGTGACGGCCTGCTGGATCCGGGCCACGGGGACGGTCTCGGTGCCGAAGGTCTCGATGAACAGGCCGACCGGGGCGGCCTTGCCGATGGCGTAGGCGACCTGGGCCTCGCAGCGCCGGGCGAGTCCGGCGGCGACGACGTTCTTGGCGACCCAGCGCATCGCGTACGCGCCGCTGCGGTCCACCTTGGAGGGGTCCTTGCCGGAGAACGCGCCGCCGCCGTGGCGGGCCATGCCGCCGTAGGTGTCGACGATGATCTTCCGTCCGGTCAGGCCGGCGTCGCCCATCGGGCCGCCGATCTCGAACCGTCCGGTGGGGTTGACCAGCAGCCGGTGCCCGGCGGTGTCGAGGTCGAGGCCGGCCAGCGCGGGGGCGACGACGTGGTCGCGCAGATCGGGTTCGAGCAGCGTGTCGAGGCTGATGTCGGGGGCGTGCTGCGAGGAGACGACGACCGTGTCCAGACGGACCGGGCGGTCGCCGTCGTACTCGATGGTGACCTGCGTCTTGCCGTCCGGGCGCAGATACGGCACCGGTCCCTCCTTGCGGACCTCGGCCAGTCGGCGGGCGAGGCGGTGCGCGAGGGCGATCGGCAGCGGCATCAGCTCGGGGGTGTCGTCGCAGGCGTAGCCGAACATCAGGCCCTGGTCGCCGGCGCCCTGCCGGTCGAGCGCGTCCCCCTCGCCGGCGCCCTCGACCCGCGTCTCGTAGGCGTCGTCGACGCCCTGGGCGATGTCGGGCGACTGGGCGCCGATGGAGACGGAGACACCGCAGGAGGCGCCGTCGAATCCCTTCGCCGAGGAGTCGTAACCGATGCCGAGAATCGTCTCGCGCACCAGCGTCGGAATATCGACGTAGGCGGAGGTGGTGACCTCACCCGCGATATGCACCTGGCCGGTCGTGATCAGGGTCTCCACCGCGACGCGGGCCGCCGGGTCCTGGGCGAGCAGTGCGTCGAGAATGGTGTCGCTGATTTGGTCGGCGATTTTGTCGGGATGGCCCTCGGTCACCGACTCCGAGGTGAACAGTCGACGGGACACGCTTTCCTCCAGCCGTTCCTGAAGCCGGAACTGGCCTCGGTCCGGGAATTGTTGTCGCAAGAGCGTCCGACGAAATGCTTGGGAACGGCTAAAGTAGTCCGTTCTGCAACGGTGTTTTCCGCTTTAGCGCGCTGCAAGGAGCGGCTGACTCAATGGCGGGTAGAAAGGAGCTTTCCATGACCCGCTACCTCATCAGCTTCCTACCTTGGATCGCCTACGCGGCGATCGCTACGAGTGACGAGTGGCGCAGCGGCGCGGAGTGGGGACTGGGGATCGCCGCGTTCGTGATCTTCCAGGGACGCCGGTCGGGCAAGCACTTGGACGAGATGGTGATCGAGGTGAGTGCCCTCGTGTTCTTCGCGGGCATCACCTGGCTCTCGTACAAGCAGCCCGACTCCGGCCTCATCCCCTACGGCCCTGCCCTGGTCGACGCGTGGCTCGCGCTCACGGCGTTCGGTTCGCTGCTCATCGGGCGGCCGTTCACCCTGGGCCTGGCTCGCAAGATCGCGCCCGAGCACGTGTGGAAGACGAAGGCGTTCTTCCGCACCAACGCGACGATCACCTCGGTGTGGGGGGTGTCCTTCGTCGTGGCGGCCGGTGCGCTGGCGCTGCTGATCAAGGCCGATCCGCATGCCACGACCGCGGCGATCGCCATCAAGGTCGTCACCTTCGTCGTCCCCGTCCTGTTCACCATGCGGTATCCGGCGATCGCCGCGCAGCGAGCGCGCCAGACCGCCATGCCCTGACATGTCGCGCGCACCGGCCGGCGCCGCACCCGTTGACCCGGGGTGCGGCGCCCGTCGGCGTGCGGGGCCGCCCCGGCACTGTGAAGCGCCGCTGCCCGGTGGTACGGCAGCGGCGCTTTCGGCTGCCGGGGCTACGCCGTCGCCCACGCCCCCGGCAGCCGGTGGGCGCCGGGGATCCAGCCCGCGGCCGGCGGGGCCGGGGGCTCGGGCGGTTCGGCGCCGCGCAGGACCGCCAGCAGGACGACGGTCACCGCGGCCAGCTGCTCCGGGTCGGGGGCGCCGCGCACCACCCGGATCTCCGTGTCCTCCATGCTCTCGGCGCCGCTCATACCGGCTGGTTCCCGTGCTTGCGGGCCGGCATCGCGGCGTGCTTGGCGCGCAGCATCGCAAGTGAGCGGATGAGGACGGAGCGGGTCTCCGCGGGATCGATGACGTCGTCGACGAGACCGCGCTCGGCCGCGTAGTAGGGGTGCATCAGCTCCTCCTGGTACTGCCGGATGCGCTCGGCGCGGGCCCGCTCGGGGTCGTCGGCGGCGGCGATCTCACGGCGGAAGACGACGTTCGCCGCGCCCTCCGCGCCCATCACCGCGATCTCGTTGGTGGGCCAGGCGAAGGTGAGGTCGGCGCCGATGGACTGGGAGTCCATGACGATGTACGCGCCGCCGTACGCCTTGCGCAGGATCACCGAGATACGGGGCACGCTGGCGTTGCAGTACGAGTACAGCAGCTTGGCGCCGTGCCGGATGATGCCGCCGTGCTCCTGCTCCCGGCCCGGCAGGAAGCCGGGTACGTCGACGAGCGTGACCAGCGGGATGCTGAACGCGTCGCAGGACTGCACGAACCGGGCCGCTTTCTCACTGGCATGGATGTCCAGGACGCCGGCGAAGGAGGCCGGCTGGTTCGCCACGATGCCGACGACGTGGCCGTCGAGCCGGGCCAGTGCGCAGATGATGTTGGTGGCCCAGCCGGCGTGCACCTCGAAGATCTCGCCGTCGTCGACGATCTCCTCGATGACGGGACGCATGTCGTACGAGCGTCCGGGGTCGCCCGGCACCAGGTCGAGCAGGGCCTCGCAGCGCCGCTCCGCCGAGTCGTCGGGGCGGACGGCGGGCGGCAGTTCGCGGTTGTTCTGCGGCAGCATCGACAGCAGGTAGCGCACCTCGGCGAGGCACTCGGCCTCGTCCTCGTAGGCGAAGTGCGCGGCGCCCGAGACGGTGGCGTGCACGTCGGCGCCGCCGAGCCCATCATGGCTGATCCGCTCGCCGGTGACGGCCTGTACGACGTCCGGGCCGGTGATGTACATCTGCGAGGTGCCGCGCACCATGAACACGTAGTCGGTCAGGGCGGGGCTGTAGGCGGCGCCGCCGGCGCACGGGCCGAGCATCACGCTGATCTGCGGGATCACTCCGGAGGCGGCCACGTTGCGGCGGAAGATGCCGCCGTACCCGGCGAGCGCGGTGACGCCCTCCTGGATGCGGGCCCCGGCGCCGTCGCTGAGCGCGACCAGCGGGGCGCCGGCGGCCAGCGCCAGGTCCATCACCTTGTGGATCTTCGAGGCGTGGGCCTCGCCGAGGGAGCCGCCGAAGATGCGGAAGTCATGGGCGTAGACGAAGACCGTACGGCCCTCCACCGTGCCCCAGCCGGTGATCACGCCGTCGGTGTACGGGCGCTTGTTCTCCAGGCCGAAGCCGGTGGCCCGGTGCCGGCGCAGCGGCTCGATCTCCTGGAAGCTCCCCTTGTCGAAGAGGAGTTCGAGACGCTCGTGGACGGTCAGCTTGCCCTTCGCCCACTGCGCCTCGGTGGCGCGCGGGCCGGGTCCCTCCCGCACCGTCTGCTTCACCAGGTCCAGCAGGGCCACCCGGGAGCGCGGGTCGGGTCGCGGTGGCGGCTGGGTCATGGGGGCGAGCGAGGTGGTGTCCTCGGTCACGGTCATGGGTCACCCGTCCATGTGGCTGAAGAATTATACGGACCGTTCATTCAAGCCACGTTGTGCGCGAAGGGGCCACAGCGATCACCCCCTATGGTCGGCGGGCCGCCCCCTACTAAGGGTGGCGGGCGGGGTCCGATAGGGGTTGGTGGGGCCTTCCGCGGCATCTAGAACTGTCCGAACGAGGCCAGTTCGCGAAAAGACGGGTGCTGCGATGACAACGGCGATGGTATTCCCGGGAATGGGGCCCACCCGCTTCCGGGAACTCGGGCGCTTCCTGCTTCTCGATTCCCGGGCGAAGAAGCTGCTCGCGGTCGCGGACGAGGTCCTCGGCCATTCCCTTTTCGACGCGTTCCGGCAGAGCGAGGACGAGTACGCCCCGGCGGCGCAGGTCGCCTTCATGGTGGTGTGCACGGCGCTCGCGGAGCGGGCCCGTGAGGAGCTGGGCGCCGAGCCGGTGGTGTGCACCGGAGCCAGCTTCGGCGAGAAGCCCGCGGTCGGTTTCAGCGGGGCGCTGGACTTCGCGGACGCGGTGCGGATGACGGCCGGGCTGGCCCGCTGCACCGCCGAGTACTTCGCGCGGGAGCACCGGGACGTGGTGACGCAGTCCTTCGTCCGGGCACCCCAGGGGCCGCTCGCCGAGCTGTTCGCGGACATGGACGCCCGGGGCGCCTGGCACGAGGTGGCTTGCCGGCTCGACGAGGGTTTCCTGATGGTGTCCGTGCACGAGGGCGAACTGGAGAGATTCCAGCAGGACTTGCGGTCCATCGGCGCGATGCCGCTGTACGTGATGCGGCCGCCGATGCACTCCTCGCTGTTCACCGGGCTGCGGGAGCTGGCCGCCCGGGAGGTCGTCGACGCGCTCCCGCTGCGCGACCCGGACCTGCCGGTGCTCGCCGACCAGGACGGCACCGAACTGACCACCGCGGACGGGCTACGGCACATGCTGCTGGACCACTTCGTACGGCCGGTCGACTGGCCCGCGACCCTGGACGCGCTGCGCGCCCGTGGGGTCGAACGCCTGCTGGTCGCCGGCCCGGACGCCCTGTTCGGCCGCGTGCGGTCGGCGACCTCCCGCTTCGAGGTGGTCCCCCTCTCCCCGGACCGGGCGGCCCGGCCCGCGACGGCCGCGGCGGGGGCGTGACATGACAGTGCAGGTTTCTCAGAGCACCGCCGCCGTGCCCGCCCCGCTGGTGGGCAGCCTGCACGGGCTGTTCCTGCGCGGCCTCGCCCTGTCGGCCGACCGGGAGTGCTTCCGGGTCGACGGGCGCGGCACCACGTACGCCGAGGCGCACCGGGCCGCGCTCGCGCTCGCCGGGGCGGTCACGGAGGTCTGCGGCGGGATCCCGCGGACGGTCGCGGTGCTCGGCAGCAAGAGCGGGGAGGCCTACACGGGCCTGCTGGCCGCGCTGTACCTCGGGGCGCGGGCCGTGCCGCTGCACCCCGACTTCCCGGCGGCCCGCAACCGTGCCGTGCTGGAGGCCGCCGAGGTGGACGCCGTGATCGCCGACGCCCGGGGCGCGGCGGCGTACGGGGCCATCGGCACGTCGGACATCCCACTGGTCGCGGCCGGGCAACTGCCGCTCCCCGGCCTGCCGTTGGACGAACCCCGGGCGGTCGACCCGGAGGACACCGCGTACATCCTGTTCACGTCCGGCTCGACGGGCCGCCCCAAGGGCGTGCCGACCACGCACCGCGCCGCCGACAGCTATTTCCGTACGCTGCGCGGCCGTTACGACTTCCAGCCCGGTGACGCCTTCACCCAGACCTTCGACCTCACCTTCGACTGCGCGATGTTCGACCTGTTCTGCGCCTGGGGCGCGGGCGCCCGGGTGGTGCCGCTGCCGATGCGGGCGTACCGGGCGCTGCCGGACTTCCTCGCCGAGGAGCGGATCACGGTGTGGTTCTCCACACCTGGCGCCATCGCGCTCGCCCGGCGCTCGGGGGCGCTGGCGCCGGGCGCGCTGGAGGGCCTGCGCTGGTCGCTGTTCGCGGGCGAGCCGCTGCACCGGCACGACGCCGAGGACTGGCAGGCGGCGGCGCCGCACAGCACCGTGGAGAACCTGTACGGCCCGACCGAGCTGACCATCACCGTCACCGCGCACCGCCTGTCGCCGGCCACGCCCGAGGAGCGGTACGTCAACGGGGTCGTCCCCATCGGGCCCGTGCACGCCTCCCTCGACCACCTGCTGCTCGGCCCGGACGGCTCCACCGGCGGCGACGAGGGTGAACTGTGCGTCACCGGGCCGCAGATGTTCGACGGCTACCTGGACCCGGCCGAGAACGAGGGCCGGTTCCACGAGCACGCCGGCCAGCGCTGGTACCGCACCGGCGACCGGGTGCGCCGCTGGCCGGACGGTGAGATCGGCTATCTGGGCCGCGCCGACGACCAGGTGCAGGTGCAGGGCTGGCGCGTGGAGCTGTCCGAGGTCAGCCACGCCGTGCGGGCCCTGGACGGGGTGGAGGACGCCGTGACGGTCGCCGTACCCGCTGCCCGCAGCCACGAGCTGGTCGCCTTCTACACCGGCCGCCCCACGACGAGCGCCCTGCTCGCCAAGGAGCTGACCGCCGGCCTGCCGAAGGCGATGGTGCCGCGGCTGCTGGTCCACCTGGCCGAGTTCCCGATGAACGCCAACCGCAAGATCGACCGCTCCGCCCTCCGGGCCCGCGCGCTGACGCTTCTGGACAGCGGCCGGGCGCGGAGCTGACCGGACGCCGAGAAGCCACGGACGACAAGGAGACCCCCCGTGGACGAGAAGTTCCCCAAGGACGCCCGCCTGCTGCACCACCTCCTCGACGCGCAGGCCGCCGCCCGCCCCCAGGACATCGCGGTGCGCGACGCCCGGGACTCCTGGACGTGGCAGCAGCTCCAGGCGCAGACCCGGGCCGCCGCCGACTGGCTGCGCCGGGCCGGGGTGACGCCGGGCGACCGGATCGTCGTACGCCTGCCGAACGTGCGCGAGACGACGGCGCTGCTGTACGCGGCCTCCCGGGTCGGTGCCGCGCTGGTGCCGATCAGCGCCGAGATGAAGGAGTTCCACCTGCGCGCGGTCATCGCCGACTGCGCGCCGCGGCTCGTGGTCGTCACCGACGGCGCGGGCGAGTGGGTGGCGGGGCTGACCGACCGGCCGGTGCACGAAGTGGGCGCACTGTGGGCCGAGTTGGCGGCCGACGGGGACGACGCCGAGGCCGGGCAGGGGCCGGACGCGCCGGCCGTGCTCATCTACACCTCCGGTTCGACCTCCACGCCGAAGGGCATCATCTGCCCGCACGCGCAGATGGTGTTCGCGGCGCACTCCATCAACGAGGTGCTCGGCTACCGCGCCGACGACACCGTCTTCGTCCGGGTGCCGCTCTCCTTCGACTACGGCCTGTTCCAGGTGCTGCTGTGCGCGGTGGCGGGCGCGACGCTGGTCCTCGCCGACTCCGAGGCCGACTCCAAGCTGCACATCCTGGTCCGGGAGAGCGGCGCCACCGTGCTGCCGCTGGTGCCCTCGCTCGGCGGGCCGCTGATCCGGCTCGCCCAGCGCGACCCGCGGCCGACCCGGCTGCGGATGTTCACCAGCACCGGGGCCGCGCTGGAGCAGCGGATCATCGACGGCCTGTGGAAGTGCTTCCCCGGCGCCCGGGTGGTGCGCATGTACGGCATCTCCGAGTGCAAGCGCATCACGATCATGCCGCCGGACCAGGACCACGAGCGTCCCGGGTCGTCCGGGCTGCCGATCCCGGGCACCGAGGTGGCGATCCTGGACCCGGACGGCAACGAGGTGCCGGCCGGGGAGAGCGGCGAGATCACGGTGACCGGGCCGCACGTCATGGCCGGGTACTGGAACCTGCCGGAGATCACCGCCCGCACCTACCGGCCCGACCCGGCGACCGGCCGGACCCGTCTGTTCACCGGCGACTACGGGCGCGTCGACGAGGACGGCTACCTGTACTTCGAGGGCCGCCGCGACGACATGTTCAAACGCAAGGGCATGCGGGTGTCCACCATCGAGATCGAGGGCGCCGCGATGGACATCCCGGGCGTGCGCAACGCGGCCGCCCTGAAGCCGACCGCCGACCGCGACCTGATGATCTTCGTGGAGGCGGACGAGCTGACCCCGCAGGCGGTGCTGCGCGAGCTGGCCGTCCGGCTGGAGGCCGTGAAGGTGCCGGCGCTGTGCAAGGTGCTCGGCGCCTTCCCGCTGACCTCCAACGGCAAGAACGCCAAGCAGCAGCTGGCGGCGATGCTGGACGCCGAGGCCGCGAAGTGACCACGGCGATCGAGCGGCAGGCGGAACTGGACCGCGCACTGGTCGCCGAGTACGGCTCACCGCTGTACGTGTACGACCTGGACCGGGTGGCCCGCGCCCGGGCCGACCTGCGCGCGGCCCTGCCCGACGGGATCACCCTGTACTACTCGCTGAAGGCCAACCCGCACCCGGGTCTGGTGCGGGCACTCAGGGAGGGCCCCGGCGGCTGCCGGGCCGAGGTGTGCTCCACCGGGGAACTGGCCTCGGCGCTCGAGGCCGGGCACCCGGCGGAGTCCGTCCTGTACTCGGGGCCGGGCAAGACGGCCGGGGAGCTGGCCGTGGCGCTCGCCGAGGGGGTGCGCACGTTCTCCGTGGAGTCGGCGGGCGACCTGAGCCGGCTCGGCGAGCAGGCTGAGCGGCACGGGGTGACGGCGCAGGTGCTGCTGCGCGTCAACAGCGCGGCGGCCGCGGCGACCACCAGCATCCGGATGACCGGTACGCCGTCGCAGTTCGGCATCGACGCCGAGACCCTGCCGCAGCTACTGCCCGCCCTGCTCGACGTGCCCGGCACCGAGGTGGTCGGCGCGCACTTCTTCCCGCTGTCCAACTCCAAGGACGAGGAGAGCCTGATCGCCGAGTTCACGGCGACGATCGAGCAGGCGGCGAAGCTGGAGAGCGAACTGGGCCTGCCGCTCGGGATGCTGGACATCGGCGGCGGTTTCGCGGCGCCGTACTCGGTGGCCGGTGAGCGGCCGGTGTACCCGAACCTGCGGGCGGCCCTGGAGAAGGCCCTGGACACCCGGCTGCCGCGCTGGCGCGGGGGCGGTATCGAGATCGCCTGCGAGTCGGGCCGGCATCTGGTCGGCGACAGCGGGCGGCTGCTGACGTCCGTGACCAACGTCAAGGAGAGTCGGGGCCGTACCTTCGCGATCCTCGACGCGGGCATCAACACCCTCGGCGGCATGGCCGGTCTGGGCCGGCTGCTGCCGCTGTCGGTGGATCCGTCCTGCCACCGCACGGGCGAGCCGGTGCCCGTGAGCCTGGCGGGCCCGCTGTGCACGCCCGGCGACCTGCTGTCCCGCTCGGTGCGGATGCCGCGGCCGCAGCCGGGTGACGTGCTCGCGGTGCCGAACGTGGGCGCCTACGGGCCCACCGCGAGCCTGCTGCTGTTCCTGGGCCGGCCGGCCCCGGTGGAGCTGCTGCTCAGTGGCGGCGAGGTGGTCTCGGCCTCACGCCTCGTCTCCTCCCGTACCGACGTCGCATAACCCAGCCTGGAGTTCAGTGACCATGACCGAGTCCGCCGCCCAGCCCGCCCACGACACATCCGAACAGATCCTGTCCGCAGCCGAGTTGACCGGGCTGACCAGGTCCGCTCAGGAGCGGCGGCTGCTCCGGCTCGTCGTCGAGCAGGCCTCGGCCGCACTGCGCGCGGCGGGCCGGGAGCCGGGCGGCGCACTCGATCCGGGTCAGCCCTTCAGGCAGTCGGGCCTCGACTCGCTGGCCATCGTCGATCTGCAGCGGCGGCTGTCCGCGGCGATCGGCGCCGAACTGCCGGTGTCGATCGCCTTCGACCACCCGACCCCTCGGGCGCTCGCCGGGCAGCTGCTGCGGGAGGTGCTGGGCGAGTCCCCGGACGACGCGGGGGAAGCCGCATCCGTCGTCGCGGACCCGGGCGAACCGGTGGCGATCGTCGGCATGGCCTGCCGCTACCCGGGAGGCATCGCCTCCCCCGGGCAGCTGTGGGACCTGGTCGCGACGGGCGGCGACGCGATCGGTCCACTGCCCGACGACCGCGGCTGGGACGTGGCCGGACTGTACGACCCGGACCCGGACGCGCCCGGCAAGACGTACGCGCGCGAGGGCGGATTCCTGTACGGCGCGGCCGAGTTCGACGCCGACTTCTTCGGGATCAGCCCGCGCGAGGCCGCCGCGATGGAGCCGCAGCAGCGGCTGGCGCTGGAGACGTCGTGGGAGGCGCTGGAGCACGCGGGCGTCGACCCGGTGGCGCTGCGCGGCAGCGGCACCGGCGTGTTCGTGGGCGCGGAGCCGCAGGAGTACGGACCGCGGCTGCACCAGGCACCCGACGGCTACGAGGGACATCTGCTGACCGGCGCGGCCACCAGTGTGATCTCCGGCCGGATCGCCTACACGCTGGGCCTCGAGGGCCCCACGCTGACGGTCGACACGGCCTGCTCGTCGTCGCTGGTCGCGGTGCATCTGGCGGCGCACGCGCTGCGCTCGGGCGAGTGCTCGCTGGCGCTCGCGGGCGGGGTCGCGGTGATGTCCGGCCCGGGCACGTTCACCGCGTTCAGCCGGCAGCGCGGACTGGCCCCGGACGGCCGCTGCAAGCCGTTCGCCGAGGCCGCCGACGGCACCGGATGGGCCGAGGGCGCCGGCTTCCTGGTCCTGGAGCGGCTGTCCGACGCCCGCCGCAACGGGCACCGTGTGCTCGCGGTCGTCCGGGGGTCGGCCGTCAACCAGGACGGCGCGAGCAACGGCCTGACCGCCCCCAACGGCAGCGCGCAGCGCCGCCTCGTCCAGCGGGCGCTGGCCTCGGCGGGCCTGACCGGCGCCGACGTCGACGCCGTCGAGGCACACGGCACCGGCACCCGGCTCGGCGACCCCATCGAGGCGGGCGCGCTGCTGGCGACCTACGGCCAGGGCCGTTCCCCGGACGCGCCGCTGTGGCTGGGCTCGGTGAAGTCGAACCTGGGGCACACCCAGGCCGCCGCGGGTGTCGCCGGGGTCATCAAGATGGTGCTGGCGCTGCGTCACGAGCTGCTGCCGCGCACCCTGCACGTGGACACGCCGTCGTCCCGGGTGGACTGGTCGGCCGGCGCGGTCGAGCTGCTGACCGAGGCCCGGCCGTGGCCGGCCGGGGAGCGGACCCGCCGTGCGGGCGTGTCCTCGTTCGGCATCAGCGGCACCAACGCGCACGTCATCGTGGAGGAGGCGCCGACCGAGGAGCCCGTTGAGCAGGCCCTGGAGCCTGCGGTGCCGCCGGTGGTGCCGTGGCTGGTTTCCGGTACGACCGAGGAGGCGCTGCGCGCCCAGGCCGCCCGGCTCGCCGAGCACCTGCGCGCCCGTCCCGGTCCCACCCCCGGTGCGGTGGCGTCGGCGCTCGCGGACCGTACCGCGTTCACGCACCGGGCCGCCGTGGTCGCGGGCGATCCGGAGGCACTGCTGGCCGGGGTCGAGGCCATCGCCCGGGGCGAGGCGCCGTTGCACGGCGAACCGGCCGGCGGCCCGCTGGCGTTCCTGTTCACGGGACAGGGGAGTCAACGGGCGGGGATGGGCCGGGAGTTGTACGAGGCGTTCCCGGTGTTCGCCGCCGCGTTGGACGAGGTGTGCGCCGCGCTGGACGGGTACCTGGAGCGTCCGCTGAAGGACGTGATGTTCGGCGGGGAGTGCCTGGACGAGACCGGGTACACGCAGCCTGGGTTGTTCGCCCTGGAAGTGGCCCTGTTCCGGCTGCTGGAGGCATGGGGTGTGCGGACGGACGTGCTGGCCGGGCACTCCATCGGTGAGCTGGCCGCCGCGCACGTCGCCGGGCTGTGGTCGCTGGAGGACGCGGCGCTGATCGTGTCGGCGCGCGGCCGGCTGATGCAGCGGCTCCCGTCGGGCGGTGCGATGGCCGCCGTGCAGGCCACCGAGGACGAGGTCCGTGCGGTCCTGCCGGAAGGCACGGGGGTCGCGGCCGTGAACGGGCCGGTGTCCGTGGTCGTTTCCGGTCCGGAGGCGGGCGTGGACGAGGTCGTCGCGCACTTCTCGGCGGCCGGCCGCAAGACGAAGAAGCTGACCGTCAGCCACGCCTTCCACTCCCCGCTGATGGAGCCGATGCTCGCCGAGTTCCGGCAGTTCGCGCAGGTGCTCGACCCTAGGCGGCCGAGCCTGCCGATCGTCTCCACGCTGACCGGCCGCGAGGTGCCGTACGAGGAGCTGGCCGACCCCGAGTACTGGGTGCGGCACGTCCGCGACGCGGTGCGGTTCGCCGACGCAGTCCAAACCCTGGAGGATCAGGGGGTCCGCACCTTCCTGGAGCTGGGCCCGGACGCGGTACTGACCGCGATGGGCGCGGAGTCCGTGACCGACGGGGTGCTGCTGCCCGCCCTGCGCCGGGGTCACGACGAGCCCGGCGCGCTCCTCGGCGCGGTCACCGCACTGCACCTGCGCGGAGCGGAGGTCGACTGGACGGCGCTCCTGGGCGCGGGCCACGAGCCCGTCGAACTGCCCACCTACGCCTTCCAGCGCAAGCGGTACTGGCTCGACGCCCTGGCCGACGGCCCGGCCGACCCCGCCGCCCTCGGCGTCCTCGACCCCGAACACCCGCTTCTCGGCGCAGCGTTGACCGTGGCGGGCGCCGAGCGGCTGGTGCTCACCGGCCGGCTGTCCGTGCGCAGCCACCCGTGGCTGGCCGACCACGCCGTGGGCGGCACGGTGCTGCTGCCCGGCACCGGCTTCGTGGAACTCGCCGTGCGCGCCGCCGACCTGGCGGGCTGCGCGACGGTGGAGGAACTGACCCTCCAGGCCCCGCTCACCCTGGACGACCCGGAGGCGGGCGTCGACATCCAGCTGGTGGTCGACGAGCCGGGACCGGACGGCTGCCGCCCGCTGACCGTGCACTCCCGTACGGCCGACACGGACTGGACCGTGCACGCCCAGGGCCTGCTGGCTCCGGCCGCGCCCGCCGCCGTCCCCGGCCGCGGAATCTGGCCGCCGCGGGACGCCGACCCGATCGACGTGAGCGACGCCTACGCCCGCATGGCGGCCCAGGGCTACGGCTACGGCCCCGCGTTCCAGGGGCTGCGCGCGGCCTGGCGGCGGGGCGGGGAACTGTACGCCGAGGTCGCTCTGCCGGACGGGGTGGACGCCACGGGCTACACCGTGCACCCCGCCCTGCTGGACGCGGCACTGCACGTCATCGGCCTCGACGAGGACACCGAGGGCGCCGAACTGCCCTTCGCGTGGACCGGCGTGACCGTACGGGCCGCCGGTGCGACCGCGCTGCGCGTCCACGTCGTACCGGCCGCCTCCGGCGTCTCCCTGCACCTGATGGACCCGGCCGGGGCCACGGTGGCGTCCGTCGGCTCCCTGGTGCTGCGGCCGGCCGGGGACACGGGCCGGACGGTGCCGCTGTACCGGGTCGCCTGGTCGCCGGCGCAGGACGCGTCGGTGGACGCCGCCGGGTTCGAGGTGGTGTCGGGCGAGACCGTGTCCGAGGTGCTCACCGCGTTGCAGACCTCGCTCGCGGGCGAGGCGCGGCTGCTGGTGCTGACCCGGGGTGCGGTGCGGGTCTCCGGTGACGGCGACGCCGGCGACGTCGGTGAGGTCGTCGAAGTCGTCGATCCCGAGCAGGCGGCGGTGTGGGGACTGGTGCGCGCCGCGCAGGCGGAGCACCCGGGGCGGATCGTGCTCATCGACGCGGACGGTGCGCTTCCCTCCGCACTGCCGGACGGTGAACCGGAGTTGGCGGTGCGCGGCGGTCGGTGGTCCGTGCCGCGCCTGGTGCGGGAGACCGTGCCGGTGGGCGGTGGCTCGTGGTCGACGTCGGGCACCGTGCTGGTGACCGGCGGCACCGGCGGGCTCGGCGCGCTGACGGCACGGCACCTGGTGGCCGAGCACGGGGTGCGCAGGGTGCTGCTGGTGGGGCGGCGCGGGGCGGACGCCCCGGGTGCCGGTGCGCTCACCGAGTCGCTGCGCGCGTCGGGCGCCGAGGTGGCCGTCGAGGCGTGCGACGTCTCCGACCGGGCGGCGCTGGCGGGGCTGTTCGAGGCCCACCCGGACATCACGGCGGTCGTCCACGCGGCGGGTGTGCTCGACGACGCCACCTTCGCCGCACTCACGCCCGAGCGTCTGGAGTCGGTGTGGGCGCCGAAGGCGCGCGCGGCCCGCCATCTGCACGAGCTGACGGCCGACCGGCGTCTCGACGCGTTCGTCCTCTACTCCTCGGCCGCAGCCACCTTCGACGCCCTCGGCCAGGCCAACTATGCCGCCGCCAACGCCTACCTGGACGCCCTCGCCGCCCAGCGGCAGGCACAGGGCCTTCCGGCGCTCTCCCTGGCCTGGGGACTGTGGGACCCGGAGGCCGGTGGGATGGCGGCGGGGCTCGCCCCGGCCGACGTCTCCCGGGCAGCCCGGGCCGGCACTCCCGCGCACGGCGTGGCGGCGGGCCTGGCGATGCTGGAGGCGGCGACCACCCTGCCGGACACCGCCCACGTCCTTGCCCTCCGCCTCGACCAGCAGGCCCTGACCCGCCGCGCCCGCTCGGAGGAACTCCCCGCGGTGCTGCGCGGCCTGGTCCGCACCCCGAACCGCCGCACGGCGGGCACCGCCACGGCGGACAGCGGCACCCTGGCCGACGAGCTGGCACGGCTGGACCCGGCCGACCGCGAACGCCGGCTGCTCACCCTGGTCCGCACGCATGTCGCGACGGCCCTCGGCCACGACGGCCCCCGGGCCGTCGACCCGGAGCGCGGCTTCGGCACCCTCGGCTTCGACTCGCTGGCGGCGGTCGAGCTGCGCAACAAGCTCGGCGCCGCGACCGGCCTGCGCCTGCCCGCGACGCTGACCTTCGACTACCCGAACGCGGCGGCCGTGGCACGGTATCTGAACGAGCAACTCGTGGGTGCCGATGCCGAGTCGGCGGCGACGAGTGGGGCGTCGGGCGGTCCGTCGGCCGGGGACGACGATCCGGTCGTCATCGTGGGCATGGCCTGCCGGTACCCCGGCGGTGTGAGCTCCCCGGAGGAGCTGTGGGCACTGCTGGCGGCGGGCGGCGACGCCGTCTCCGAGTTCCCCGCCGACCGTGGTCCGCTGTGGCAGGAGTCGTACGACCCCGACCCGGAGGCCGTCGGCAGGACGTACGTCAACCAGGGTGCCTTCCTGGAGCGGGCGGCGGAGTTCGACGCGGACTTCTTCGGCATCAGCCCCCGCGAGGCCCTGGCCACGGACCCGCAGCAGCGGCTGCTCCTTGAGACGTCCTGGGAGGCGTTCGAGCGGGCCGGCATCGACCCCGCCGCCCTGCGCGGCAGCGCCACCGGGGTCTTCGCCGGCGTGATGTACCACGACTTCGCCCCACGCCTCCACGACGTCCCGGAGGAGCTTGCCGGGTACCTCGGCAACGGCGGTCTCGGCAGTGTGGTGTCCGGGCGGGTGTCGTATGCGCTGGGTCTGGAGGGTCCGGCGGTGACGGTGGACACGGCGTGTTCGTCGTCGCTGGTGGCGGTGCATCTGGCGGCGCAGGCGCTGCGGGGTGGTGAGTGCTCGCTGGCGTTGGCGGGTGGTGTGACGGTGATGTCGACGCCGGACACGTTCGTGGACTTCAGCCGGCAGCGGGGTCTTGCGGCGGACGGGCGGTGCAAGCCGTTCGCCGAGGCTGCGGACGGTACGGGCTGGGGTGAGGGTGTCGGTGTGCTGGTGCTGGAGCGTCTGTCGGACGCGCGGCGCAACGGGCACCGGGTGCTGGCGGTCGTGCGGGGCTCGGCGGTCAACCAGGACGGCGCGAGCAGTCAGCTGACCGCGCCGAACGGCCCGTCCCAGCAAAGGGTCATCCGGCAGGCCCTCGCCTCCGCGCACCTGGGTCCGTCCGACGTCGACGCGGTCGAGGGCCACGGCACCGGGACCCGGCTCGGGGACCCGATCGAGGCGCAGGCGCTGCTGGCCACGTATGGGCAGGACCGCTCAGAGGGTTCGCCGCTGTGGCTCGGCTCGATCAAGTCCAACCTGGGGCACACGCAGGCCGCCGCGGGTGTCGCCGGGATCATCAAGATGGTCCTCGCCCTGCGCTACGAGGAGCTTCCCCGGACCCTGCACGTCGATGCGCCTTCCTCGCATGTGGACTGGTCGGCGGGTGCGGTCGAGCTGCTGACCGAGGCCCGGCCTTGGAGGGGCGGGGAGCGGACCCGGCGTGCCGGTGTGTCGTCGTTCGGGATCAGCGGGACGAACGCGCACGTGATCGTGGAGGAGGCGCCGGCCGAGGAGCCCGCCGACGCGGTGATCCCGGCCGCCCTGCCGGTGGTGCCGTGGATCGTCTCCGGCAGGACGGCGGCGGCAGTACGGGCCCAGGCGGCCCGTCTGCTGGAGTACGTCGCCGAACGCCCGGGGCTGGACCCGGCTGACGTGGGCTACTCGCTGGTGACCGGGCGGTCGGCGTTCGCTCACCGGGCGGGTGTGGTGGCCGGTGACCGGGAAGGGCTGCTGGCCGGGCTGGAGGCCGTCGCTCAGCTGGAGCCTCCGGCGACCGGGAGCGGCGAGGTGGCGTTCCTGTTCACGGGGCAGGGCAGCCAGCGGGCCGGCATGGGGCGGGAGTTGTACGAGGTGTTCCCGGTGTTCGCCGCCGCGCTGGACGAGGTGTGCGCCGCGCTGGACGGGTACCTGGAGCGTCCGCTGAAGGACGTGATGTTCGGCGGGGAAGGGCTGGACGAGACCGGGTACACCCAGCCCGCTCTGTTCGCCCTGGAGGTGGCGCTGTTCCGGCTCCTCGAAGCATGGGGTGTGCAGCCGGATGTGCTGGCCGGGCATTCCATCGGTGAGCTGGCCGCCGCGCATGTGGCGGGGCTGTGGTCGCTGGAGGACGCGGCGAGGCTGGTGGCGGCTCGTGGGCGGCTGATGCAGCGGCTTCCGGCGGGCGGTGCGATGGCCGCCGTACAGGCGACCGAGGATGAGGTCCTGCCGGTCCTGTCCGAGGGCACTGGGATCGCCGCCGTGAACGGGCCGTCCGCGATCGTCGTCTCCGGCCTGGAGGCGGGGGTGGACGAGGTCGTCGCGCACTTCTCGGGGGCCGGCCGCAAGACGAAGAGGCTGACCGTCAGCCACGCCTTCCACTCCCCGCTGATGGAGCCGATGCTCGCCGAGTTCGAGCAGATCGCCGCGCAACTGACCTACGGAGAGCTGGCGTTGCCGATCGTGTCGACGCTGACAGGCGCGGCGGTGTCGTACGAGGAACTCTCCCAGCCGTCCTACTGGGTCCGGCACGTCCGCGAGGCGGTCCGCTTCACCGACGCCGTCACCACCCTCGATGACCAGGGCGTCGGTACCTTCCTGGAGCTCGGCCCCGACGCCGTACTCACCGCCATGGTGGCCGACCCCCGTGCCATCCCGGCCCTGCGCCGCGACCGCAGCGAACCCCAGGCCCTCGTCGAAGCGCTCACCCGTGTGCCGTCCGTCGACTGGACCGCCTACTTCAACCCCGGCCGGCAGGCCGTCGACCTGCCCACCTACGCCTTCCAGCACCAGCACTACTGGCTCCCCGCCACGGCCGCGCGGGCCGGCGACGCCTCCGAGTTCGGGCAGTCGGACGCCGAGCACCCGCTGTTGGGCGCGGCCGTGGAACTCCCGGACACGGAAGGGGTGTTGTTCACCGGCCGCCTCTCGCTCGCCACCCATGCCTGGCTGGCCGAGCACGCCGTGAACGGCACCGTCATCGTGCCCGGCGCCGCCCTCGTCGAGATCGCCGTACGCGCCGGTGACCACGTCGGCCGCGGCACCGTCCGCGACCTGACCCTGCACGCCCCCCTCGTCATACCCGAGACCGGCGCCGTCGCCCTCCGCGTCCGCGTCGGCGAAGGCGACGAACCGACCGTCACCGTCCACTCCCGCCCCGACCGCGAGGACACCTGGACCCTCCACGCCGAAGGCGTCCTGTCGGCGGCGGCCGTGGAACCCGCTGCCGACCTCACCGCCTGGCCGCCGGCCGGCGCCGAGCCCGTCGACACCACCACCCTCTACTCCGCTCTGTCCGCGATGGGCCTGCACTACGGCCCCTTGTTCGCAGGCCTCACCTCCGCCTGGCGGTCCGCCGACAACACGGTGCACGCCGAGGTGTCGCTGCCCGAAGACGCGGATGTGGCCAGGTTCGCGCTGCACCCTGCGCTCCTGGACGCCGCGCTGCACGCGCTCACCTACGCGGGTGCGGCCGAGCGCGCTGAACTGCCCTTCTCCTGGAGTGATGTGGCCGTGCACACCGCGGGGGCCAGGGCGCTTCGGGTGCGGGTCACGGCCGAGGGGTCGGGGTACCGGCTCGACCTCGCCGATCCCTCGGGCATGCCCGTCGCCACGGTCACCGGACTGGCGTTGCGGCCACTGGCCACGGACACGGGTGCCGTCCGTGACCTGTACCGGGTCGACTGGGCCCCGGTCGTGTCGGAGGCGGCCGAGCCCACGGCGTCGTACACCGTGCTGCGGGCCGAGACGGCGGCCGATCTGCTGCCGCTGCTCCAGGCCCACCTGGACGGTGACCAGCCGCTGCTCGTCGTCACGCGCGGGGCCGGCACCGACCCTGAGCAGTCCGCGATCCGTGGTCTCGTCCGGGCGGCGCAGGCCGAGTATCCGGACCGGATCGTCCTGCTCGACTCCGATCAGGAGATCCCCGAGCGGCTGCCTGCCGGGGAGCCGGAACTCTCTTACACGAAAGGCATCTTCAGCGCTCCGCGGCTCGCCCGCGAGACGGCGTCCGTGGGCGGTTCCTGGTCCACGTCCGGCACGGTTCTGGTGACCGGTGGCACGGGCGGGCTCGGTGCGCTGACCGCGCGCCACCTCGTCGCCGCCCACGGTGTGCGCAGTCTGCTGCTCACCAGCCGACGCGGCGCCGACGCACCCGGAGCCACCGAACTCGCCGCCGAGCTGGAGGAGGCCGGCGCCGGGGTGGAGATCGTCGCCTGCGACGTCTCCGACCGGGAGGCGGTGGCGGTGCTGCTGGGCGACCACCCGGAGGTCAGCGCCGTCATCCACACGGCGGGCGTCCTCGACGACTCGACCGTCGACCGTGTCACCCCGCAGAGCCTGGACAGGGTGTGGGCGCCGAAGGCGGCGGCCGCCCGGCACCTGCACGAGCTGACGGCCGGGCGGGACCTCGACGCGTTCGTGCTCTACTCCTCGACCGCGGCCACCTTCGACGGCACCGGCCAGGCCAACTACGCCGCCGCCAACGCCTACCTGGACGCCCTCGCCGCCCAGCGGCAGGCACAGGGCCTGCCCGGTATCTCGCTGGCCTGGGGCCTGTGGGACCCGGAGGTCGGCGGCATGGGCGCCGGGCTCACCGCGGCCGACGTGGAGCGGGTCGCGCGAACCGGGCCGCGGGCGCTGGGACGCGAGGCGGGGCTCGCCCTGCTGGACGCGGCCCTGGTGAGCGGTCGGGCGCATCTGCTGCCGGTGCCGTTCGACACGGGCGCGCTGGAGCGCAGGGCCCGGGAGGAGGCGCTGCCGGCGGTACTGCGGGGGCTCGTCCGGGTCCCGGGGGCCCGGCGGCGCGGTACTGCGGCCGAGGCGGCACAGGGTCCCGAGGCGCTGAAGGAGACGCTGCTGCGGCTTCCGGCGGCCGAGCGGACGCCGTACGTGCTGCAGTTGGTGCGGGCGAAGGTGGCGTCGGTGCTCGGGCACGCGTCGGGTGACGCGGTGGATCCGGAACGCGGCTTCGGCGGGCTGGGGTTCGACTCGCTGGCGGCGGTGGAGCTGCGCAACCAGCTGGCGCCGCTGACCGGGCTGCGGCTGCCCGCCACGCTGACGTTCGACTACCCGACCTCGCTGGCGCTCGCCGAGTACGTGCGCGAGCAGCTCGTTCCGGACGAGAACGGGCCCGCGGCGCTGCGGGCGGTGGAGAGCGAACTGGCCGTGCTGGAGGCCAGGTTGTTCGGGGTGGTGGGTCCGGACGGGCTGGACGCCGGCGATCACGCCCGGGTGGCCCAGACGCTGCGCACACTCGCGTCGCGCTGGTCCGAGCTGCATGCGGCCGGTGCCGCCGAGGCCGCTGCCGCCGAGTCGCTGGCGGACGCCGACGCCGAGCGGATCTTCGACATTCTCGACAGCGAGTTCGAGGGCATGGACATCGACTGAGCGACACGACCAGCCCGTCCGAGAGACATGACCAGCCCGTCCGGGCTGTTACCGCGATGAGGAGCACCGTCATGGCCACACGCAAGGAGACCGACCTGTGGCTGCTGGAGCGGCTCGTACCAGGGGCCGGGGTCAACAATCTGTCCGTCACGTTCGATGTCGACGGGGCCATCGAACCGGTCGCGCTGTCAAGGGCGTTGACGCTCGTGGTGCGCAAGCAGGAGATCCTGCGCACCGTGTTCCGGGCGACGGAGAGCGAGCTGGCGAAGAGCGTGCTCGCGCCGGAGGCGGTGGAGCTTTCGGTACCCGGAGTCCCGGTGGCCGCGGGCGATGTGGGTGCCGCCGTCCAGGAGTTCGTGGCGGCGCCGTTCACGCTGGACGGGTCGTTGCTGGTCCGGGGGGCGGTGTTCCTGCCCGAGGGCGGCGGGTGCACGGTGAGTGTGGCACTGCACCACCTGGTGTTCGACGCCATGTCGACCGTGTCCTTCCTGGGGGAGCTGCTGAGCGCCCTGGCCGACCCCGACGGCTACGACACGACGCCGGTCGCGGCGGCCGTGGAGCCCGAACCGTCCGCCGAGAGCGTGGAGTTCTGGCGGGAGCAGCTGCGTGGTTTCCGCGGTGGCGCCGAGGGGGGCGGTCTGTGGTTCGGCAACCCGCCGTCCGACACACCGGATCTCGCCGGTGAGAGCACCTGGTACACGCTGTCCCGGCCGGCCCGGGACGTCGTCCGGCGGCTGTGCCGTGAGCTGCGTGCGCCGGAGGCCGTGATCCTGCTGGCCGCGTACTGCCTGCTGCTGGCGCGGCACGGCGCGGGGCAGGACCTGGTCGTCGGGTCTCCGGTGAGTGTGCGGCCGGCCGGTCACGAGTCGGCTATCGGCTACCACGTGAACGTGCTGCCGCTGCGGGTGCGGATCGACTCGGCGAAGCCGTTCAAGCGCCTGGTGAACCGGGTCCGGTCGGTGTTCCTCGAGGGGATCGGGCACAACGGGGTGCCGGCCGAGCGAGTGCTCGACGAGGTGCGGGACGCGGGCGCCGGCGCGAGCTGGCGGAACTCACTGTGCACGCACCTGTTCAACTACGTGCCCGGTGGCACGTCCGGCGACTTCCAGGCCGGCGGGTTCCCGGCGCGGATGCGGGAGGTGGAGAACGGCTTCAGCAAGTTCGACCTGGAGTTCTTCTTCATGCCGGGCACCGCGGCGGAGCCCGGGGGCGAGGAGGAGCTGCGGATCCGGGCCGTGTTCCGCACCCAGGTGTTCTCGGCGACCGAGGTGGGTCTGCTGCTCGCCCGCTACGACGCCCTGCTGGTCCGGCTCGGTGAGGAACTGGCCGCTCCGGTCGGTGAGTTGTCGGTGTGGAGCGACGCCGACCGGGCCGCGGTGGCGGGCGGGCACCGGCACGGGCTGCCGTCGGCGCTGCCCTGCTCCCCCGCCGTCGCCCGGTTCTCGTCGTACGCGCCGGGCGAGTGGTCGGCCGTACGGGCCCTGGTGGCGGCGCCCGACGGCGGTGAGCTGCCGGTGCGGGTGCGCGGCGAGCTGTGCCTCGCGGAGGCGGACGGCACCGTACGGCGCACCGGGGAGCTGGCGCGCTGGCTGCCGGACGGGCGGCTGGAGCTGCTGGGGCGGCTGGACCGGCAGGTGACCGTGCAGGGGGTCACGTTCGGGCTCGACGAGGTCGACGCGGTGCTGCTGGCGCATGCCGAGGTGGCCGGCGCGGCGAGTGTGTCGGCCGGGGGGCGTGTGGTGTCGTTCGTGGCGCCCGCGGGCGGTGCGCCGGCTCAGGGGCTGACGGAGCGGCTGCTGAAGCAGATCCGGGTGTCCCTGCCGGGCGCGGCCGAGCCGGACCGGGTGGTCGTCGTGGACGCGCTGCCGTCGGTGGGCGGCCGGCCGGACCTGGAGGGGCTGCGGCTGCGTGCGGAGGCCCTGGACCGGCAGGACGCGTCGTCCGCGGAACCGGCCGTCGACACGGAGGAGCTGACGGAGCAACTCGTCGCACTGTGGCGGGAGTTCTTGAAGCGGGAGGACATGAAGGCCGGTTCCGGGTTCTTCGCGAGCGGCGGTCACTCGCTGCTGGGCGTGCAGTTGCTGCAGCGCATCAAGCGGACGACGGACGTGAAGGTGCGGATCCGCCTCGCCGACCTGTTCGCCCATCCGACGCCGCGGGCCCTCGCGGGGTTCATCGCGGAGAAGTCGGAGTAGGACGTCCACGGGAGTGGAAAGGGCCGGGCCCCGCTCGCTGAGCGGGGCCCGGCCCTTTCCACATCTGTTCCCGTGCGGCTCAGTCCACCTCCGCCAGCCACTCCCGCATGACCTTCTCGAAGCGCTCCGGCTCCTCCACGTGCGGCATGTGGCTGGAGTGCTCGAAGAGTTCCCAGCGGGCGCCGGGGATGTGGTCGAGGAAGGGGCGGATCGTGGCCTCCGTCGCCTCGTCGTGGGCGCCGGTGATGACCAGGGTGGGGACGTCGACGGCGTGCAGCCGGTCGACGACCGACCAGTCCTTCAGGGTGCCGACGACGTGGAAGTCGGCCGGCCCGTTCATGGTGCCGTACACGGTCGGGTCGCTCTGCAGGGCGAGGAGGGTCGTGGCGACCTCGGGCGGCAGCGGACGGGCCCGGCACAGGTGGCGCTCGTAGAAGGCGAGGACGGCCCGCTGGTAGTCGGGGTGGGCGTACTCGCCGGTGGCCTCGTGCCGGCGCAGGGTGTCGCGGACGTCGGCCGGCAGTTCGTCCTTGAGGCGTTCGCACTCGGCGCGCCACAGCGGCATGGACGCCGGGGAGTTGGCGATGACCAGGCCGCGCAGTCCGGCCGGCCGGCGTACGGCGTGCTCCGCGCCGAGCATGCCGCCCCAGGACTGGCCGAACAGCAGGTAGTCGTCGGCGATGCCCAGGTGGGCGAGAAGCGTGTCGAGTTCGGCGAGGAAGAGGTCGACGGTCCAGAAGTCGGCACCCTCGTCGGGCAGATGGGTGGACTGGCCGTTGCCGAGCTGGTCGTAGTGGACGACCGGGCGGCCGTCGGCTGCGAGCGCGGTGAGGCTGAGCAGGTAGTCGTGGACGGAGCCGGGGCCGCCGTGGGCGACGACGAGGGGGGCGCGGCCGCTGTGCAGGTCTCCGGTGACGCGGTACCAGGTGTGGTGGCCGCGGAAGGGAACGACTCCCTTGCGGCTCGGGGCCAGGAACATGAGGTCCCTCTCGTTCGGGTCGGGGCTGGACATGCGGATGGGCGCCGGCCTCGACGGCCGGCGCCCATCACCTCGTACGTACGGCCTTGGGACCGGTCAGGCGCGGGCCGCTTCGCGCCGGTAGCTCATGACGACCGCGCCGGAGAACACCAGCGTCCACGCGGCGAGCACGGCCGCGCCGACCACCGCGCGGGTGTCGTGCAGCAGGGCACCGTGGCCGATGTCGGCGAGCCAGTAGCTCGGCATGACCTTGACGATGGCGACCAGCCAGTCCGGGAAGCCGGTGGTCGGCAGGAGCAGACCACCGAGGAAGCCGAAGAGGATGATCAGGCCCTGCAGGTACATCTGCTGCTGCTCCGGGGCGACGTACAGTCCGATGACCAGGCCCAGGACGGCGCACGGCAGGGCGGCGATCCAGATGCCGAGGGTGATCTGCAGCCAGCCTGACGCCGACAGGTGCACGTCCTGCACCAGCCAGCCGAACAGGGCCACGAACGCCGGGCCGGGCAGTGCCACGACCATCGCCACGAACACCTTCGTCAGCAGGTAGGTGCGCGGCAGCAGCGGGGTCAGCCGAAGCTGCCGGTGCCAGCCGATCTGCCGCTCGTGCGAGACACGGGCGGTGGTGTGCATGGCGGAGGTGAACGCGCTGTACGCGGCCAGGCTGCACATCAGCCAGGCGCTGTAGGTGATGCCGTGCGAGTGCGGGATGGTCTGGTTCTTGTAGAGCATGCACTCCAGCAGGTACATCACGACGGGCACGACGAACGCGAAGACGATGAAGCGCGGCCCGCGCAGCATCCGCTTGATCTCGATGGCGAGGTAGCCGGTCATGCGGCTTCGTCCTCCGTGGTCTGGGAGCCGTCCTGGGCGGCGTCGTCCGCGGTCAGCGTGAGGAACGCCTCCTCCAGGCCGGTGGCGCTGATTTCGATGTCATAGGCGCCGGGGTACGTCGTCAGCAGCGCGCGCACCGCGGAGTCGGAGTCGTCGCAGTGCAGTTCCGCCTGGCCGAGGCGGACGGTGGCCTGGGTGACTCCGGGCAGCTTCCGCAGCTCGTCGGCGTCCGCCCCCGGCACCGCCGCGCGCAGCATACGGCCGGCGGTGAGGGCGCGGATCTCGGCGACGGTCCCGTCGGCGACGATCTGCCCGGCGCGCATCAGGACGACGCGGTCGGCGAACTCCTCGGCCTCGTCGAGGTAGTGGGTGGCGAAGACGACGGTGCGGCCGGTGTCGGTGAACTGGCGCATCGACTCCCAGAACTTGCGCCGGCTGCCGACGTCCATCGCGGAGGTCGGTTCGTCGAGGATGAGCAGCTGCGGGTTGCCGACGAGCGCGCAGGCGAACCGGGCCCGCTGGCGCTGACCGCCGGAGAGCTTGGTGCCGCGGCGGTCGGCGATGTCCTCGATGTTGGCGCGGCGCAGCACCTCGTCCATCGGCAGCGGGTTCTTGTACAGCGAGGAGATCATGCCGAGGGTCTCGCGGACGCTCAGGTCGTCGATGAGCGAGCCCTCCTGCAGCACGGCGCTCGCCAGACCCTCCCGTACGGCCAGGTAGGGCACCTTGCCGAACACGGTGATACGGCCCGCGGTCGGCTTGGACAGGCCGAGGATCATGTCGACGGTGGTGGACTTGCCGGCGCCGTTGGGACCCAGCAGAGCGACCACCTCGCCGGGGGCGATGGTCAGGTCGAGTCCGCGTACGGCCTTGACGTCGCCGTAGTCCTTGCGGAGACCGGTGATGCGCAGGGCGGGCTCGGTGGCGGTGTCGGCCGTGGGCTTCTTCTCGGCCAGCGGCTTGGTCTCGGCCAGCGGCTTGGTCTCGGCCACCGGTTTCGGCTCGGCGGCCGACGCTGTGTCTGCGGCCGACGCGGTCTCGGCCGTCGGCTCGGTCGAAGTCACCGGCTTCGGCTTGGCCGGCGTCGTCTTCGCGGGCGCCGTGGTCTTGGCCGGCGTCGTCTTCCTGGCCGTCGTGGTCTTGGCCGCCGTCGTCTTGGTGGCCGTGGTCTTCTTCGTGGCCGTCGTCTTCTTGGCGGCGGTCCGCTTCCTCGGGGCCGCGGTCGTCTTCCTCCCGGTCGTCGCCTTCTTCGCCGCCGGCTTCTTCGCGGCGGCCGGCTTCTGCTCGCCCGCCGGCGCCGTTGCGGCACCGGCGGTGCGGGACGAGTTCGGGGACGGGGCCGTGACGGTGGTGCCTCCCTCGTCCCGTGCGGTCCTGGTCTCTGGGGTCGTCGTCATGTCACATCCGGATCTGTCGGGAGAGGTCCTGCGGGGACAGCAGCGCGTCCAGCGCCTTCGCGGCGGCCTCGTCGCGCAGCAGGTTCATGTGCTCACTGCCGAACCGGATCTCCCTGGCCACGACGCGGGCCGCGGTCTCCGGATCGGTGGAGCGAAGCCGGTTGAGTCCGCTGAGCGGGGTCGCCGAGCTGAAGGCGACCGCCCTGTGCCAGTTCTCCATGGAGTCGAAATCGCCTGCGGCGACGACGTAGGCGACGAAAGCGGTGAACGACTCGGTGAATTCGGCACGGCTCTCCTCGTCGAGGTCGAGCTCGTCGAACGCCGCTTCGCTCACCCCCCGGAAAAGCCGGACGAGTTCGGTGCCGAGCACCCGGATGTCGTCGGTGCTTTCCAGGACGCGGTGCCCCTCGGTGTTCGCCGCCGAGATCGGTTCCGGTCCCACGATGGATTCGAAGAGGTTGAGGGACGTATGGAACTGCCAGTAGAGCCCGAGGGGGTTGGCGAGTTCCGGGTCGAACAGAATGAGCTGCGGCGCGCTTTCCTGCCACTGCGTGAGACGTTCGGCGAGCGCGGCCGCGTACACCGAGCCGGCGCAGAAGCCGAGCACGGCACTGACCGGCCGGCCGGTCTCACGTACGGAGTCGAACCAGCGGTCCAGGTACTCCTGACCGCCGGGCCCCACGTCGGTGGCGATGGCCTGCGGCATCGTCTCCCACACATGGTGGCGGCCCGCCGTGGTGAGCGAGAAGAGATCGGAGAAACGGGCGTCCGGACGGCCGGTGGCGGTGAAGTCGACAGCGAGCACCAGAGCGTCTCGGCTGCTGTTGCCGCCTATTTTCAGCCACACGTCGTTGTTGTTCACCGGCTGCCCCTTCCTGACTTGTCTGTCGAGTTCTCGACTTGCGCATCGCGCTGGTTGTGCCGGGTGCAGTCGATGCTAGAAGTGGCCGAGGGAGCTGAGAGCCCCTACGGCCACCCCTAGCGCCCCCTACCGCACGGGGTTACTCCGGAGTTTTCTCCGTCGGCGCGTCCTCGAGTTCTTCCGCCAGGAACTCGACGAGTTCTTCGGGGGTTCCGTATTCGTAGATCACCGCGGCGGGCAGCTTCAGGCCGAGGGCGGCGGTGAGCCGGTCACGGAATTCCACCGCGAGCAGCGAGGTGAATCCGAGGTCCATGAAATCGCTGTCCGGCTCGATGACGTCATCCGCCCCGCTGTGCCCGAGCACCCCGGCTACGGCGTCCCGCACCAGCGCGCCCAGCAACGCGGCCCGCCCCACGTCGTCGGCCGCCCGCAGTGCCGCCAACAGCGCCTCGCTGTCCTCCGGTTCCGGCTCGGGCACCGTAACTGCCTCCGGGGCACCCACGCCGCCCCCGGCCCGCCCGGCCGAGGCCAGCCAGTAGTGCTGGTGCTGGAAGGCGTAGGTGGGCAGGTCGACGGCCTGCCGGCCGGGGCCGAAGTACGCGGTCCAGTCGACGACCGGCATACGGGTGAGCGCTTCGACGAGGGCCTGGGGTTCGGTGCGGTCGCGGCGCAGGGCCGGGACGGCACGCGGGTCGGCCACCATGGCGGTGAGTACGGCGTCGGGGCCCAGCTCCAGGAACGTACCGACGCCCTGGTCGTCGAGGGTGGTGACCGCGTCGGCGAAGCGGACGGCTTCACGGACGTGCCGGACCCAGTAGGACGGCTGGGAGAGTTTCTCGTACGACACCGCCGCGCCTGTCAGCGTCGACACGATCGGCAACGCCAGCTCTCCGTAGGTCAGTTGCGCGGCGATCTGCTCGAACTCGGCGAGCATCGGCTCCATCAGCGGGGAGTGGAAGGCGTGGCTGACGGTCAGCCTCTTCGTCTTGCGGCCGGCCGCCGAGAAGTGCGCGACGACCTCGTCCACACCTGCCTCCGGACCGGAGACGACGATCGCGGACGGCCCGTTCACGGCGGCGATCCCGGTGCCCTCGGGCAGGACCGGCAGGACCTCGTCCTCGGTGGCCTGTACGGCGGCCATCGCACCGCCCGCCGGGAGCTGCTGCATCAGCCGCCCACGAGCGGCCACCAGCCTGGCGGCGTCCTCCAGCGACCACAGCCCCGCCACGTGCGCGGCGGCCAGCTCACCGATGGAATGCCCGGCCAGCACGTTGGGCCGCACACCCCAGGCTTCGAGAAGCCGGAACAGGGCCACTTCCAGCGCGAACAAGGCCGGTTGGGTGTAGCCCGTCTCGTCCAAGCCCTCCCCACCGAACATCACGTCCTTCAGCGGACGCTCCAGATACACATCCAGCGCACCGCACACCTCATCCAGCGCCGCGGCGAACACCGGGAAGGCCTCATACAACTCCCGGCCCATCCCCGCCCGCTGACTCCCCTGCCCCGTGAACAGGAACGCCAGCGAACCCGCCGTACCGAACGGCGCCACCGAACCGCCCGCGACCGCCTCCAGCCCGGCCAGCAGCCCCTCCCGCTCACCGGCTACGACACCCGCCCGATACGCGAACGACGACCGCCGGGTCACCAGCGAGAAGCCCACGTCAGCCGGGTCCAGGCCCGGGCGTTCGGCGACGTGCTCCAGCAGACGGGCCGCCTGCGCCCGTACCGCCGCCGCCGTCCTGCCGGACACGATCCACGGCACCACCGGGAGCCCCACGGGCTCCACGGCCTCCGCAGCGGGCTCCTCGGCCGGCGCCTCCTCCACGATCACGTGGGCGTTGGTGCCGCTGATGCCGAACGCCGAGACGGCGGCGCGGCGCGGGCGGGCGCCCGCGGGCCAGGGGCGGTTCTCGGTGAGGAGTTCGACCGCGCCCGCCGACCAGTCCACGTGGGAGGTCGGGGCGTCGATGTGCAGCGAACGGGGCAGTACGCCTGCGCGCAGCGCCTGCACCGTCTTGATGACGCCCGCCGCGCCCGCCGCCGCCTGGGTGTGGCCGAGGTTGGACTTGACCGACCCCAGCCACAGCGGGGTGTCCGGGGAGCGGTCCTGCCCGTAGGTGGCGAGCAGGGCCTGCGCCTCGATCGGGTCGCCGAGGACGGTGCCGGTGCCGTGGGCCTCGACGGCGTCGATGTCGCCGGTGGACAGGCCGGCGCCCGCGAGTGCGTCGAGGACGACCTGCTGCTGCGAGGGGCCGCTGGGGGCGGTGAGGCCGTTGCTCGCGCCGTCCTGGTTGATCGCCGAGCCGCGCACGACGGCCAGCACCCGGTGGCCGTTGCGGCGGGCGTCGGAGAGCCGTTCCAGCAGCAGGACGCCGACGCCCTCCGACCAGCCGGTGCCGTCGGCGGCCTCGGCGAAGGGCTTGCAGCGGCCGTCGGGGGCCAGTCCCCGCTGGCGGCTGAAGTCGATGAAGGTGTCGGGGGTGGCCATGACGGTGACACCGCCGGCCAGGGCGAGGGCGCACTCCCCCGCCCGCAGGGCCTGTGCGGCCAGGTGCAGGGTGACCAGGGAGGAGGAGCAGGCGGTGTCGACGGTGACGGCCGGGCCGGTCAGGCCGAGGGCGTAGGCGATCCGGCCGGACAGGACGCTGCCGGCGGTGCCGGTGCCGAGGAAGCCCTCGACCCCGTCGGGCAGGGCGGCGCGGTCGGATCCGTAGTCGTGGTACATGACGCCCGCGTACACGCCGGTGCGGGCGCCGCGGGCGGCGGCCGGGTCGATACCGGCGTGTTCGAACGCCTCCCAGGAGGTTTCCAGCAGCAGTCGCTGCTGCGGGTCCATGGCCAGGGCCTCGCGGGGGCTGATCCCGAAGAACGCGGCGTCGAACTCGCCTGCCGCGTCGAGGAATCCGCCCTCCTTGGCGTAGCTCTTGCCGAGGGCGTTCGGGTCGGGGTCGTAGAGGTTGTCGGTGTCCCAGCCGCGGTCGTCGGGGAAGCCGCGCATGCCGTCGCCGCCGGCGGCGACGAGCCGCCACAGGTCGTCGGGGGAGGTGATGCCGCCGGGGTAGCGGCAGGCCATGCCGACGATGGCGATGGGCTCGCGGGTGCGGGACTCCAGGTCCTCGATGCGCCGCCGGGCCTGCATCAGGTCGGCGGTGGCCTTCTTCAGGTACTCGCGCAGCTTCTGCTCGCGGTCGCCGGAGGCTCCGGTGGGTCCAGTGGTTGCTGCCATGGTCGTTCAGCTCCCGGTCTCGCCGTCGAGGAGGGCGAAGAGTTCGTCGTCGGAGGCCTCTGCCAGGTCGCCGGCCGCCTGCGGCTCCGGTTGCGGGTCGGTGTCCTGCCAGCGGGCGAGCAGGGCCTGCAGCCGCACGGTGATCCGGGACCGGGTCAGCTGGTCCAGCTCCTGTGTGCCGATGAGGGGTTCGAGGTGGTCGAGGCCACGCAGCAGGGCGGTGGCGGGGTCGTCGTCGGCGGGCGCCAGTTCCTTGTGCAGGTGTGCGACGAGTTCGGCCGGGGTCGGGTAGTCGAAGACGAGGGTGGCGGGCAGCCGTACGCCGGTCTCGGCGGCGAGCGCGTTGCGGAACTCCACGGCGGTCAGCGAGTCGAAGCCGAAGTCCTTGAAGGGCTTGTCGGCCTCGACGGCCTGGCTGTCCGGGAACCCGAGGACGGTGCGCACGTGCCGGCGTACGAGGTCGAGGACAAGCGCGGCCCGCTTCTCCCGGTCGCCGATCGCGGCGAGCCGGTCGCGCAGCGCGGTGCCGCCGGCCGCCGTACCGCCCGCGGCGGCCGTGCGGCGGGCCGGGACCCGGACGAGGGAGCGCAGCAGGCCGGGCACGGCTCCGCTGAGGGACCGGGCGAGGGCGGGGACGTCGAGCCGGACGGGCACGGTGAGCGCGCGGGGCCCGGTGACGGCCGCGTCGAGCAGGGCCAGGCCCTGTTGCGCGCCGAGGGGCCGCAGACCGGTGCGGGCCATGCGCTCCAGGTCGGTGTCGGTCAGCTCGGCGCCCATGCCGCCGGTGGCCGGGTCCCACAGACCCCAGGCGAGGGACACGGCGGGGAGCCCGTGGGCACGGCGGTGCGCGGCGAGGGCGTCCAGGGAGGCGTTCGCGGCGGCGTAGTTGGCCTGCCCGGCGCCGCCGAGGACACCGGCGGCCGACGAGAACAGCACGAACG
The DNA here is from genome assembly GCF_042891955.1 of Streptomyces sp. NPDC001843. NCBI lineage: Bacteria > Bacillati > Actinomycetota > Actinomycetes > Kitasatosporales > Streptomycetaceae > Streptomyces > Streptomyces sp. NPDC001843. Next base: position 279,914 of record NZ_JBIATQ010000007.1, on the reverse strand, counting down.
CCTCGAGTCCGGAGGTGAGTTCGTGGAGATGGCGGGCCGCGTCGGCCTTGGGGGCGAGGACGCGGTGCAGTTGGGCGGGGGTGAGCCGTCCGAGGGTCGCGTCGTCGACGACACCGGCGGTGTGGACGACGGCGGTGATGCCGGGGTGGGCGTCGAGCAGGGCGGCGAGGGCGTCCCGGTCGGCGACGTCGCACGCCGCCAGGGTGACCTCGGCACCGGACTCCCGCAGGGTGTCGGCGAGTTCGGTGGCGCCCGGGGCGTCGGGGCCGCGCCTGCTGGTGAGCAGGAGGCCGCGTACCCCGTGGGTGGCCACCAGGTGGCGGGCGACCAGTGCGCCGAGGCCGCCGGTCCCGCCGGTGACCAGCACGGTGCCGGTACTCGGCCAGGCCGGTTCGCCGTCGGCCGCCGCACTGTCCCGGACCAGCCGGGGGGCGAGCAAGTGGCCGTTCCGGACGGCCAGTTCGTCCTCGTCGGAGTCGAGGGCACGGGCAGGCAGCTCGTCGTCCACGCCGAGGTCGACGAGGAGCAGGCGTCCCGGGTACTCGGTGCGGGCCGCCCGGACGAGTCCGGTGACGGCGGCCTGGCCGAGGTCCGTGACGTCCTCCCCGGCGACCGTGGCCACGGCACCCCGGGTGACGATCAGCAGCCGCTCCTCGGGCACCGCGTGCTCCAGCCACTCCTGGAGGGCTTCGAGCACGGCGGTCGCGGTCTCGGCGGCTGAGCCCCCGGCCGGGGCGACCAGCGCGGACCAGCCGGCCACCGGCAGTGCCTCGACCCTGCCGGGCTCGGGCAGCGGCAGGGATTCACCGGATGCGGTGCCCGGCTCCTCGACGGCGATCCAGTCGAGGCCGTACGCCGCGTCGCCCACACCCGCCGCACCGCCCCCGGCGGCCACGGGCACGGGACGCAGGGCGAGGGTGCCCACTGACAGCACGGGCCGCCCGTCCGCGTCGTCGGCGTCCAGGGTCACGGCACCGGGCGTGCCGGCGGAGACCCGGACGCGCAGGGCGCGGGCGCCGGTGGCGTGCAGGGTGACGTCCGACCAGGAGAACGGCAGCCAGGCGGTTCCCGGCTCGGGCTCGGGCAGCAGTTCCCCGGCGGCGACCGCGTGCAGGGCCGCGTCGAGCAGGGCGGGATGGATGCCGTACCCGTCGGTCTCGGCGTCCTCCGGGAGGGCGACCTCCGCGTGCACGACACCGTCGGCGTCACGCCAGGCCCGCGTCAGCCCCTGGAAGAGGGGGCCGTACTCCAGGCCCAGTGCCGCGAGACCGGCGTAGAGGTGCTCGGTGTCGAGCGGCTGGGCGCCGGCGGGGGGCCAGGCGGCACTGCGGGGGACGTCCGGCTCGGGGCCGTCCGCCGAAAGGACGCCTTCGGCGTGGAGGGTCCAGGTGTCCTCGCGGTCGGGGCGGGAGTGGACGGTGACGGTCGGTTCGTCGCCTTCGCCGACGCGGACGCGGAGGGCGGCGGCGCCGGTCTCGGGTATGACGAGGGGGGCGTGCAGGGTCAGGTCGCGGACGGTGCCGCGGCCGACCTGGTCACCGGCGCGTACGGCGATCTCGACGAGGGCGGCGCCGGGCGCGATGACGGTGCCGTTCACGGCGTGCTCGGCCAGCCAGGCGTGCGTGGCGAGCGAGAGGCGGCCGGTGAACAACACCCCTTCCGTGTCCGGGAGTTCCACGGCCGCACCGAGCAGGGGGTGCTTGCCCGACGCCAGACCGAAGTCGGCGGGCTCACCGGAGGCCAGGGAGTTGCTGCGGAACCAGTAGGGCCGGTGCTGGAAGGCGTAGGTGGGCAGGTCGACGGCCTGCCGCCCGGGGCCGAAGTAGGCGGTCCAGTCGACGGAGGGCAGTCTGGTGAGCGCTTCGACGAGGGCCTGGGGTTCGGTGCGGTCGCGGCGGAGGGCCGGGACGGCACGCGGGTCGGCCACCATGGCGGTGAGTACGGCGTCGGGGCCGAGCTCCAGGAACGTACCGACGCCTTGGTCATCGAGGGTGGTGACCGCGTCGGCGAAGCGGACCGCCTCGCGGACGTGCCGGGCCCAGTACGCCGGCTGGGAGAGTTCCTCGGAGGAGGCGGCTTCGCCCGTCAGCGTGGAGACGATCGGGTACTTGAGCTCGCTGTAGGTGAGTTGGGCGGCGATCTGCTCGAACTCGGCGAGCATCGGTTCCATCAGCGGGGAGTGGAAGGCGTGGCTGACGGTCAGCTTCTTCGTCTTGCGGCCGGCCGCCGAGAAGTGCGCGACGACCTCGTCCACACCCGCCTCCGGACCGGAAACGACCACGGACACCGGCCCGTTCACGGCCGCGATCCCCGTACCTTCCGGCAGCACGGCACGTACGTCCGCCTCGGTGGCCTGTACGGCGGCCATCGCGCCGCCCGCCGGGAGCTGCTGCATCAGCCGGCCACGAGCGGCCACCAGCCTCGCCGCGTCCTCCAGCGACCACAGCCCCGCGACATGCGCGGCGGCCAGCTCACCGATCGAGTGCCCGGCCAGTACGTCCGGCCGCACACCCCATGCTTCGAGGAGCCGGAACAGGGCGACTTCCAGGGCGAACAGCGCGGGCTGGGTGTAGCCCGTCTCGTCCAGCCCCTCCCCACCGAACATCACATCCTTCAGCGGACGTTCAAGATGCGGGTCCAGTGCAGCGCACACCTCGTCCAACGCGGAACCGAAAACCGGGAACGCCTCATACAACTCCTGGCCCATCCCCGCCCGCTGACTCCCCTGCCCCGCGAACAGGAACGCCAACGGCCCCCGCCCACTGATCGGCAGTGCGGCACCGCCCGCAACGGCCTCCAGCCCGGCCAGCAGCCCTTCCCGGTCACCGGCCACCACACCCGCTCGATATGCGAACGACGACCGTCGGGTCAGCAGCGTGTGGCCCACATCAGCGAGGTCCACCTCCGGTTGCCGGGCGGCGAATGCACGCAGCCGTCCGGCCTGTGCACGTACCGCGTCCTCGGTCGCCCCGGAGACGATCCACGGCACCACCGGCAACCCCACGGGCTGAACGGCCTCCGCGGGTTCCTCGGCCGGCGCCTCCTCCACGATCACGTGCGCGTTCGTCCCGCTGATCCCGAACGAGGACACACCGGCACGCCGGGTCCGCTCCCCCACCCGCCAAGGCCGGGCCTCGGTCAGCAGTTCCACCGCGCCCGCCGACCAGTCCACGTGCGAGGTCGGTCGGTCGACGCCGAGTGTGGGCGGCAGTTTCTCGTGGCGGAGGGCGAGGACCATCTTGATGATGCCCGCCATACCGGCGGCACCCTGGGTGTGACCGAGGTTGGACTTGATCGAGCCGAGCCACAGCGGGGCGTCCGAGGGGCGGTCCTGGCCGTAGGTGGCGAGCAGGGCCTGCGCCTCGATCGGGTCGCCCAGCTTGGTGCCCGTGCCGTGGGCCTCCACCGCGTCCACCTGCTGCGGGGTGAGTCGGGCCGCGGTGAGGGCCTGGCGGATCACGCGCTGCTGCGAGGGTCCGTTGGGGGCGGTGAGGCCGTTGCTGGCGCCGTCCTGGTTGACCGCCGAGCCGCGCACGACCGCCAGCACCCGGTGGCCGGCCCGCCGGGCCTCCGACAGCCGTTCCAGGACCAGGACACCGACGCCCTCGGAGAGTCCCGTGCCGTCGGCCGCGTCGGCGAAGGCCTTGCAGCGGCCGTCGCGGGAGAGTCCGTCGGCGCGGCTGAACTCGAGGAACGTGCCGGCGGAGCCCATGACGGTGACTCCGCCGGCCAGGGCCAGGGTGCACTCCCCGCCGCGCAGCGCCTGGGCCGCGAGGTGGACCGCCACCAGTGAGGAGGAACAGGCGGTGTCGATGGTGACTGAGGGACCTTCCAGGCCGAGGGCGTAGGAGACGCGGCCCGACAGGACGCTCGCGGCGACGCCGGTCATCATGTGGCCGGCGATGGAGTCGGGCATGCGGGTCAGGCCGCGCAGGTAGTCGTTGCTGCTGACACCCGCGTACACGGCGGTGCGGGTGCCGGCGAGGGTGTGCGGGTCGATCCCGGCCCGTTCCAGGGCCTCCCAGGAGGTCTCGAGGAGGACCCGCTGCTGCGGGTCCATGGCGAGGGCCTCCCGGGGGCTGATGCCGAAGAACTCGGCGTCGAAGCCGGCGGCGTCCTGGAGGAACCCGGCGCGCCGCCCGGAGTCGTCGTGGCCGTCGCTGGCGGCGAGCTGGTCCAGGGTCCAGCCGCGGTCGCGGGGGAAGGGGGACATGCCGTCGCGGCCGGCGTCGAGCATGGCCCACAGGTCCTCGGGCGAGCCGACGCCTCCGGGGAAGCGGCAGGCCATGCCGACGATCGCGATCGGCTCGTGTTCCCTCTCCTCGGCCTCGCGCAGCCGCCGACGGGTGTCGTGCAGGTCCGCTGCGACCCGCTTGAGCGTGTCGACCAGCTGTTTCTCGTCAGCCATTTTCTTCCCTACTTCCCCTCTGATCCCCTCTGCGACGGCGGCGGGACCCCGTGTCAGATGCCGAGTTCGTCCGTGATGAAGGCCAGGACCTCGTCGGACGAGGCGTCCTGCAGCCGTGCGCCCACGTCGTCCGTGCCGTCGGTGGTCGCGGTCCGCATGCTCTTGAAGCGGGCGAGCAGGTCCTCCAGCCTGGCCGTGACCGCCCGGTGTGCCTCGTCGTCGAGCGACGCGTCCGGCAGATGGCTCTCCAGCCGGTCGAGTTCGGCGAGGGCGCCTTCGGCCGGGTCGGTCTGCTCGGGGGCCAGTTCGGCGTGGAGCAGACGGGCCAGGGCGAGCGGGGTCGGGTGGTCGAAGACGGCGGTGGCGGACAGCCGTATGCCGGTGGCGGCGGTGAGCCGGTTGCGGAACTCGACGGCGGTCAGCGAGTCGAAGCCGAGTTCCTTGAAGGAGCGGGTGGCGCCGACGGCCGAGGGGCCGGCGAAGCCGAGCACGGCCGCCGCGTACGACTGGACGAGGTCGAGCAGGGCCGTCTCCCAGCCGTCGGCGGGCAGGGTGGCGAGACGGGCCCGCAGTGCCTCGCCGGGGCCGCCCGTGCCCTCCGCTGCCGCGGTGGCGGTGGGGGCGGCGTGCGCGGTGGGCCGGGCCTGGGCGCGGGCCAGGCCGCGGTACAGGTGCGGTACGGGTGCGCCGTCGGCCGCGCCGCGCAGGGAGGCCGTGCTGAGGCCGATCGGCACGAGCTGCGGGTGGGCGTGGCCGTGGGCGCCGAGCGCGGCGTCCAGCAGTGCGAGCCCCTGCTGCGGGTCGAGCGGGCGGATGCCGGAGCGGGCGAGCCGGCCGAGGTCGGCGGTGTCGAGGTGGCCGGTCATGCCGCTGGGCTGCGCCCACAGGCCCCAGGCGAGCGACACGGCGGGCAGGCCGTTCGCGCGCCGGTGGGCGGCGAGGCCGTCCAGGTAGGCGTTGGCGGCGGCGTAGTTGGCCTGTCCGGCGTTGCCGAGGACGCCCGCGGAGGAGGAGAACAGGACGAAGGCGTCCAGGTCGCGGTCGGCGGTCAGCTCGTGCAGGTGCTGGGCGGCGACGGCCTTCGGGGCGAGGACGGTCTCGAGTTTCTCCGGGGTGAGCCGGCCGAGGGTGGCGTCGTCGAGGACGCCGGCGGCGTGGACGACGGCGCGCGGGGTGTGCCGGTCCAGGAGGGCGGCGAGCGCGTCGCGGTCGGTGATGTCGCAGGCCTCCAGGGCGACGGACGTGCCCAATGCGGCGAGTTCCTCGGCGAGTCCGGCGGCGCCGGGGGCGCCGGGGCCACGGCGGCCGACGAGGACGAGGCTGCGTACGCCGTGCTCGGTGGCCAGGTGGCGGGCGACGAGGGCGCCGAGGCCGCCGGTGCCGCCGGTGATGAGGACGGTGCCGTCGGGCGACCAGGTGGGCGCGTCGTCGGACCCGGTGGCCGCTTCGTCGGACCCGGTGGCCGGTGCGGCGGGTTCGGTGGCCGGTGCGGCGGGTTCGGTGGCCGGTGCGGCGGGTTCGGTGCGGGTCAGGCGCGGCACGCGGATCTCGCCGTCGCGCAGTGCGAACTCGGGTTCGCCGGTGGCGAGGGCCGCGGCGAGCAGGGTGCGGGAGGGCACCTCGGTGCCGATGTCGGCGAGCACGATCCGGTCGGGGCTCTCGGTCTGCGCGGTGCGGACCAGCCCGTGTACGGCGGCCTGGGCGAGGTCGGCGATGTCCTCGCCGGGCGCGGTGGAGACGGCGCCGCGGGTGACGACGACCAGGCGGGCCGTGTCGGTGCGCGGGTCGGACAGCCACACCTGGAGGTCGCCGAGGGTCTGCATCACGGCGTCGTCGACGGTGCTCTGCCAGTGCACGGGGGCCAGGACGGTGCCGATACCGTCGTCGAGTTCCTCGGTACTGAAGATCTCCGGCAGGCCGGGGAAGAGCGGGTCGTCGCCGAACACCGCCCAGTCGTCCGTTACTTCGGTCGCCTCGGGGGCGGGCAGGGCGGTCCATTCGACGTGGAAGAGGGTGTCGCGGAACGGGTTGCCGCCCGCCCTGGACAGCTGGGCCAGTGCGTCGGCGGGCAGTTGGCGCAGGCCGAGCGCGGCGACGGTGGCGACGGGCGCGCCGGCGGTGTCGGCGACGGTGACGGACACCGCGCCCTCCCCGGCGGCGGCGATCCGCACCCGCAGGGCCGCGGCGCCGGCGCTGTGCAGGGTCACCCCGGACCAGTTGAACGGCAGCCAGGGGCCGCCGGCGCCCGCGTCCAGGAACCCGCCGAGCGCGATGGCGTGCAGGGCGGAGTCGAGCAGGGCCGGGTGAAGGCCGAACTCGGCTGCCTGGGCGGCGGTCTCGAGGGGCAGGGCGACCTCGGCGTACAGGGCGTCGGCGGTGCGCCAGGCGGAGCGCAGGCCGCGGAAGGCGGGCCCGTAGTCCAGGCCGAGGGCGCCGAGGTCGGCGTAGAGCCGCGCGGTGTCGACGCTCTCCGCGCCGGCGGGCGGCCAGGCGGCCAGGTGTTCTCCGGTGGCTTCCGGCTGCCGGGTGAGCAGGCCGGTGGCGTGCCGGGTCCAGGGGTCGTCGGCGGTGGCGTCGGCGGGCCGCGAGTACACGTTCACGGTACGGCCGTCCTCGCCGCTGCCCGTGACGACGACCCGCAGTTGGATGTCGGCCTTGTCGGGCAGGACGAGCGGTGCCTCCAGGGTGAGGTCGGCCAGGTTGGGGTGGTCGGCCTCGTCGCCGGCACGGACGGCCATCTCCAGCAGCGCTGTGCCGGGGACGACGACGGTGGAGCCGACGGCGTGGTCGGCGAGCCAGGGCTGCGCGGCGAGGGACAGGCGCCCGGTGAGGACCAGTCCGCCGTCGCCGGGCAGGGTGACGGCCGCGCCGAGCAGCGGGTGCCCGGCGTCCGCCTGGCCGACGGAGCCGGGGTCGGCGGGGGCCGCGGTGGTCGGCTCCAGCCAGTACCGCTCGCCCTGGAACGGGTAGGTCGGCAGCGGCACCCGGCCGGTGGCGCGGCCGGCGAACACGGCGTCCCAGTCGGGGCGCACGCCGTGCACGACGAGCCGGCCGAGGGAGGCGAGGACGCGGGCGGTGCCGCCGTCGTCGCGGCGCAGGGTGCCGGTGACGACCGCGGTGTCGGCGCCTGCGTCGGCGAGGGTGTCGGTGAGGCCGACGGTCAGCACGGGGTGCGGGGAGCACTCGACGAACACGGTGTGACCGCTGTCGGCGAGGGCGCGCACGGCGGGTTCGAAGCGGACGGTGTGCCGCAGGTTGCGGTGCCAGTACGTGGCGTCCATCCCGTGCCCGTCGATGAGCCGGTCCTCCAGGGTGGAGTGCAGCGGGACGCGTCCGGCGCGGGGGCGTACGGGGGCGAGGATCTCCTCCAGTTCCTCGCGCAGGGACTCGACGTGCGCGGAGTGGGAGGCGTAGTCGACGGGGATGCGGCGGGCGCGGACGCCGCCGTTCTCGCAGGTCTCCAGCAGCGCGTCGAGGGCGTCCGGGTCGCCGGAGACGACGGTGGAGGCGGGCCCGTTGACGGCGGCGACGGAGATCTGGTCCGGCCACTGCGCCAGGAGTTCCTCGACGCGGGCGGCGGGCAGTGGCACGGACACCATGCCGCCGGTGCCGGCGAGCCTGACCAGGGCGCGGCTGCGCAGGGTGACGACACGGGCGGCGTCCTCGACGCTGAGCGCGCCGGCCACGCAGGCGGCGGCGATCTCGCCCTGGGAGTGGCCGACGACGGCGGACGGGACGACGCCGAGGGACTCCCACAGCGCGGCCAGGGACACCATCACGGCCCACAGGGCGGGCTGGACGACGTCCACGCGTTCCAGTGAGGCGGCGCCGTCGGCTCCGCGCAGCACGTCGAGCAGCGACCAGTCGGTGTGGGCGTCGACGGCGGCGGCGCACTCCTCGATCCGCGCCCGGAACACCTCGGAGGTGGCCATGAGGTCGCGGGCCATGCCGGCCCACTGCGAGCCCTGGCCGGGGAAGACGAACACGGTCTTGCCGACGGGCCCGGCGAGTCCTTCCTCGATCCCGGCGGCGGGGGTGCCGTCGGCGAGGTCGCCGAGACCCTGCAGGAGCTGGGTGCCGTCGTCGCCGACGAGGACGGCCCGGTACTCGAACGGGGTGCGGGTGGTGGCCAGGGAGTGGCCGACGCGGGCCAGTTCCGCGGCGCCGAGGTCCTGCCCGGCGAGCTGCTCGCGCAGTCGGCGGGCCTGCTCGCGCAGCGCCTCGGGGGTGCGGGCGGTCAGCAGCCACGGCACGGGACCGGCCTGGGGCTCCGCCTGTTCCGGCTGTTCGTGCTGTTCGGGTACGGCGGCGGGGGCGGGGGCCTCTTCGAGGATGACGTGGGCGTTGGTGCCGCTGAAGCCGAACGCGGACACACCGGCCCGGCGCGGTGCCCCGTCGCGGCGCGGCCAGGGCCGGGCGTCGGTGAGCAGGCGTACGGCACCGGCCTCCCAGTCGATGTGCGAACTGGGCTCGTCGACGTGCAGGGTCGCGGGCAGTTCCTCGTGGCCGAGGGCCTCGACCATCTTGATGACCCCGGCGATGCCCGCTGCGGCCTGGGTGTGGCCGAGGTTGGACTTGACCGACCCTAGCCACAGCGGGGCGTCCGGGGAGCGGTCCTGCCCGTAGGTGGCGAGCAGGGCCTGGGCCTCGATGGGGTCGCCAAGTTTCGTGCCGGTGCCGTGCGCCTCGACGGCGTCGACGTCGGCGGGCGCGAGGCCGGCGGTGGCGAGGGCCTGCCGGATGACGCGCTGCTGGGAGGGGCCGTTGGGGGCGGTGAGGCCGTTGCTGGCGCCGTCCTGGTTGAGGGCGCTGGCGCGGACGACGGCGAGGACGTCATGGCCGTGGCGCCGCGCGTCGGACAGCCGCTCCACGAGGACCATGCCGACGCCCTCGGCCCAGCCGGTGCCGTCGGCGGACTCGGCGAAGGCCTTGCAGCGGCCGTCGGCGGCGAGGCCGCGCTGCCGGCTGAAGTCGACGAAGGTGTCCGGGGTGGCCATCACGGTGACGCCGCCGGCCAGCGCCAGGTCGCACTCGCCGCGCTGCAGGGCCTGGACGGCCATGTGCAGGGCGACCAGGGACGAGGAGCAGGCGGTGTCTACGGTGACGGCGGGCCCTTCGAGGCCGAGGACGTAGGAGATACGGCCGGAGGCGACACCGCCGGAGGTGCCGGTGCCGAGGAAGCCCTCGACGCCCTCGGGCAGGTGGCTGTAACCGGCGCCGTTGCCGTAGTCGTGGTAGATCAGACCGGCGAAGACGCCGGTGCTGCTGCCGCGCAGGGTGTGCGGGTCGAAGCCGGCGCGCTCCAGGGCCTCCCAGGACGTCTCGAGGAGCAGCCGCTGCTGCGGGTCCATGGCGAGGGCCTCGCGGGGGCTGATGCCGAAGAAGGAGGCGTCGAACAGCGGGGCGTCGGGCAGGAAGCCGCCCTGGTCGGTGTAGCTGGTCCCGGGGCGTTCACCGGTCGGGTCGACGACGGCCTCGATGTCCCAGCCGCGGTCGTCGGGCATGGCGCCCATGGCGTCAGCGCGTCCGGCGAGCAGCCGCCACAGGTCCTCGGGCGAGCGGACCCCGCCGGGGAAGCGGCAGGCCATGGAGACGACGGCGATGGGCTCGTCCGTTCCGAGGGCCGTGCCGGTGGTCCGGGTCTCCGAGGGCAGCGAGCCGACGAGTTCCTCGCGCAGGTAGCCGGCCAGGGCCTCGGGCGCCGGGTAGTCGAAGACCAGGGTGGCGGGCAGGCGCAGCCCGCAGGCCGCGGCGAGCCGGTTGCGGAACTCGACACCGGTGAGCGAGTCGAAGCCCAGGTCCTTGAAGGCCTGGGTGACGTCGACGGCTTCGGGTGCCGAGTGGCCGAGGACCGCCGCGGCGTGGGTGCGGACGACGTCCAGCAGCAGCGCGTGCTGCTCGTCGGCGCCGAGCCCGCTGAGCCGCGCCGCCAACTCGCCGCCGCCGGAGGCCTTCTGGGCGGCGCGGGCGGTGCGCCGGGCCGGGGTGCGCACCAGGGCGCGCAGCAGTTCGGGCACCTCTTCGGGCGCCGCGGACGCCGGCAGGTCCAGGTGCATGGGCACGAGCGCGGCGTGCGGCAGGGTGAGCGCCGTGTCGTACAGGGCGAGGCCCTCGGCGCCGGTGAGCGCGGCGGCGCCGGAGCGGGCCATGCGGGCGCGCTCGGCCTCGTCCAGGTTCTCCGCCATGCCGCCGCCCTCGGCGGCCCACAGTCCCCAGCCGAGGGAGAGACCCGGCAGGCCCTGGGCGCGCCGGTGGGCGGCGAGGGAGTCCAGGTAGGCGTTGGCACCTGCGTAGTTGGCCTGCCCCGGGTTGCCGAAGGTGCCGGCGGCGGAGGAGAACAGCACGAACGCGGAGAGGTCGGCGAGCCGGGTCAGCTCGTGCAGGTTCCGGGCGGCGTCCGCCTTCGGGGCGAGCACCCTGTCCAGCCGCTCGGGGGTGAGCGAGCCGAGGACACCGTCGTCGAGGACGCCGGCGACGTGCACGACCGCGGTCAGCGGGTGCGCCTCCGGTACGGCGGCCAGGGCGGCGGCCACGGCATCCCGGTCGGCGGTGTCGCAGGCGACGAGGTCCACCTGCGCGCCCAATGCGCGGATCTCCTCGGCGAGTTCCTCGGCGCCGGGGGCCCGGTCGCCGCGCCGGCTGGCCAGCAGCAGCCGCCGTACGCCGTGCCCGGCGACCAGATGCCGGGCGAGCAGCCCGCCGAGCGCGCCGGTCGCGCCCGTGACGAGGACGGTGCCGTCCGGGTTCAGCGGCGCGGGCACGGTCAGCACCAGTTTCCCGGTGTGCCGGGCCTGCCCCATGACGCGCAGCGCCTCCGGGGCCTCGCGCACGTCCCACGCGGTGACCGGCAGCGGACGCAACGCGCCGCTCTCGAACAGCGCGAGCAGTGCGTCGTACATCTCCTGGATCCGGTCGGGCCCGGCGTCCATGACGTCGAACGCCCGGTACACGACGCCCGGATGCGCGGCGGCGACCGCGTCGGCCTCGCGGATGTCGGTCTTGCCCATCTCGACGAACCGGCCGCCGTGCGGCAGCAGTCGCAGCGACGCGTCCACGAACTCCCGTGCCAGGGAGTCGAGTACGACGTCCATGCCGCGTCCGCCGGTGGCCTCGAGGAAGTGCTGCTCGAACTCCAGCGTGCGGGAGTTCGCGATGCGGTCCTCGTCGACGCCGAGGGCGCGGACGGCGGACCACTTGGCGGGGCTGGCCGTGCCGTACACCTCGGCGCCGAGGTGCCGGGCGAGCTGGACGGCGGCGGTGCCGACACCGCCGGCGGCGGCATGCACCAGGATGGACTCGCCGGCGGTGAGGCCGGCCAGGTCGACCAGCGCGTAGTAGGCGGTCAGGTAGACCACGGGCGCCGCGGCGGCCTCGGCGAACGTCCACGTGGACGGCATCGCGGAGACCAGCCGGTGGTCGACGACCGCGAGCGGCCCGAACGCCCCGGAGAACAGGCCCATCACCCGGTCCCCGACGGTGAACCGGTCCGCGCCCGGACCGACCTCCACCACGACGCCGGCCGCTTCCAGGCCGAGCCGCCCGGCGTCGCCGGGGTACATCCCGAGGACGTTCATGACGTCGCGGAAGTTGACGCCGGCGGCCCGGATCGCGACCCGGATCTGCCCCTCGGCGAGCGGGGCGGCGGCCTCGGGGAAGTCCGCTACGTAGAGGCTGTCCAGGGTGCCGGTGGGGGTGAAGTCGAGCCGCCAGGGAGCGTCGCCCTCGGGCAGGCTCAGTTCGGCGCCGACGTCACGGACGAGCCGGGGCACCAGCGTCTGCCCGGCCCTTAGGGCGAGTTGGGGTTCCTCGCTGCCGGTGAGGGCGGGCAGCAGGGCGTCGGCGGACTCGGCGGAGGTGTCGAGGTCGACCAGGACGATCCGCCCGGGGTGCTCGGACTGGGCGGACCGGGCGAGACCCACCACGGCGGCGGCCGCCGGGTCGGGCACCCGGTCGCCGGGCGCGGCGGCCACGGCACCGGAGGTGACGACCACGAGCCGGGCGCCGTCGGGCCGGACGCCCTCCAGCCACTCCTGGACGGTCTCCAGGGCACGGTGGACGGCGTCGCGCGGCTCCAGACCGCCGGTGACGAAGGTGGCGAAGGTCAGCTGGGCGTCGCCGCCGTCGGCCGGCCGTCCCCCGGCCTGCCCGACCAGGTCGACGAGTCCGAGCGGGTCCGGCCCGATGACGTGGCAGGTGACGGGCTCGGTGCCGGTTCCGGTGCCGGCCGGGGTGGTCTTCTGCCAGTCCAGCCGGAACAGCGAGTCGTGCGTCCGCGCTGCCGCGGGCGCGGTGGGCAGGGCACGCAGGGCCAGGGAGCCGACGGTGGCGACGGGCGCCCCTGCCGGGTCCGCGAGGTCGATCCGGTATCCCGTGCCCTCGGCCGCGACACGCACCCGCAGCGCGGAGGCACCGGCCGCGTGCAGCGCGAAGTCCGCCCAGGAGAAGGGAAGTCGCGCGCCCTCGGTGTCGTCGTCCAGCAGGCCGATGGCGTGCAGGGAGGCGTCCAGGAGCGCGGGGTGGATGCCGTAGCCCTGGGTGTCGGTGCCCTCGGGCAGCGCGACCTCGGTGTAGACGGTGCCGTCGGCCGCCCGCCAGGCAGCCGTCACGCCCTGGAAGAGGGGGCCGTACTCCAGCCCGATGCCGGCCAGGTCGTCGTACAGGCTGCTGGTGTCGACCGGTTCGGCACCGGCCGGGGGCCAGGAGGTGAGGTCGGCGCCGGGCCGGACGGTGTGGGCGGCCAGGGCGCCCTCGGCGTGCAGCGTCCAGGCCTCCTCGCCCTCGGGGCGGGAGTGGACGGTCACGGCGGGCTCGTCGCCCTCGCCGAACCGGACGCCGACGCGCAGCGCGACACCGCCGCGCTCGTCCAGCACGAGCGGGGCGTGCAGCGTCAGGTCCCGGACGGTGCCGCGGCCGACCTGGTCACCGGCGCGTACGGCGATCTCGACGAGGGCGGCACCGGGCACGATCACGGTGCCGTTCACGGCGTGCTCGGCCAGCCACGGGTGCGTGGCCAGGGACAACCGGCCCGTGAACAACACCCCGTCGGAGTCCGGCAGTTCCATGGCACCGGCGAGAATCCGGTGCCCCGCCGCGGTCAGCCCGATCCCGGCCGCGTCCGTCGCGGCGTACGGGCCGGTCGTCGGCCAGTACCTCTTGTGCTCGAAGGCGTAGGTCGGCAGATCGACGTGCCGTACGGCGGTGCCGGCGTAGAAGGCCTGCCAGCTCACCTCGCCTCCGACGCAGTGCAGCCTGGTGAGCGCTTCGACGAGGGCCTGGGGTTCGGTGCGGTCGCGGCGCAGGGCCGGGACGGCACGCGGGTCGGCCACCATGGCGGTGAGTACGGCGTCGGGGCCCAGCTCCAGGAACGTACCGACGCCCTGGTCATCGAGGGTGGTGACCGCGTCGGCGAAACGTACGGCTTCACGGACGTGCCGGACCCAGTAGGACGGCTGGGAGAGTTCCTCGTACGACACCGCCGCGCCTGTCAGCGTCGACACGATCGGCAACGCCAGCTCTACGTAGGTCAGTTGCGCGGCGATCTGCTCGAACTCGGCGAGCATCGGCTCCATCAGCGGGGAGTGGAAGGCGTGGCTGACGGTCAGCTTCTTCGTCTTGCGGCCGGCCGCCGAGAAGTGCGCGACGACCTCGTCCACGCCCGCCTCCAGGCCGGAGACGACGATCGCGGACGGTCCGTTCACGGCGGCGATCCCGGTGCCCTCGGGCAAGACGGGCAGGACCTCGTCCTCGGTGGCCTGTACGGCGGCCATCGCACCGCCCGCCGGGAGCTGCTGCATCAGCTGGCCACGGGCGGCCACCAGCTTGGCGGCGTTCTCCAGCGACCACAGGCCCGCCACGTGCGCGGCGGCCAGCTCACCGATGGAATGCCCGGCCAGCACACCCGGCCGAACTCCCCAGGCTTCGAGAAGCCGGAACAGGGCGACTTCCAGCGCGAACAGCGCAGGCTGCGTGTACCCGGTCTCGTCCAGCCCCTCCCCGCCGAACATCACGTCCTTCAGCGGACGTTCGAGATACGTGTCCAGTGCGGCGCACACCTCGTCCAGCGCGGCGGCGAACACCGGGAAGGCCTCGTACAACTCCCGGCCCATGCCGGCCCGCTGGCTGCCCTGCCCGGTGAACAGGAACGCGGTCGTCCCGCCCTTGGCGGTTGCCGGGTCCTCGTGGGTGAGTGCGTCGAGGCCGGCCAGCAGGCCGTCGCGGTCGGTGGCCACGGTGCCGGCGCGGCACGGAAACGCCGAGCGGCCGGTGGCCAGGGCGCGGCCGATGTCGGCGGGGACCAGTTCCGGGTGGGCGGTGGCGAAGTCGAGCAGGCGGGCGGCCTGGGCGCGGACCGCCTCGGCGGTCCTGCCGGACACGATCCAGGGGACGACCGGCAGGGCGACCGTCTCGGCGGCCTCCGTCGGCTCCTCGGCCGGTGCCTCCTCGATGATGACGTGGGCGTTGGTGCCGCTGATGCCGAAGGAGGAGACGCCGGCGCGCCGGGTCCGCTCCCCCGCCTGCCACGGCCGGGCCTCGGTCAGCAGCTCGACCGCGCCCGCCGCCCAGTCCACGTGGGACGAAGGGGTGTCCACGTGCAGCGTCTGCGGCAGTTCCTCGTTGCGCAGGGCGAGGACCATCTTGATGATCCCGGCCACGCCCGCGGCGGCCTGGGTGTGCCCCAGGTTCGACTTCACCGAGCCCAGCCACAGGGGGGCGTCCGGGGAGCGGTCCTGGCCGTAGGTGGCGAGTAGCGCCTGTGCCTCGATCGGGTCGCCCAGCTTGGTGCCCGTGCCGTGGGCCTCCACCGCGTCCACCTGCTGCGGGGTGAGCCGGGCGGCGGCGAGGGCCTGGCGGATGACGCGCTGCTGGGAGGGGCCGTTGGGGGCGGTCAGGCCGTTGCTGGCGCCGTCCTGGTTGATGGCGGAGCCCCGGACCACCGCGAGCACCCGGTGGCCGTTGCGGCGGGCGTCGGAGAGCTTTTCCAGGACGAGCATGCCGACGCCCTCGCCCCAGCCGGTGCCGTCCGCGGCCTCGGCGAACGGCTTGCAGCGGCCGTCGGGGGCCAGCCCCCGCTGCCGGCTGAAGTCGACGAAGGTGTCCGGGGTGGCCATGACGGTGACACCGCCGGCCAGGGCCAGGCTGCACTCGCCGCTGCGCAGCGCCTGCGCGGCCAGGTGGACGGCCACCAGGGACGAGGAGCAGGCGGTGTCGACGGTGACGGCGGGGCCTTCGAGGCCGAACGCGTAGGACACCCGGCCGGAGGCGATGCTGCCGCCGACGCCGAGGAATCCCTCCAGGTCGTCGGTGGCGCGTTCCAGCACCTCGCTGTAGTCGTGGTACATGACGCCGGCGAACACACCGGTGGCGCTGCCGCGCACGGCGGCCGGGTCGATCCCGGCCCGCTCGAACGCCTCCCAGGACGTCTCCAGCAGCAGCCGGTGCTGCGGGTCCATGGCCAGGGCCTCGCGCGGGCTGATCCCGAAGAAGGCGGGGTCGAACTCGGCGGCCTGGGTGAGGAACCCTCCCTCGACCGAGTAGGTGCGGCCCGCCGCGTCGGGGTCGGGGTCGTAGAGGTTCTCCGTGTCCCAGCCTCGGTCCTCGGGGAACCGGCTGACGGCGTCACCGCCGGAGGCCAGCAGCTTCCACAGGTCCTCGGGCGAGTCGACGCCTCCGGGGTAGCGGCAGGCCATGCCGACGATCGCGATCGGCTCGTGGGCGGAGGCGGTCAGGCGGCGGTTCTGCTCGCGCAGCCGCTCGGTCTCCTTCAGCGACGCCCGGAGAGCCTCGACGATCTTCTCGTTCTGTGCAGACACCTTCTGTCCAGACACCTGTTACCTCACCCAATCCGCGTCGCGCGTCGTCAGCCGCGTCATCAGAAGTCCGATCCTTCGAGCGCCATCGAGATGAGGCTCTCGGCATCCATGTCGTCGATGTCGCCGGCACTCGCCCCGGCCGCGCCGGCCGGGTCGTCCACCGACAGGGGCGCCGCCGTGGACTCGGGGCGGTGGCCCGCGAGTTCGAGCAGCGCGTCCAGCAGGCCCGCGTCCCTGAGCCGGGCCAGCGGTATGGACCGCAGGGTCGCCCGGACGCTCTCCTCGTACGTCGTGTCACCGGTCCCGGCGGCGTCCTCGGGGACCAGTTGCCCGAGCAGGAATCCGGCGAGTTCGGCCGGGGTCGGGTAGTCGAAGACGAGCGTCGCCGGCAGCCGGACCCCCGCCTCGGCGCCCAGGGCGTTGCGCAGTTCGACCGCGGTGAGCGAGTCGAACCCGAGCTCCTTGAAGGGCTTGTCCGGCGTGATCTCCGGGGCCCCGGCGCCGCCGGCCGTACCGAGGACGGCGGCGACGTGCCGGTTGACCGCATCGAGGACCAGCCGCTGCCGGTCGGGGCCGGAGAGCCCCGCCAGCCGCTGCGCCAGCTCCGGCCCGCCCGCTGCCCCGCTGCCGGCGGCAGTGGATCGGCGTGCGGTGACCGGTCGTACCAACTGAGAGAAGAGCGGCGGGACTTGGTCTCCGACCATGCGGGCGAGCACGGGCAGGTCGAGTCCGGCCGGAACCAGCGTCGCGTGGTCCGCCGCGACCGCCGCGTCCAGGAGGGCCAGGCCTTCCGCGACCTCGAGGGGGCGGACACCCGACCGTGCCATGCGGTCGACGTCGCCGTCGCTGAGGTCGGCGCCCATTCCGCCGGCCTCCGGCGCCCAGAGTCCCCAGGCGAGGGAGGTGGCGGGCAGCCCCTGGGCGCGGCGCTCGGCGGCGAGAGCGTCCAGGGCGGCGTTGGCGGCCGCGTAGGCGCCTTGGCCTGGGCCGCCGAGCACACCGGCGGCCGAGGAGTAGAGCACGAAGGCTTCCAGCCGGTGCCCGGCCGTCAGCTCGTGCAGGTGCCGGGCGGCGTCGGCCTTGGGGGCCCGCAGAGCGTCCAGCGTCTCAGGGGTGAGCGAAGCGATCGTCGCGTCCCGCACCACGCCCGCGGTGTGGACGACGGCGGTGACGTCGGGGTGCGCGGCCAGCAGCCCGGCGAGGGCGGCGCGGTCGGTGACGTCGCAGGCGACGGTCTCCACCAGGGCACCCAACTCCTGGAGCTCGGCGGCGAGTTCCGTGGCTCCGGGTGCGTCGGGTCCGCGTCGGCTGGTGAGCAGCAGGCTGCGCACACCATGGCCGGTGACCAGGTGGCGTGCGGTGAGGGCGCCGAGCCCGCCGGTGCCGCCGGTGATGAGGGTGGTGCCGGTGGTGGGCCAGGCGGCGCCGGTCGCGGCCGCCTCCCGGGCCAGGCGGGGCGCCTGGAACCGGCCGCCGGAGTAGGCGAGTTCGGGCTCGCCTGCCGGGATGCGGCCGGGCAGGCCCTCGACCGTGTCGAGGAGGGTGATCCGCTCGGGGTGTTCGGCCTGCGCGGCCCGGATCAGGCCGCGGATGGCGGACTGCTCGGGGTCGGTGGCCGCCTCGCGGGTGACCACGAGCAGGCTGTCCTCGCCCTCCAGGCGGTCCTGGAGCTTGGGCAGCAGACCGGCGGCCGTCGGGGCCTGGAGCACCGTGTACGACTCGGTGGGCTCGCCCGCCTCCCCGGCCACCGCGACCCAGTCGACCCGGTACAGGTCGCGGACGCCCGCGGCCTGGGCCGCCAGCGGACGCAGGGCCAGCGCCCCCACCCCGGCCACCGGGGAGCCGGCCAGGTCGGCCGCGTCGATCCGGAACCCGGAGCCGGTACGGGCGATACGGACCCGCACCGCCGAGGCGCCGGTGGCGTGCAGAGCGAAGTCACTCCAGGAGAACGGCAGTTGAGCGGTGTCGTCCTGGTCCTCCAGCAGGCTGATGGCGTGCAGGGAGGCGTCGAGGAGCGCCGGGTGGATGCCGTACCCGTGGGTGTCGGTGCCCTCCGGGAGGGAGACCTCGGCGTACACGGTGTCGTCCCCGTTCCGCCAGACCGCCGTGGCGCCCTGGAAGAGAGGGCCGTACTCCAGCCCCATGGCCGACAGATCGGCGTACAGAGTGCTGGTGTCGACGGGGTCGGCGCCGGCCGGGGGCCAGACGGTGAGGTCGGCGGCGGGTTCGACGGTCTCGGCGGAGAGGACGCCTTCGGCGTTCAGGGTCCAGGTGTCCTCGCCGTCGGGGCGGGAGTGGACGGTCAGCGTCGGTTCGTCGCCTTCGCCGACGCGGACGCGGAGAGCCACAGCGCCCTCGGCCGGTACGACGAGGGGGGCGTGCAGCGTCAGGTCGCGGACGGTGCCGCGGCCGACCTGGTCACCGGCGCGTACGGCGATCTCGACGAGGGCGGCGCCGGGCACGATGACGGTGCCGTTCACGGCGTGCTCGGCCAGCCAGGCGTGCGTGGCGAGCGAGAGGCGGCCGGTGAACAACACCCCGTCGGAGTCCGGTAGTTCGACGGTCGCGCTCAGCAGCGGGTGCTCGGCGTCCGTCTGGCCGAAGCCGGTCGCCGTACCCGCGCCCGTGTCCGCGAGCCAGTAGGTCCCGTGCTGGAAGGCGTAGGTCGGCAGGTCCACGGCCAGGCTGCCGGTCTCCGCGAAGTAGGCGGTCCAGTCGACGACCGGCACACGGGTGAGCGCTTCGACGAGGGCCTGGGGTTCGGTGCGGTCGCGGCGCAGGGCCGGGACGGCACGCGGGTCGGCCACCATGGCGGTGAGTACGGCGTCGGGGCCCAGCTCCAGGAACGTACCGACGCCCTGGTCATCGAGGGTGGTGACCGCGTCGGCGAAGCGGACCGCCTCGCGGACGTGCCGGACCCAGTACGCCGGCTGGGAGAGTTCCTCGGAGGAGGCGGCTTCGCCCGTCAGCGTGGAGACGATCGGATACTTGAGCTCGCTGTAGGTGAGTTGGGCGGCGATCTGCTCGAACTCGGCGAGCATCGGTTCCATCAGCGGGGAGTGGAAGGCGTGGCTGACGGTCAGCTTCTTCGTCTTGCGGCCGGCCGCCGAGAAGTGCGCGACGACCTCGTCCACACCCGCCTCCGGACCGGACACGACCACGGACACCGGCCCGTTCACGGCCGCGATCCCCGTACCTTCCGGCAGCACGGCACGTACGTCCGCCTCGGTGGCCTGTACGGCGGCCATCGCACCGCCCGCCGGGAGCTGCTGCATCAGCCGCCCACGAGCGGCCACCAGCCTCGCCGCGTCCTCCAGCGACCACAGCCCCGCGACATGCGCGACGGCCAGCTCACCGATCGAGTGCCCGGCCAGCACATCCGGCCTGACCCCCCACGCTTCCAACAGCCGGAACAGGGCGACTTCCAGGGCGAACAGCGCAGGCTGGGTATAGCCCGTCTCGTCCAGCCCCTCCCCACCGAACATCACGCCCTTCAGCGGACGCTCCAGATACACATCCAGCGCGGCGCACACCTCATCCAGCGCCGCGGCGAACACCGGGAAGGCCTCATACAACTCCCGGCCCATCCCCGCCCGCTGACTCCCCTGCCCCGTGAACAGGAACGCCAGCGAACCCGCCGTACCGAACGGCGCCACCGCGCCTCCGGCGATGGCCTCCAGTCCGTCCAGCAGGCCTGCCCGGTCACCGGCCACCGCACCCGCCCGGTAGGCGAACGAAGCCCGGCGGGAGGTGAGCGAGGCCGCGATGTTCGTGGAGTCCAGCTCGGGGTGCTCCGTGACGAAGTCGAGCAGGCGGGCGGCCTGGGCGCGGACGGCCTCCGCCGTCTTGCCGGAGACGATCCATGGCAGGACCGGCAGCCGCCGCGCCGATGAGTCCGGCTCGGCGTCGGCCTCCGCGGGCGCCTCCTCGATGATGACGTGGGCGTTGGTGCCGCTGATGCCGAAGGAGGACACGCCGGCGCGCCGGGTCCGCTCCCCCGCCTGCCACGGCCGGGCCTCGGTCAGCAGCTCGACCGCGCCCGCCGCCCAGTCCACGTGGGACGAAGGGGTGTCCACGTGCAGCGTCTGCGGCAGTTCCTCGTTGCGCAGGGCGAGGACCATCTTGATGATCCCGGCGACACCCGCGGCGGCCTGGGTGTGCCCCAGGTTCGACTTCACCGAGCCCAGCCACAGCGGCGCATCCAGGGAGCGGTCCTGGCCATACGTCGCCAGCAGCGCCTGTGCCTCGATCGGGTCGCCCAGCTTGGTGCCCGTGCCGTGGGCCTCCACCGCGTCCACCTGCTGCGGGGTGAGCCGGGCGGCGGCGAGGGCCTGGCGGATGACGCGCTGCTGGGAGGGGCCGTTGGGGGCGGTCAGGCCGTTGCTGGCGCCGTCCTGGTTGACCGCCGAGCCCCGGACCACCGCGAGCACCCGGTGGCCGTTGCGGCGGGCGTCGGAGAGCTTTTCCAGGACGAGCATGCCGACGCCCTCGCCCCAGCCGGTGCCGTCCGCGGCCTCGGCGAACGGCTTGCAGCGGCCGTCGGGGGCCAGCCCCCGCTGCCGGCTGAAGCCGACGAACGTCTCCGGGGTGGCCATGACGGTGACACCGCCGGCCAGGGCCAGGCTGCACTCGCCGCTGCGCAGCGCCTGCGCGGCCATGTGCACGGTGACCAGGGAGGACGAGCAGGCCGTGTCGACGGTGACCGCTGGGCCCTCAAGGCCGAGGACGTAGGCGACGCGGCCCGAGGCGACGCTGCCGGAGCTGCCTGTGCCGAGGTAACCCTCCAGGTCGGCCGGGTAGCCGCTCAGCCTGATGCCGTAGTCGTTGTACATGACGCCGGCGAACACACCGGTGGCGCTGCCGCGCACGGTGGCGGGGTCGATACCGGCCCGCTCGAACGCCTCCCAGGACGTCTCCAGCAGCAGCCGGTGCTGCGGGTCGGTCGCGAGGGCCTCGCGCGGGCTGATCCCGAAGAAGGCGGGGTCGAACTCGGCGGCCTGGGTGAGGAATCCGCCGTGGCGGGCGTACGTCTTGCCGACGGCTTCGGGGTCGGGGTCGTACAGGCCAGCGACGTCCCAGCCGCGGTCGGTGGGCAACGGGCTGATGGCGTCTCCGCCCGCGGCGAGCAACTGCCACAGTTCCTCGGGCGAGTTGACGCCTCCGGGGTAGCGGCAGGCCATGCCGACGATCGCGATCGGCTCGTCGGTGGTGGCCGTGACGGCGACGGCCGTGCCCTGAGCCGGGTCCGTCCCCGTCTCGGGGCCGACCAGTTCGGTCAGCAGGTAGTCGGCGACCGCGCCCGGGCTCGGGTAGTCGAAGACGAGCGTCGCGGGCAGCCGTACGCCGGTGTCGGCGGCGAGGGCGTTGCGGAACTCGACCGCGGTGAGCGAGTCGAAGCCCAGTTCGGTGAAGGCCGCGTCGGTGGGCACGGCGTGCGCCCCGGAGAAGCCGAGCACGGCTGCCGCGTGCTTGCGGGCCAGGTCGAGCAGCAGCTCACGGCGGGCGGCGGTGTCGGGCAGGGCCGTCAGCCGGTCCTGGAGGGTGTTGCCGGACGGCCGCCCGGCGTCCGCCGCGAGTGACGCCCGTGCGGTACGGCGGGTCCGGGGCCGGACCAGGTCGCGCAGGAGGGCCGGGGTGTTCTCCGTGTCCCACGAGGCCAGTTCGAGCTTGACGGGGACGAGGTGCGGGCTGCGCTGTGCCGCTGCCAGCGCCGCGTCGAAGAGGGCCGTGCCCTCCTCGGCCCCGATGGCTCCGACTCCGGCGCGCGCCATGCGCTCGAGGTCGGTGGCGGTGAGTCCGGCGCCCATGCCGCCGGCGCCGGGTGCCCACAGGCCCCAGCCGAGCGAGACCCCGGGCAGGCCCTGTGCCTGCCGCTGGGCGGCGAGGGCGTCCAGATAGGCGTTGGCGGCGGCGTAGTTGGCCTGGCCTATGCCGTCGAAGCAGCCGGCGGCGGAGGAGAACAGGACGAAGGCTTCGATGTCGTGGCCGGTGGTCAGTTCGTGCAGGTGCCGGGCGGCCCCGGCCTTCGGTGCCCAGACGGCGTCCAGTCGCTCCGGGGTGAGGTGTTCGACGGTCGTGTCGTCGAGGACACCCGCGGTGTGCACGACGGCGGTGATGCCCGGGTGCGCGTCCAGCAGCTCCGCGACGGCGTCCCGGTCGGAGACGTCGCAGGTCTCGATCGTCACGTCCGCGCCCGACGCGCGCAGTTCTGCGGCGAGTTCCGTGGCTCCGGGTGCGTCGGGTCCGCGTCGGCTGGTGAGCAGCAGGCTGCGCACACCATGGCCGGTGACCAGGTGGCGTGCGGTGAGGGCGCCGAGCCCGCCGGTGCCGCCGGTGATGAGGGTGGTGCCGGTGGTGGGCCAGGCGGCGCCGGTCGAGGCCGCCTCCCGGGCCAGGCGAGGGGCCTGGAACCGGCCGCCGGAGTAGGCGAGTTCGGGCTCGTCCGGAGGGATGTGTGCCGGCAGTTCTCCGGTGGTGTCGAGGAGCACGATCCGGTCGGGGTGTTCGGCCTGCGCGGCCCGGGCCAGACCGCGTACGGCGGCCTGCTCGGGATCGGTGAGTGCGTCCCGGGTGACGACCAGCACGGGCTCCTCTCCCGCCAGGGCGGCCTGGAGCCGCGGGAGCAGACCGGCCGCGGTGTCGGCCCGGAGGACCGTGTACGCGTCAGTGGCCTCGGTCGCCTGTCCACCGACCGGCGTCCACTCCACCCGGTACAGGTCACGAACCGCGCCGCCGTCCGCGACCGCCAGGGGGCGCAGCACCAGCGTGCCCACGGTGGCGACCGGGGTACCGGTGGGGTCGGCAAGTTCCAGTCGCTGACCGGCCCCTTCCCTGGTGATGCGCACGCGCAGGGCCGGGGCCCCGGAGGCGTGCAGGGTGACGTCCGACCACGAGAACGGCAGCTCCGCCCGTGAGGCGTCGGCGGACGGCCACAGTCCGATGGCGTGCAGGGAGGCGTCGAGCAGCGCCGGGTGGATGCCGAAGCCCTCGGTGTCGGTGCCCTCGGGCAGGGCGACCTCGGCGTACACCGAGTCGCCGTCCGTGGCACGCCAGGCGGCGGTGACACCCTGGAACAGCGGGCCGTACTCCAGTCCGGCCGCGGCCAGTTCGTCGTACAGGTTCGCGGTGTCCACCGGCTCCGCGCCCGCCGGCGGCCAGACATCACCCAGATCGGCGGCCGGCTCGACGGCCCCGGCCGCCAGAACGCCCTCGGCGTGCAGCGTCCAGCTCTCCTCGCCCTCCGGGCGGGAGTGCACGGTGAGCGCAGGCTCCTCGCCCTCGCCCACACGGACACGAAGAGACACGGCGCGGTCGGCGGGTACGACGAGGGGGGCGCGCAGCGTCAGATCACGGACGGTCCCGCGTCCGACCTCGTCACCGGCCCGCACCGCGATCTCGACGAGCGCGGCACCGGGCACGACGACCGTGCCGTTCACCGCGTGCTCGGCCAACCACGGCTGCGTGGCCAGGGACAACCGGCCGGTGAACAACATCCCTTCGGCGTCCGGCAGTTCGACCATCGCGCCGAGCAGCGGGTGCCCCGCCGCGGCGACACCGGCGCCCTCCACGTCACCCACGTTGCCCGAGGACGGCGTGGGCCAGTAGCTCTCGTGCTGGAAGGCGTAGGTGGGCAGGTCGACGGCCTGTCGGCCAGGGCCGAAGTACGCGGCCCAGTCGACGGACGGCACCCGGGTGAGGGCCTCGACGAGAGCCTGCGGCTCGGTGCGGTCGCGGCGGAGGGTTGCGACGAGCGTGGCCTCCGTGCCGGTGTCGGCCGCCATGGCGGTCAGCACGGCATCCGGGCCCAGCTCCAGGAAGGTGCCGGCGCCCTGGGCGCCGAGTGCGGTGACGGCGTCGGCGAAGCGGACGGCCTCGCGGACGTGCCGGACCCAGTAGGACGGGTCGGCCAGCTCCTCGAAGGAGACCGGGTCTCCGGTGAGCGTCGACACGATCGGCAGCGTCGGCTCGTCGTACGCGAGTTGGGCGGCGATCTGCTCGAACTCGGCGAGCATCGGCTCCATCAGCGGGGAGTGGAAGGCGTGGCTGACGGTCAGCTTCTTCGTCTTGCGGCCGGCCGCCGAGAAGTGCGCGACGACCTCGTCCACGCCCGTCTCCGGACCGGACACGACCACGGACACCGGCCCGTTCACGGCCGCGATCCCCGTACCTTCCGGCAGCACGGCACGTACGTCCGCCTCGGTGGCCTGTACGGCGGCCATCGCGCCGCCCGCCGGGAGCTGCTGCATCAGCCGGCCACGAGCGGCCACCAGCCTCGCCGCGTCCTCCAGCGACCACAGCCCCGCCACATGCGCGGCGGCCAGCTCACCGATCGAATGCCCGGCCAGCACATCCGGCCTAACCCCCCACGCTTCCAACAGCCGGAACAGGGCGACTTCCAACGCGAACAGCGCGGGCTGGGTGTAGCCCGTCTCGTCCAGGCCCTCCCCACCGAACATCACGTCCTTCAGCGGACGCTCCAGATGCACATCCAGCGCCGCGCACACCTCGTCCAGCGCCGCGGCGAACACCGGGAAGGCCTCATACAACTCCCGGCCCATCCCCGCCCGCTGACTCCCCTGCCCCGTGAACAGGAACGCCAGCGAACCCCCGGCCACCGACGGCACCACGGAACCGCTCGCCACCGCCTCCAGCCCGGCCAGCAACCCCTCACGGTCACCGGCCACCACACCCGCCCGGTACACGAACGACGACCGCTGAGTCGTCAACGAGTAGGCGATGCCGACCGGGTCGGTCCCCGCTCCGTCGCCGAGGAAGCGCAGGAGACGTATCGCCTGCTCGCGCGCGGCTGCGGCGGTTCTGCCGGAGACGACCCACGGCACGACCGGAAGCACGGCCGGCTCCAAGGTCTCCGCAGCGGGCTCCTCGGCCGGCGCCTCCTCCACGATGACGTGGGCGTTGGTGCCGCTGATGCCGAAGGAGGAGACGCCCGCGCGCCGGGTCCGCTCCCCCGCCTGCCAGGGCCGGGCCTCGGTCAGCAGCTCCACCTCACCTGCCGACCAGTCCACGTGCGAGGACGGGGTGTCGACGTGCAGGGTGCGCGGCAGTTCCTCGTTGCGCAGGGCCAGGACCATCTTGATGATCCCGGCGACACCCGCGGCGGCCTGGGTGTGCCCCAGGTTCGACTTCACCGAGCCCAGCCACAGCGGCGCATCCGGGGAGCGGTCCTGGCCGTAGGTGGCGAGTAGCGCCTGCGCCTCGATCGGGTCGCCCAGCTTGGTGCCGGTGCCGTGGGCCTCCACCGCGTCCACATCGGTGGAGGAGAGTCCGGCCGCCGCGAGGGCCTGCTTGATGACGCGCTGCTGAGCGGGGCCGTTGGGGGCGGTGAGGCCGTTGCTCGCGCCGTCCTGGTTGACCGCCGAGCCCCGCACGACCGCCAGCACCCGGTGCCCGTTGCGCCGCGCGTCCGACAGACGCTCCAGCACCAGCACACCGACACCCTCACCCCAGCCCGTACCGTCCGCGGCCTGCGCGAAGGGCTTGCACCGCCCGTCCGCCGCAAGACCCCGCTGCCGGCTGAAGTCCACGAACGTGTCCGGCGTCGACATCACCGTCACACCACCCGCCAACGCCAGCGAGCACTCACCACCCCGCAGCGCCTGCGCCGCCAGATGCACCGCCACCAGCGACGACGAACACGCCGTGTCCACCGTCACCGCCGGACCCTCCAGACCCAGCGCATACGACACCCGCCCGGAGGCGATGCTGCCGCCGACGCCCATGAAGCCCTCGGTGTCGTGGTGGGCGGAGCGTTCCAGGACGGTGGCGTAGTCGTGGTACATGACGCCGGTGAAGACGCCGGTGGCGCTGCCGCGCGCGGCGGCCGGATCGATCCCGGCCCGCTCGAACGCCTCCCAGGACGTCTCCAGCAGCAATCGGTGCTGCGGGTCCATCGCAAGCGCCTCGCGCGGGCTGATCCCGAAGAAGCCTGGGTCGAACTCGGCGGCCTCGGCGAGGAACCCTCCGTACCGTGTGTAGGTCTTGCCGACGGCCTCCGGATCGGGGTCGTACGACTCCTGCCACAGCGGCCCCCGGTCGGACGGGAACTCGGAGACCGCGTCGCCGCCCGCCGCCAGCAGTGCCCACAGCTCCTCCGGCGAGCTCACACCGCCGGGGTACCGGCACGCCATGCCCACGATGACGACGGGGTCGGCAGCGGAGGCCGACACCGCACCGGCCGGCACCGGCGCCGCGTCGGACTCGCCCTCCTCTCCGAGGAGTTCGGCGGCGAGGAAGCCCGCGACCGCGCTCGGTGTCGGATGGTCGAAGACGAGGGTCGCGGGCAGCCGGAGGCCTGCCTCGGCGCCGAGCCGGTTGCGGAACTCGACCGCCGTGAGGGAGTCGAAACCGAACTCCTTGAACGGCTTCTCGGGTGCGACCTCGCCCGCCCCGCCGAAGCCGAGGACGGCCGCGACATGACGGCGTACGAGATCGAGCAGGACGCGGGTGCGTTCGGCGACCGGAAGACGCTCCAGGCGGGCGGCCAGGTCTCCGGCCGGGGCCGACCCGCCGGCCGCGACGGTCCTGCGCACGGCGGAGGGGCGGACGAGCCCGTGCAGCACCCGGGGCAGTTCCCCGCGCCTGGCACGCTGCTCAAGGGCTCGGCCGTCCATGGCGACGGGGAGCAGATGGGCGTGCGAGGAGCCGGCGAGGGCCGCGTCCAGAAGGGCCAGGCCCCGCTCCGCGTCGAGCGGCAGGACGCCCACTCGGGCCATGCGGTCGATGTCGGCCGCGGTGAGCCCGGCGCCCATGCCGCCGACCTCCGGGTCCCACAGGCCCCAGGCCAGCGAGACCCCGGGCAGGCCCTGTGCCTGCCGCTGGGCGGCGAGGGCGTCCAGGTAGGCGTTGGCGGCGGCGTAGTTGGCCTGGCCGGTGCCGTCGAAGGTGGCCGCGGTCGAGGAGTAGAGCACGAACGCGTCGAGGTCCCGCCCGGCCGTCAGCTCGTGCAGATGCCGGGCGGCCGCCGCCTTCGGCGCCCACACCGACTCCAGGCGCTCCGAGCTCAGGTGCTCGACGGTCGCGTCGTCGACCACGCCCGCGGTGTGCACGACCGCCGTGATGTCCGCGTGGGACGCGAACAGCCGTGCCAGCGCTTCCCGGTCGGAGACGTCGCATGCCTGGATCGTCACGTCCGCGCCCGACGCGCTTAGTTCTGCGGTGAGTTCGGCGGCTCCCGGCGCGTCGGCGCCGCGTCGGCTGGTGAGCAGCAGACTGCGCACACCGTGGGCGGCGACGAGGTGGCGCGCGGTCAGCGCACCGAGCCCGCCCGTGCCACCGGTCACCAGAACCGTGCCGGACGTGGACCAGGAACCGCCCACGGACGCCGTCTCGCGGGCGAGCCGCGGAGCGCTGAAGATGCCTTCCGCGTAAGCGAGTTCCGGCTCCCCGACAGGCAGCCGCTCGGGGATCTCCTGATCGGAGTCGAGCAGGACGATCCGGTCCGGATACTCGGCCTGCGCCGCCCGGACGAGACCACGGATCGCGGACTGCTCGGGTTCGGTGGCCGCGCCGCGGGTGATCACGAGCAGCAGGTCGTCCTCGCCCTCCAGGTGGGCCTGGAGCCGCGGCAGCAGATCGGCGGCGGTGGCCGCCTCGAGGACGGTGTACGAGGCCGTGGACTCGGTCGCCTCCGACACGACCGGGACCCGGTCGACCCGGTAGAGGTCACGGACGGCGCCCGTCTCCTCCACGGCCGGCACCGCTGCGCGCAGGGCCAGCGTGCCGATGGTCGCCACCGGGGAGCCGGCCGCGTCGGCGAGGTCGAGCCGGTGGCCCGAACCCACGCCCGCGATCCGCACCCGCAGCACCGAGGCGCCGGAGGCGTGCAGGGTGACGTCCGACCACGAGAACGGCAGTTGAGCCTCGGAACCTTCCTGCTGCGCCAGTCCGATGGCGTGCAGGGAGGCGTCGAGCAGCGCCGGGTGGATGCCGAAGCCCTCGGTGTCGGTGCCCTCGGGCAGGGCGACCTCGGCGTACACCGAGCCGCCGTCCGCGGCTCGCCAGGCGGCGGTGACACCCTGGAACAGCGGGCCGTACTCCAGTCCGGCCGCGGCCAGTTCCTCGTACAGGTTCGCGGTGTCCACCGGCTCCGCGCCCGCCGGCGGCCAGACATCACCCAGATCGGCGGCCGGCTCGACGGACTCGGCCGCCAGAACGCCCTCGGCGTGCAGCGTCCAGCCCTCCTCGCCCTCCGGGCGGGAGTGCACGGTGAGCGCAGGCTCCTCGCCCTCGCCCACACGGACACGAAGAGACACGGCGCGGTCGGTGGGCAGGACCAGCGGGGCGTGCAGCGTCAGATCACGGACGGTCCCGCGTCCGACCTCGTCACCGGCCCGCAGGGCGATCTCCACCAGGGCCGCGCCCGGCAGCACGACAGTCCCGTGCACCGTGTGCTCGGGCAGCCACGACTGGACGGCCGGGGACAGCCGGCCGGTGAACAACACCCCGCCGGAGTCCGGCAGTTCCACCGCCGCGCTCAGCAGCGCGTGCTCGGCGTCCGTCTGCCCGGCGCCTACGACATCGCCGCGCGCCGCACCCGCGTAGGCGTCCAGCCAGTACGGCTGGTGCTGGAAGGCGTAGGTGGGCAGGTCGACGGCCCGCCGGCCGGGGCCGAAGTAGGCGGTCCAGTCGACGGAGGGCAGGCGGGTGAGTGCCTCGACGAGGGCTTGGGGCTCGGTGCGGTCGCGACGCAGCCCCGCGACGAGCGTGGCCTCCGTGCCGGTGTCGGCCGCCATCGCGGTCAGCACGGCATCCGGACCCAGCTCCAGGAACGTACCGACGCCCCGCCCGTCCAGCGTGGTGACCGCGTCGGCGAAGCGGACCGCCTCGCGGACGTGCCGGACCCAGTAGGACGGCTGCGAGAGCTCGTCGTACGACACCGCCTGGCCGGTCAGCGTCGACACGATCGGCAACGCCAGCTGGACGTAGGTCAGTTGCGCGGCGATCTGCTCGAACTCCGCGAGCATCGGCTCCATCAGCGGCGAGTGGAAGGCATGGCTGACGGTCAGCTTCTTCGTCTTGCGGCCGGCCGCCGAGAAGTGCGCGACGACCTCGTCCACACCCGCCTCCGGACCGGAAACGACCACGGACACCGGCCCGTTCACGGCCGCGATCCCCGTACCTTCCGGCAGCACGGCACGTACGTCCGCCTCGGTGGCCTGTACGGCAGCCATCGCACCGCCCGCCGGAAGCCGCTGCATCAGCCGCCCACGAGCGGCCACCAGCCTCGCCGCGTCCTCCAGCGACCACAGCCCCGCCACATACGCGGCGGCCAGCTCACCGATCGAATGCCCGGCCAGCACATCCGGCCGCACACCCCATGCTTCGAGAAGCCGGAACAGCGCCACCTCCAGGGCGAACAGCGCAGGCTGCGTGTACCCGGTCTCGTCCAGCCCTTCCCCGCCGAACATCACGTCCTTCAGCGGACGCTCCAGATGCACATCCAGCGCCGCGCACACCTCGTCCAGCGCCGCGGCGAACACCGGGAAGACCTCATACAACTCCCGGCCCATCCCCGCCCGCTGACTCCCCTGCCCCGTGAACAGGAACGCCAGCGAACCCCCGGCCACCGACGGCACCACGGAACCGCTCGCCACCGCCTCCAGCCCGGCCAGCAACCCCTCACGGTCACCGGCCACCACACCTGCCCGGTACACGAACGACGACCGCCGGGTCACCAGAGACGAGCCCACGTCCGCCAGGTCGAGTTCCGGGTGTGCCACCGCGTGCCCGAGCAGCCGCGCCGCCTGTCCGCGTACCGCCTCGGTGGACTTGCCGGAGACGATCCAGGGCACCACCGGCAGCCCTGTAGCCTCCAAGGCCTCGGCGGGCTCCTCGGCCGGCGCCTCCTCCACGATCACGTGCGCGTTCGTCCCGCTGATCCCGAACGAGGACACACCGGCACGCCGGGTCCGCTCCCCGCCCCTCCAAGGCCGGGCCTCGGTCAGCAGCTCGACCGCACCCGCCGACCAGTCCACGTGGGAAGACGGCGCATCGACGTGCAGGGTCCGGGGAAGCTCCTCATTCCGCAGAGCCAGCACCATCTTGATGATCCCGGCCACGCCCGCGGCGGCCTGCGTGTGCCCCAGGTTGGACTTGATCGAACCGAGCCACAGCGGCGCGTCCGAGGACCGGTCCTGCCCATACGTCGCGAGCAGCGCCTGCGCCTCGATCGGGTCCCCGAGCCGGGTCCCGGTGCCGTGGGCCTCCACCACGTCGATCTGCTGGGCGGTGAGGCGGGCCGAGGCGAGCGCCTGCCGGATGACCCTTTGCTGGGACGGGCCGTTCGGCGCGGTCAGCTGACTGCTCGCGCCGTCCTGGTTGACCGCCGAGCCCCGCACGACCGCCAGCACCCGGTGCCCGTTGCGCCGCGCGTCCGACAGACGCTCCAGCACCAGCACACCGACACCCTCACCCCAACCGGTACCGTCCGCAGCCTCGGCGAACGGCTTGCACCGCCCGTCCGCCGCAAGACCCCGCTGCCGGCTGAAGTCCACGAACGTGTCCGGCGTCGACATCACCGTCACACCACCCGCCAACGCCAGCGAGCACTCACCACCCCGCAGCGCCTGCGCCGCCAGATGCACCGCCACCAGCGACGACGAACACGCCGTGTCCACCGTCACCGCCGGACCCTCCAGACCCAGCGCATACGACACCCGCCCGGAGACGACGCTCGCGGCGCTGCCGTTGCCGAGGAAGGCGGAGATGTCCTGGGGGACATGCTGGAGGTGCGCGCCGTAGTCGTGGTACATGACGCCGGCGAAGACGCCGGTGGCGCTGCCTCGCAGGGATGCGGGGTCGATGCCGGCCCGCTCGAACGCCTCCCAGGACGTCTCAAGCAGCAGCCGCTGCTGCGGGTCGGTCGCGAGGGCCTCGCGGGGGCTGATGCCGAAGAAGTCCGCGTCGAAGTCGGCGGCTCCGTCGAGGAAGCCGCCCTCGACGGAGTACGTCTTGCCGGGGGCGTCCGGGTCCGGGTCGTAGAGACCGGCGACGTCCCAGCCGCGGTCCGTGGGGAAGGGGGTGATGGCGTCGCCGTCGGCGGCGAGCAGGCTCCACAGGTCCTCCGGGGAGGTCACTCCGCCGGGGTAGCGGCACGCCATGCCGACGATGGCGATGGGCTCGTGGCTCTTCTCCTCCTCCTCGCGCAACCTCCTGCGGGTGTCGCGCAGTTCGGTCGTCGCCCTCTTGAGGTAGTCGAGGAGCTTCTGTTCGTTCGACTCATTCGACATGCGGTTCGTCCACCTGTGGGAGAGGAGCGGGAGGGAGGGAGGAGGGCTGGGGGTGAGTGGGCCGTCAGCTCACGGCCGCGGTGCGCAGACCGGCGAGGGTGCGCCAGAGCGCGCCGGGGGTGCTGAACGTCTCCATGGCGAGGGCGTCGTCGGTGAACTTGACCTCGTACGCGTTCTCGAGCTCGATGAGGAGGTCGACGATGCCGAGGGAGTCGAGGCCGGCGTCGCGCAGGTCGAGGTTCTCGGTGAAGGGGGCCTCCTCGGGGAGGAAGCCGAGGTGAGGGCGGACGATGCCCTCGAACTGGTCGTCCCACATGGGCGGTTGGTCCTCTCTGAGGGAAGGGAGCTCGTCGGTCGGAGGTGGTCGGTCGAAGCCGGTCGGCCGGAGCCGGTCGGTCATGGCTGGTCAGTCGCGGGGAGCGAGCACGCACTCGACGACGCTGTGCTCCGTGGAGAGATTGCGGATCGACCGCACCTGGAGGCCGGCGGCCTCGGCCTGCTCGCGCATGTCCTCGACGGAGCGGATGCGGGTGCCCTCCTCGCAGACGACCATCTGGAAGAGCGAGCGGATCGCGGAGGCGTTGTCGTGGCCGAGCAGCGGCTCGATGACGAAGAGGACGGGCTCGGCGGCGAGGCCGTCGGACTCCTCGACGGTGCGGGTCATGGCCTGCTGGACGGTCCTGAGGATGCGGGCACTGCTCTCGGGGCTCCAGTTGTGCAGGACGTTCTTGAGGAAGTAGGCGTCGGCGCCGCTCGGGACCTTCTCGAAGAAGTCGGCCTCGGTGAAGGAGAGCCGTCGGATCAGGTCCTGGTCGCCGGACTCGTCGAGGAGCTGGGCGCCGCGCTTGGCGACGTCGGCGCGCTCGGCGACGGTGCCGCGGATGTCGCGGTGGGCGGAGAGGATGCCCTTGAGGAGGTGGCCGGTGCCGCCGCCGACGTCGATCACGGTGGAGATGCGGGAGAAGTCGAAGTCGCGGGCGAGTTCTGCGGCGGCGGGCCGGGTGATGTCGGCCATGGCCTTGTCGTAGACCTCGCCGGCGTCGGTGTCCTTGTCCATGTAGGCGTAGATGGACTCGCCGTACTCGGAGCGGGAGGCGGGCTTTCCGGTCTTGACGGTGGTCAGCAGGTCGCGCCACACGTCGTAGTACATCTCGCCGCCGAGAACGCACCAGTAGCGCATGGACTGCGGGTGGTCGTCGCGCATGCGCTCCGAGGTGTCGGTCTGTTCGAAGGTGCCGTCCTCGCGTTCGCGGAAGACGCCGACGATGCCGAGGACGCGCAGCAGGTAGAGCACGCCGTCGGGGTCGGCGTCGGTCAACTCGGCGAGCTGGGACGGTGACTTGGGGCCGTCGGCGAGGTGGTCGGCGATGCCCAGCCGGGCGGCCACGCTGAGGGACCGGGAGATCCAGCCCATGCCTGCGAGCTGCAGCAGCTCCATCGTGTCTCCAATTCCTGTTACTCGGTGGTGAGCGCCTCGCACAGGCGCCGTACCGTGCGGTGGTCGGTGATGTCCTGGAGGCGGAGGCCCAGGCCCTGCCTGCGGGCCTTGCCGGCGACCTGGGCGGCGCCCAGACTGGTGCCTCCCAGGGCGAAGAAGTCGTCGTCGAGACCGGCCTTGGGGGCGCCGGAGAACCGGGCGAACAGTTCGCACAGCAGCGTCTGTTCGGGGGTGACGGGTGCCGTGTAGCGGGTGACGGCGGCGAAGTCGGGCGCCGGGAGGCGGTCCGTCTCCAGCTTTCCGTTGGCGTTCAGGGGCAGGGTGTCGAGGGTCAGGAAGGCGCTGGGGACCATGTAGTCGGGCAGGGTGTCGACCAGGTGCGTCTTCAGCTCGCCGGCGTCCGCGCGGTGTCCGGCTTCGGGGACGACGTAGGCGACGAGGTGGGTGTCGCCCATGGGGGTGCGGTGGACGGTGACGGCGGTGCGGGAGACCGTCGGGTGGCGCAGCAGGGCCGACTCGATCTCGCCGAGTTCGACGCGGTAGCCGCGGATCTTGATCTGTCCGTCGAGGCGGCCGAGGAAGAACAGGGTGCCGTCGGCGGTGCGGCGCACCCGGTCCCCGGTGCGGTACATACGGCTGCCGGGCGGCCCGTAGGGGTCGGCGACGAAGCGTTCCGCGGTGAGTGCCGGGCGGCGCAGGTAGCCGCGGGCCAGCTGACCGCCGGCGATGTACAGCTCGCCGTCGTCGGTGGGCCGCAACTGCTCGTCGAGGACGCGTAGGTCGCTGGTCCAGGTGGGCCGGCCGATGGCCACGGCGCCGGGTGGCAGGGTGTCCCCGGGGTGGACGGTGTGCACGCAGCAGCCGACGGTGGCCTCGGTGGGACCGTACTCGTTGAGGACGGTGACCCGGGGGTGGCGGGCGCGGAAGGCCTCGACGGTCTCGGCGAGCAGGAGTTCCCCGCCGACGACGAGCTGCTCGGTCGGCGCGGCCTGCGGGGGCAGGGTGGCGAGCAGCGCCATGTGGGACGGGGTGACCTTGAGCAGGGCGGGGCCGGGGCCCGGGTCGTCCAGCGCGCCGATGCGGATGGTGCCGCCGCTGGTGAGCGGTGCGTACAGGGTGGTGACCGTCATGTCGAAGGCGACGGAGGAGTGCAGCAGGGTGCTGCGGGCGGCGCTCGGGTAGGTGCCGCGCGCGTAGGCGAGGTAGGCGGCGAGCGGGCGGTGGGTGACGACGACGCCCTTGGGGCGGCCCGTGGAGCCGGAGGTGTAGATGACGTAGGCGGCGTGGTCGGGGCGCAGTGGCCGTACCCGGTCGGTGTCCTGGGGGGTGGTGGCCGGGGCGGCGGCGATGGCCGCGCGGGTGGTCTCGTCGTCGAGGAGGACGGTGACCGCGGCGCCGGCCGGGGCGGCGCTGCCGGTGTGGGTGAGGAGGGCGGCCGGGCAGGCGTCCTCGGTCATCAGTGCCAGGCGCTGCGCCGGGTTCTGCAGGTCGAGCGGCAGATAGGCGGCCCCGGCCGTGAGGACGGCGAGGAAGGCGGTGACGAGTTCCGCGCCGCGTCGCATGCCGACGGCGACGATGTCCTCCGGGCCGAGGCCCAGGGAGATCAGGTGGTGGGCGAGCTTGGCGGAGCGCTCGGCGAGTTCGCGGTAGGTGAGGCTGACGTCGCCGTCGACGAGGGCGGTGGCGTCGGGGGTGCGGTGTGCCTGCTCGGCGAAGAGGGCCGGGAGGAGGGTGGGGCGGGCGCCGTTCCCGGCGGGTGCCGGTGCGCCCGCCGGTGGTGTCAGGGTGGTGGCGGTGTCCCCCGTCGTCGCCGTCATCGCGCTCACCCGGCCTTCCCGGCCGCCGGGACACGGTCGCCGGCCAGCAGCCGCTGGAGTGCGCGGGCGGTCTGCGGTGAGCGCAGCAGGTCGTCGTGGGCGACCGGGACACGGTGGTCGTGGCCGACCGGCTGCTCGGGGGTGGTCGTGGTGACGGCCGTGGCGGTGGACCAGGCGGGCAGCGGGCTGAGAGTGGTGGCCGCGGTGAGGTAGGAGACCAGGGAGACGAAGGCGCCGGAGAGTTCGTCGCGGATGTCCTCGTCGAGGTCGAGCCGGTCGGCGGCGGCGGCCACGGCGGCCGTGAAGGTGTCGGCCAGTTCGCGGCCGGCCACCGGCAGCTGGTCGTCGCCATACCGGGCTCTCAGGGCCTCGCCGCGGGCGTGGAAAGCGTCGAGTTCGGCGGGGGTGAGCAGGGCGGCGAGGGAGTCGCCTGCCGTGTGGAAGTCCTCGTACAGGCCGCTCGTGGCGGGGAGTTCGGGATCGAGGAGGATGAGCCGCGGGGCGGGCTGCCAGTCGGCGATGCGGTCGGCGAGGGCGGCGGCGAAGACACCGCCGGCGCAGTAGCCGAGGACGGCCTCCACGGGGGTGCCCGAGGCGCGGAGCTCGCCGAGCCACCAGTCGAGGTAGGCGTTGCCGGTGGGCGGGACCTGGTCGTCGGGGCCCGGGGGCCGGCTCGTCCACAGTGTGCGCGGCGGATCCAGGAGCGGGGCGAGGTCGGCGAATTGGGCCGGCCCGCGGCTTCCCGCGGCGAAGTCGACCGCCAGCAGGAGATGGTCGTTCTCCCCGCTGCTCAGCGTCTTCCACGCTATTCGGCTCACGGCGATTCCCTGTTTCTGTCCTCGGGCCACAAATGGAGAATTCGTGGCAGCGGTGGAGTTCACGCTAGATGCGGGTGGGCGCGGTGCGGACCCCTACCGGGGGCCGGGGACCCCCTAACCTCGGTTGCGGGTCGGGGCGCTTATGCGGGCGGTGATGGCGTCGAGGACCTCGCGCTGCCGGTCGACGAGATAGAAATGGCCGCCGGGAAAGACCCGCACCTCGCAGTCGGCGGTGGTGTGTTCGGCCCAGGCGCGGGCCTCGTCGAGGGTGGTGTTGGGGTCGCTGTCCCCGGTCAGCACGGTGACCGGGCTGTCGATGCGCGCCCCGTGGTCGGCGCGGTAGGTTTCCACCGCCTTGTAGTCGTTGCGCAGTACGGGCAGCGCCAGCCGCATGATCTCCTCGTTGCCCAGCACCCGGTCGTCGGTGCCGCTGAGTTTGCGCAGTTCCCGGATGACACCCTCGTCGTCGCGGGTGTGGACCCGGTCGGGGCGGGTCCGGGAGGGGGCCCGGCGTGCGGAGGCGAACACCCGGGCCGGGGCGGGGAGTCCGGCGTCCTGGAAGCGGCGGGCGATCTCGAAGGCGACGGTGGCTCCCATGCTGTGCCCGAACAGGTACAGCGGCCGGTCGGCGTGGTGCCGTACCTCTTCGAAGACGCGGTCGGCGAGTTCGGGAACGTTGTCGATCAGGGGTTCGCGCCGGCGTTCCTGGCGGCCCGGATATTGCACGACCAGGACGTCGATCGCCGGGGTGAGTTCCTTCGCTACGGGAAAGTAGAAGCTCGCCGAACCGCCCGCGTGCGGAAAGCAGATGAGGCGTGGTGCGTCGGCGACGGCGGGGTGGTAGCGGCGAATCCAGTCGCTTTCCAGGAGGTCGCCGGTGGTGGTGCGCGTGGAGTCCTGTCGTGTGGTCATGAAAGTCCCCTCGGATTCGCTTCAGTTGTCGTCTTCGGTGTCGGATGCAGGCTCGGCTTCGGGGAGTTCCGGCAGGAATCCGAAGAGCATTTCGGTGAGTTGCCACTGTCCGGCGAACTCGGCGAGTTCGGCCTCGGGTACGGGCACCCCCGCCCGGTGCAGTGCCGCACCGAGCTGCCGCTGGGTCTCGTTCTCGGAGGGCGCGGCCTGCGGCAGGACGACGGGGGCGGGGCGGGTCGCCGGGAACGGGCCGGGGCTGCGCAGATGCCAGTCGGTGTGCCGCTGGTAGGCGTCGGCGACGGCGAGCAGGGCGCCGTCGGTGCCGGGCGCGCCGGCCAGTTGCAGGGACAGCGGCAGGCCGGCCGGGTCGAAGCCCATGGGCAGGGCGACGGCGGGGAAGCCCACGGCGCTCCACAGGCTGGGCAGCCACGACACGGCGGCGAGGCCCGCGGGGTCGTCGTAGCGGGGGGCGACACCGGGCCAGGTGGGGGTGGCCAGCGCGTCGCACGTGTCGAGGCGGCTTCGCAGCTCCGCCGCGCCCCAGGTGCGTACCCGCTGGGCGTGGACGTAGGCGGAGGCGGGGATCAGGCCGCCGAGGACGAGCGTGCGTCGGAAGGGCCGCCCGTACTGGTCCCAGCGGCCGCGCAGCCCGGCGGCGTGGGTGTGGAAGCCCTCGGCGAGCAGGGTGATGAGCTGGGCGGCGAACAGGGGGTACAGCTCGGGCAGTTCGACGCTGACGACCTTGGCGCCCTGGTCGCGGAGCCGTTCCAGGGCGGTATCGAAGGCGTCCCGGCAGTCCGGGGAGAGCTGCCCTGCCTCCTCCAGCGCGCGGTCGGGAACCCCGATGCGTACGCCGTCCAGGCCGGTGCGCCACTCGGGCTCGAGGGTGGGCCGGCCGGCGGCGACGCCGAGCGCGCGGGCCGCCTCGCGGACGGTCCGGGCGAGGGTGCCGACGGTGTCCAGGCTGGGCGCGAGGGGCCGGCTGCCGGCGGTGGGGACCAGCCCGTGGGTGGGTTTGACGCCGGTGACGCCGCACAGCGCGGCGGGGATGCGGATGCTGCCGCCGGTGTCGGTGCCGAGTCCGACGTCGAACAGGCCGTGCACGAGCCCGGCTGCGCTGCCGCTGCTGGAACCGCCCGGGTAGCGGTCGAGGTCCCAGGGGTTGCGGGGCACCGGGAACGGCAGGGCGGGGTCGGGGCGGCCGAGGGCGTGCTCACCCGCGGTGGTCAGGCCGACCGGTACGGCCCCGGCGGCGCGCAGCCGCCGGACGGCCACGGCGTCGCGGCCCCGGTGCCAGTCGGGGTCGTGCACCTTGCTGTGCGCGGTGGGGACCGCCTCGCGGGTGGCGAAGACGTCCTTGACGCCGAGGGTGACGCCGTGCAGCGGACCGTTTCCGGCCGTTTCCGCGCCTTCGTCCTCGAAGCGGTGCGCGAACACCCCGAGACGCTCGTCGATGCGGTCGGCGGCGGCGTGCCGCCGCTGCCCGCGCGTGCTGACGTCCACCATGGCCGCTCTCCCCTGGATCCGTTGGCTGCCCGGGTGTTCCGGGTCTTCGACCCTAGGAAGGGCGACCGCCTCCGCAGTCCCCCTTGTCGGACCCCTGTGCACCCCTGAATTCCCACCCCTGCCTGCCCGTTGTCCGTGGTTTCCCGGGCTACGGTTATGGGGCCGCCGGGAGCAGACTGGCGCGCAGGGCGGCCACGGGCCGCCGCGTTCCCGGGTGACGGAAAGGGGGGATTTCCTTGCTGCGGGACGAACTGCCGCTGCCTGTCGGGCAGGTGGCGCTGCGCGACAACGCCGGCGCCGCGTCCCCGGCGCGTGTCCTCGTCGCTGCGCTGGGGGGCCTCTACGACGCCGAACCGGCCCCGGAACCGGGCCCGTTGGCCGTGCGCACCACCACGTCCGTCGTCGACCCGCCGTTCTACGGCAACGGCGACATAGGGCGGCTCGCGGTGTGCGCGGCCGTCAACGCGCTTGCGGTCGCCGGTGCCCTGCCGCGCCGGCTGGCCGTCGCCGCCGTCGTGGAGGCCGGGTTGCCGACCGCGCTGCTGCATCGCGCCGCCGACTCCGTACGGGAGGCCGTACGGGAGGCCGGGGTGCGGGTCGCGGCGGTCGACGCGACCGTGGTCCGGGCCGGCGAGATCGACCGGCTCGCGCTCTCGGTCACCGGGTTCGGGGTGTTCACGCGCCCGCCCCTGGACGCGGCCGCGCTGCGCCCCGGTGACCGGATCCTGCTCACCGCACCGCTGGGCAGTCATGCGGTGCACGTCCTGTCCCTGCGCGCCGGGCTCGGTTACGAGTACCACGTGCCCAGTGACGCCGCCCCGCTGGGCGGTCTGGTCGAGACGGTCCGGGCGGCGCTGCCGGCGGACGCGGTACGGGCGGCCGGTGTGGTCGGTGACGGCGGACTGGCGGCGGTGCTGCGGGAGTTCGCGGCGCTCTCGGGGTGGACGGTGCGGGTCGACGAGGCCGCGCTGCCGGTGCCGTACGGCGCCCGGGAGGCCTTCGACGTGCTCGGCCTGGACCCGTTGTACGCCGCCGGGGCAGGCTGTCTCTGCCTGGTGGTCGCCGCGGACGCGGAGGCCGAGGCCCTGGCCGCTCTGCGCGGGCACCGCGGCGGCCGCCTGGCCACGGCGGTCGGCTGGGTCACGGACGGACCGGACGCAGCGGTCGAGGTCAGCTCGCTGGACGGCGCCCTGACCCCGCTGCGGGACGACTCCGAGGACGGTGACGGGCCTACCCGCCTGCTGTGAGGGCCGGCTGGGTCGCCCCCGTGCTGCTCGGGGCGGGTCGCCCCCGTGCTGGTCGTCTCAGCCCCGCTTCGTGCGCCGCCCAGTGCCCAGTACGGCCGTCGCGGCGAGTGCCGCCAGCGCGGGAAGCAGGCCGATGCCGACGAGGATCCCCACCCGTGCCGTGTGCGACTGGGCGACGGCGTGCCCGGTGCCGGACGATGCGTAGCCGAAGACGGCGAGCGTCAGGCCGTAGAGGAAGGGTCCGACCGCCAGGCCGAGGGTCTCGCAGGTGGTGAACAGCCCGGACGACACGCCCGCCCCGCGCAGGCCCTCGCCCGCGATGCGATCCTGCAGCAAGGCGTACAGGAACAGCAGTTGACCGGCATGTCCGGCGCCGGCGACGACCATGAAGAGCAGCACGACGGGCAGCGGCAGTACGGGCGCGGCGCACAGCAGCAGGCAGCCGACGCCGAAGACCGCGCAGGCCCACCGGTATCCGGCTCGGTGACCGACACGGGCTCCGAGCCGCGTCCAGGCGCGCACGGTGAGGAGGTTCGGGGCGACGAACGCGGCGACGAGCAGCCCCGTGGCGTTCTTGTCGCCCAGGATGTGCTCGCTGAAGTAGGGCGCTCCGGCGGTCAGTCCCCCGGTGGCGACGGACTGCACGGCGATGGCGGCGAGGAGCGCGGCGAAGCCGGGAACCCGGCGGGCGAGACGGAGCCGGGGCAGCAGACCGGACGGCTCGGCGGCGGGTTCCCCGGGCGTCGTGTCGCCCCCGCCGGCCCGGCGCGCGCCCCTGGCGCCGAGCACCACGCCCGCCGTACCGGCGAGCACGCACAGCGCACCGAACAGACCCACCAGGCGGTGCCCCGGCACTCCTCCGCCGCCCGCGTCCGCCAGCGCCGGCCCCACCGCTCCGATGAGCAGCGCGGAGACGGCGATCACGGCGACGCGTCCGGCCACTAGGGCGACCCGGTCGGCGGCCCGGTCGGTCAGCTCGGCCGGGAGCGCGGAGTAGGGCACCTGGAAGAAGGCGTAGGCCGTGGCGGCGAGGAGGAAGCCGGCGGCGGCCCACCAGATCCCGGCGGAGCGGGAGCCGGGCGCCGAGAACATCAGGGCGAACGCGGCCGCCAGGCCGACGCCTCCGGCGGCCAGATGCGCACGGCGACGGGGCACGCGGTCCCCGGCGTGGCCCACGAGCGGACCGAGCAGGGCGTTCCACACCTTGGGCACGAGCACCACCGTCCCGGCCAGTGCCGCTCCGGCGCCGAGTGTGTCGGTGAGGTACGGCAGCAGCAGGAGGCCGGGCAGGGTGCTGAACGCCCCGGTGACCAGGGCCCCGGAGGCGTAGCCCGCCCGCAGCCCGCGGCGGACGCCGGGCACCGGGGGAGCCGCCCCCGGGCGGGTGACGGGTGTGGAGTCGACAGCCATGGTTCGAGCCTGATCCCGTCCCGACCACGGCAGTAGTCAGGGATTCACCCCACGTCCGGGTGACTTCCTGTCGTGCAACTACCGGACAGGGCGGGCCCCTTGGAGCCGGGGTGCCGGGTGGGAGAGGGTCGGCTGGACCGAGGCGGAGGGGGAACGGCGGATGCTGACCGCACAGGCCGACGGAACGGCATGGGCCGAACGGACCGAGGAGCCCGGGGAGACGGAACGTCCCGAAGCGACGGGCCGTCCACGAAAGACCACCCGGCCCGACCGGCCCGCAGGTCCCGCACAGCCCGAATCGACCGACCGGCCCCAGCAGACCGACGACCCCGGAAGCACCAGTGAGTCCCACCGGACGGAAGAGTCCGGAGAACCCGGAAACACCGGCCGGCCCGCACGGACCACAGCGCCCGGCACCCCCGGAAACACCGACCGCCCCGAGCGGACCGGGGTGTCCCCGGCGTCCGAAGGCACCGCCGGCACCCCGGCGCACGGCGCCGTGCGGTTCGGGGGTGAGTTGGTGCGGGTGGCCGGGGACGGGTTGCACCGGGAGGCCGCCGTGGCCGCGTCGCTGCTGCGGCTGCTGCCTCCCGACGACGTGGAGGCGACGCTGCTGCGGGCGCGGGCGCTGGTGCTGGCGGGCCGTCCGGAGGCCGCGCTGCGGGCGTACGCCTCGCTGCCGACGGTGGTGCGGGACACGCCGGTCAGGGCGGCGGCCCTGCGGCTGCTAGGGAACTGGGAGCGGGCCGAGCGCTGCCTGGAGAGGTGCGCCCCGCCCGTACGGGCCCGGGCCGCCCCCGAGGCCGTACACGAGTGGGCCGCGGAATGCGCCGCCCTCGCCCTGGACCGCGGCGAGCCGGTGCTGCGCCGCACGGCCCAGCGCTGGGCGCAGGAGGCGTCGCGCACCGCCGCGTCCGTCGTCGCCGCCGCCCACGCCCGCTGTCTGCTGGCGGCCGCCCACGCCGCCGCGGGGCTGTTCGGGGCCGCGCTCGACGCCGCCGACGCCGCGGCGCGGGATCTCGACGGGCTCGGGGAGGACGCGCTGCTGCGGCGTCTGGACGCGGTGCCGCTGCTGGCCGACGCGTTGTTCCACACCGGGCGCCGGCACGCGGCGGAGCGGCGGCTGGAGGAGGCACTGGTACTGGCGCGCGACGCGGGTCAGGAACAGGTGGCGGGCCGGCTGGAGCTGGGGCTCGCCCGGGCCCGGCTCGCCGCCGAGGACGTCATGGCCGCCGGCCGGTGGGCCGAGCGGGCCGCCGGGTCGGCGCATCGCACGGGCGGGGTGCCGCTCGCCGTGGAGGCGGCGCTGTTGCTGGCGCGGGTGCGGCTCGCGGCGGACGACAGCACCGCCGCCCTGGAGGCGGCCCGCGGGGCGGTGCGGGCGGCACGGCCGCTCGGCGGGGTGTGGCGGGACCGGGCGGGGGCCCGGCTGCGGGAGGTACGGCTGGTCCGGGAGCACGAACTGCCCGCCCCGCCACCGCCCGAGGCGGCTCCACGGGACGTGGGGCGGCTG
This sequence comes from Streptomyces sp. NPDC001843, assembly GCF_042891955.1. Taxonomy (NCBI): domain Bacteria; kingdom Bacillati; phylum Actinomycetota; class Actinomycetes; order Kitasatosporales; family Streptomycetaceae; genus Streptomyces; species Streptomyces sp. NPDC001843. The sequence goes on along the minus strand of NZ_JBIATQ010000007.1, from coordinate 237,787 downwards.
TCGCCGGAGGGCTTGAGCAGACGGGAGGCGCAGGTGGCGGTCCTGGTCAGCGAGGGTTGCACGAACCAGCAGATCGCGGCGCGGCTCCAGGTCAGCCCGAAGACCGTGGAGACCCATCTCAGCCGCATCTTCAAGAAGCTCGGCATCACCTCGCGCGCCCAGGTGGCGCACTGGGTCGGGCAGGGAGCGGGCCTCGTCCGGGACGGCAGGGACGACGTCCCGGACGGGTCCGGCGAACGGCACGGGCAGCGGTGACGGGGGAATCGGTGTGTCCGTGCCGTCGCCTCGATCCTGCCACCGGGCACCTGCGCGCGGCTAAAGCCGGCCTGGCGTGCGAGCAGGGCGGACACCACAACTAGCTGCCGTGCAACTTGCTGCCACCGTCCCCAACTGGCGCCCGGTACCGACGTTTTCGCACCCTGGTGGGCGCGGGCCGTCCCTGTGACGGCCACGGGGACAGTGCGCGCCGCACGACGGGCCCTCCCCACGCTCTGCGAGCAGGGAGCGCTCCCATCGCGCCGAGGAGAGACCATGACTGTCGACACGTCCAGCACCACCGTCGCGGGACCCAAGTACGCCACCCGGCATCTGATCCACTGCCCGACGTCCTGGGAGCACTACCTCCTGGACGCGCCCAGCAGCGGCGAGGAGAACTTCGTCCTGGCCGGCTCCGTGCCCCTGGGGCACCCGCTGTTCAACGACGGTCCCGGCCACTTCCACGACGCGCAGTCCGTCACCGAGGAGGTTCGCGAGGTCGGCGAGTTCGTGGGTCACCGCTACTTCGGTGTGCCGCGCGAACGGCCGGGCCTGTTCTACCGGTTCGCGCTCGATCTGACCGACCTGCGGGCCTGGCGCGCCGGTGACGGGGAGCCGCCGCGGATGACGACGCGGCTGACCGCCCGCCCCGACCACATGATCAGCGGGGTGCCGCGCGGTCTGACGTTCGGCATCGAGGTCCGCATCGACGACGTCCCGTGCTGCACGGGCAGCGCGGGCCTGGTCTTCCTGACGCCGGCGCTGCACCGCAACCACGTCGAGCACAGCCGCCGCGCCCTGCGCGCGGCGCCGGAGCTGGACGACGCCCCGGACGGTGCGGGCTGGCCCGTGGCCCCGGCCGAGATCGGCCGACGTGCCCCCGGGAACGTGGTGGTGTGCGAGCCGAGCGGGTCCGCGCAGGGCCGGCTGACGACGTGGGTGCTCACCCGGGGCGACAATCCGGCGCTGGCGCCGTCCGACGACGGCCAGGTGTCCGGTCTGCTGCTGCTGGAGGCGCTGCGCCAGACCTCGATCCTGACGGCGGGCCGGGCCAGCGGTGTCGACGCCGACCGGGCCGTGGTGGCCGGCTGGGACGTGCACTTCCGCGGCTACGCGCAGGCGGGCCTGCCGCTGCGCTGCGTGGCGGTGCCGGGCCCGCTGGAGCGGGACGCCGAGGGACGGCCCTCGGTGCCGGTGACGCTCACGGTGACCCAGCACCGGCGCGCGGTGGCCGAGGCCCGCACCAGGGTCGTGCAGGACCTGTGACCCGGGTGCTCTCATGAAGTTCCGCATCCTCGGGCCCATGGAGATCGAGGGCAGCGCCGGTCCCGGCGTGTCGTACACGCCCCGGGCCGCGAAGCTCCGCGTCGTCCTCGGCGCGCTGCTGGTGCGCAGCGGCGAGGTGGTGTCCGTGCAGGCGCTGACGGACGAGCTGTGGCAGGACCATCCGCCGCGTACGGCGACCACCACGCTGCAGGTGTACATCTCGCAGCTGCGCAAGCAACTGGGCTCCGCGGAGGCCGGGTTCGGCCGGGAGTTCCTGGTGACCCGGCAACCCGGTTATGTGCTGCGGGTGGCTCCGGACGAGCTGGACCTGACCCGGTTCGAGGCGCTGCACGCGAGCGGCCGCCGGGCGCTGGAGTCGGGTGACTTCGCGCAGGCGGCGGCGTTGCAGCGGCAGGCGATCGACCTGTGGCGCGGCCCACTGCTGTCGGACACCCCGCACGGACCCGCCCTCGACGCGGCGGCGGTCCGGCTGGAGGAGGCGGGCGTGGCGGCGCTGGACCAGCGGATCCGCGCCGATCTGGAGCTGGGCCGGCACCGGGATCTGATCGCCGAGCTGCAGTCGGTGACGACGCGGTACCCGCTGCGGGAGGAGTTCCACGGTCATCTGATGCTGGCGCTGTTCCGGGCGGGCCGGCAGGCGGAGGCGCTGCGGGCGTTCGGGCAGTTGCGCCACACGCTCGTCGAGGAACTGGCGATCGAGCCGGGCCCGGCGTTGCAGCGGCTGCACGGGCGGATCCTGGCGGGTGACGCCGGGCTGCTGGTCGACGAGGCCGCGCCGGCCGGCCCGGTGACGGTGACGCAGACCCGCGGCCGGCCCGTCGCACTGCCCACCGCCGACCCGGCGTTCACCGGCCGGGAGGACGAACTGGCGCGGGTGGTCGACCTGTTGACGTCGTCCCCGGCGGGTACGTGCGTCGCCGTGGCCGGGATGCCGGGCGTGGGCAAGACGGCGCTGGCCGTGGAGGCCGCGCACCGCTGCGCGGACGCGTTCCCGGACGGCCGGCTGTTCCTCGATCTGGAACCCGAGCCGGGCCGGCCGCTCGGCCCGGCCCAGGCGCTGACCCGGCTGCTGCGGCGGGCAGGGGAGACGGGCCCGCTGCCGGAGACGGTGGAGGACCTGCGGGACACCCTGCACACCCTGCTGGCGGGGCGGCGCCTGCTGCTCGTCCTCGACCACGCCGGCTCCGAGGCGCAACTGCGTCCGCTGCTGCCGGCCACCGAGGGCTGCCGCGCCCTGGTCACCATCCGCCGTACCCCGGCGTCCCTGGCCGCCGTCCGCACGGTGTCGCTGGCGCCGCTGCGCCCGGAAGCCGCCCGGGCCCTGCTGGCGACGGCGTCCGGCCGCGGTCCGGCGGGCGACACGGACGGGGCATGGCGTCCGGCCGCGAACGGTCACGCCTCCGCGCGGGCCCGCACCGACGGCCCGGGCACCCTTCGCCCGGCCGCGCTGTCCCGGCACGTGCCGGCGGTCGGAGCGAGCGCCGCGCGGCGCCACGCACAGCACTCCGGCGCGCGTACCGTCCTCACGACGGTGTCCGGCCCCGCGGGCGGCACGGACCCCGGACACGTGGCCGACCCCGCGGCACTGGCCGAGGTGGCCGCGCTCTGCGGCGGTCTGCCGCTGGCGTTGCGCAGCGCGGCGGCCCAGCTCGCCGCCCGGCCGCACTGGACTCCGCACACCCTGGCCGCCCGGCTGCGGGACCCGCGGGACCGGCTCGACGCCCTGCGCGTCGGCGAACTCGACGTGCGGACGGTGCTGTTGACGGCGTACGCGGCGGCCACGGCCCAGCAGCAGCGGTCGTTCCGGCTGCTGGCCCTGCTGCCGGACGCGCCGTTCGAGACCGGCCCGGCCGCCGCCGTGCTCGGTCTCGGGGCCGACGCGGCCGGCCGCAGCGTGGAGGGCCTCGTCGACGCGCGTCTGCTGGAGGCCGACGACACGGGCCGCTTCCGGTTCCATCCGCTGCCGCGGCTGCTGGCCGCCGAACTGCTCGCCCGGCACGAACCGGAGGACTCGGCGCGGGACGCCGCGGGCCGCCTCGCCGAGGCCTGCGCGGACTCGGCGGGGGCCGGCGGTTCCGCCACCGGGCAAGCCGACCTCGCGGTCCTCGTCGGGGTGGTGCGCACCGCGCACGCCCATGGCGCCTGGGCGGCGGCGCTGCGGCTGGCCGACGCCCTGTCCGGCGGCCTGGAGTCGCACGCCGCGTGGTCCCTGTGGCGGACCGCGCACACGCTCGGCCTGGACGCGGCCCGCCGGGCCCGGGACCGGGTGGGCGAGGCGCGGATGCTGCGCTCGCTGGGTGATCTCGCCTGGCAGCAGCGGGAGTTGACGCGATGTGAGGAGCTGTACGAGGCCGCCGCGCGGGCCGCGCGCGGCTGTGCGGACGACCAGGAGCACGGGCGCGCGCTGGTGGGGCTGGTCGACGTACGGCTGGACGCGGGGGCGTACGACGAGGCGGGCGCCCTCCTCGACACGGCGCTCGGTTCCCTGCCGGACCGGTCACCGGCCCGCTTCGACGCGCTACGCGCCGGCGCGCTGCTCGCCCTGGACCTCGGTGACGCGGCGACGGCGACGGCCCGTTTCACGGCCTGCCGCGACCTGGCCACGGATCTGCGCGACCGCCGTCTGGAGGCCTATGCCCGGCGCTGCCTGCGCCGCCTCACCGACACCGCCCAGGGTGCGGGGCCGGCGGTGGAGGTACGGCCGGGGGTGTGGCGGCTGCGGGAGGCCGCGTAGCGCGGCCGGTGCGCTCCGGCCCCGTCCCGACCGCCTTGTTTAAGCCACCCTTTGCCCGCCCGGGGCACGCTGTCGGCAGCCGTCTTCAGGGGGAAGCCATGACCGTGACACAGCAGGTTCCGAGCCCGGCTGGGACACGTACGGCGCCGGCGGACAGCGGGCGTCCTCTCGTCGGCCGGGACACCGAGCTGCTCGTACTGGGCGGCAGGCTCACCGACCCGGACGCCCGGCTGGTGACGCTCACCGGGCCCGGCGGCGTCGGAAAGAGCGCGCTGGCCAGGGCGTTCGCTCCGGCGCCGGGGCAGTTCCGGGGTGCGCGCCGCGCTGACCTGTCGCCGGCCGCCTCGGCGGACGAGGCGGCGGCCACCGTGCTGCGGCTGGCGGCCGAGCTGCGCCGGATCCCGGGGGACGCGGACGCCCTGCTGGTGCTCGACGGCTGCGACCACCACGGCGAGCCGCTCACCACCATGCTCACCGAGCTGCTCACCCCCGCGGGCCGGCTGCGGGTTCTGGCCACCTCCCGTGAGCCGCTGCGCATCGTCGGCGAGCGGCTGCTCCCGGTGCGCCGGCTGCCGGTGCCCGCGCGGGAGGCCGAGGAGCCCGGCGTGCTGTCCTCCAACGCGTCGGCGGCCCTGTTCACGCGCGCCGCGCGTGACGCCGTGCCCGGGTTCGCGCTCACCGAGGCGAACGCGTCCGCGGTCGCCGCGCTGTGCGACCTGCTCGAAGGCCTGCCGCTGGCCCTGGAGCTGGCGGCCGGCCGGCTGCGGCTGTTCACGCCGCAGGTGCTGCTGGCCCGGCTGCGGCACCGCGGCGGAGCGCTGACGGCGCTGTCCGGCGGGCCCACCGGTGCCCCGGCCCGGCACCGTTCGCTGGCCGCGCTGGCGGAGTCCGCGGTGGCGGGCCTGAACCGCGACCAGCTCACCCTGCTGGGCCAGTTGTCGGTGTGCGAGCCCGGGTTCGGACAGTCGATGCTGGAACGGATGTCGCCGCTTCCCCGCGCCGGCACCGACGCCGTCCTCGACGCGCTCCTGGACCGCAGCCTCGTCGTCGTCCTCGACCAGGAGCAGGGCGAGCCGCGCTTCGCGGTGCCGGAGCCGGTGCGCTCGCACATGGGCGAGGAACTCGCCGCCGACGGCCTGCTGGAGGCGGCGCTCGACCGGCACGCCGCCGCGTACCGGCAGCTGGTCACCGGTGCCGAGGCCCGGCTGACCGGTCCCCGGCAGGGCCACTGGCTGCGCGTGCTGGCCGCCGAACACCCCAACGTCGTGGCCGCGCTGCACCGTTTGCGGCAGTGCGGCGCCGTCGAGGACGTCGCCTCCCTGGTGCTCGCCCTGCGCCTGCCCTGGCTGGTGCAGGGGCATCTGAGCACGGGCGTGGAGTGGTGCGACGCGCTCGGCCAGGAGGAGCCGGGAGCGGGGACGGCGACCGGCCCGGGGGCGGGTCCGGTGCCGTCGACCGGCCGGGGGACCGGTCCGGGTCCGGACGCCACCGGTTCCCGGCCTGCGCTGCCCGAGCCGTTGCGCGCCCGCCTCGTCGACCTGTCGGCGACGTTCACGCTGGCCCTCGGCGACGCCGACCTCGCCGTACGGCGCCACCGGCGGGCCCTCGCCCTGTGCAAGCGGCTCGGTGACCGGCGCCAGACGGCACTGGTGTCGGCCCACATGGGGCTCGCGCTGCAGCGCCTCGGCGACCCCGCGGGCGCGGTCGCGGCGCTCGGCCCCGCCCTGACCGCGCTGGAGTCGCTGGGTGCGGCCGCCCCGGCGGCGGACGCGGCGGTGGCGCTGGCGGCGGCGCTGCGCGCACAGGGCGACGACCGCAAGGCGCGGGACACGCTGGACAAGGGGCTCGACGCGCACCGCAGGATCGCGGACGCGCGCGGCCTCGCGGCGGCGCTGCGCGAGGCCGCGGCCGTCGCCGTGGAACGCGACGACACCCGGAGCGCGGACGGCGCGCTGCGCGAGAGCCTGGAGCTGTACCGCTCGCTCGGCGAGCGCACGGAACTGCCCGGCGCGCTGGAGGAGCTCGCCCTGCTGTGGCTGCGCACCGACCCGGCGGCGGGCCCCCGCACGATCCGTGTCCTGGCGGCCGCCGAGGCGGTGCGCGGGGCGCTGGGCAGTACGCGGGCCCCGGATCGCCGTACCGCCGTCGACGCGGCCCTGGACACGCTGCGGTCCCGGCTGCACGCCACCGGGTACGCGGCGGCCTGGGCCGAGGGCACACGGATGCCGCCCGCCACGGCCGTCGAGGAGGCACTGGCGGCCCCCGAACCGCAAGCGGGCCCGGCCGCCCCCACCCCGGAGGCGCAGCCGCTCACCCCGCGCCAGGTGCAGGTGGCGATGCTGGTCGCGGAGGGGATGACGAACCGCCAGATAGCTTCCCGTCTGGACATATCGGAGTGGACGGTCGTGAACCACGTACGCCAGATCATGCGCAGGCTGGGCGCCACGTCCCGGCTCCAGGTGGCCTGGTCGGTGGGCCGATGGACGTGACGGCCGGCCCGGTGACCCCGCTGCCGGACGGTTCCGGGGTCCCGCCGGAGGTCGCCGGGCGCTGGCGGGCGGCCGGGCTGTGGCGTGCCGAGGGCTTTGTGCACGACGTGCTGCGCACCGCCGCCGCGCACCCCGACCGACCGGCGTTCGTCGGTCACCGCGCCCACCGTCCGCCCGGCCGGCGCTCGGTGACCGTGTCGTACGGTCAACTGGCGGTGTACGTCGACCGGTTCGCGGCGGCCTTGCGGTCGCTCGGGGTGGGTGCGGGCGATCCGGTGGCGTTGCAGCTGCCCAACTGGTGGGAGACCGCGGCGCTGGTGCTGGCGTGCTGGCGGATCGGCGCGGTGGTGGTACCGGTGCTGCCGGGTGTGCGCGCGCCCGACCTGGAGCGCGTCCTGGCCACCACCCGGGCCCGGGTGTGCGTCGTACCGGACCGCTGGGAGGAGTACGGCAACGCCGAGGTCCTGGCGGACCTCGCGCCCCGGCTGCCGTGGCTGCGGCGCCGGGTGGTCGTCGGGGACGCGGCGGCGACGGGGGCGGTGGACTTCGGCACCCACTTCCTGCGCACCGCGCACGAACGCGGCCCGCTCGCCCGCGAGTTGCCCCTCTCCCTGGCCGCCCCTGACCGGCCGGCGATGCTGCTGACGGTCATGGGCATGGGCGAGGACCACGGGGCGGTGCTGCACACGGGTAACACGCTGTACGCGGGCCTCGCGGCGCAGGGCGGCGGGACGGGGGTCTTCTCGACCCCGCTCCCCCTCACCTCCCTCGCCGGCCTCCTCTACACGGTGTGCTGGCCGCTCGCGTCCGGTGGCACCGGGGTTTTCCAGGACGTGTGGGACCCGCGGGTCCTGCTGGAACTCGTCGAGTCCGCGCGGGTCGACCGGGTGTACGCCACGCCCGCGCTCTGGGCAGAACTGCTGACCGCGCAGCGGCAGGAGCACCGTGACGTGTCCGGGCTGCGGCTCGCGCTGACCGGTGGCCGCGTCGACACGCCGGAACCGCTCCTCGGCGAACTGCGGGAGGAACTCGGCGTCCGGGTGCGCGGCGTGTGGGGCTCCCCCGAGGCGGGGCTCGGCGCGCTGTCGTACGACTCCGGGGAGCGTCCCCTGCCGGGTCTGGAACTCACCTTGGCGGACGGCACGTTGCGGGTGCGCGGTCCCTCGGTGGCCCTCGCCGCCTGGCGGCACGGGGAACCCGTCGAGGCGGCCTGGGACCGGACGGACGGCTGGCTGGACACCGGGGACACCGCGCTGCCGGGGCCGCCGGGCGAGGTGACGGTGGTGGGCCGCGCCGACGAACGGACCGGCGGCCTGTTCGTCGTACCGGTCGACGCGCTGGAGGAGGGCCTGCGGGCGCATCCGCGGGTACGGGAGGCGGCCGTCGTGGAGTACACGGACGCGACCTACGGGGAGATGCCGTGCGCGGTGGTCGTCCCCGCGCTCCAGGAGGAGCCACCGGGCCTGGTGGAGCTCCGCGAGCACCTGGCCCGCACCGGCCTGACGGAGGCGTTCCTGCCGACCCGCCTGGAACTGGTCGGCTCCCTGCCGAGGGACCCGCACGGCGAACTCCGCAAGGAGGCCCTGCGCACCTGGCTCACCCGCCTCCGCCCGGGCACACCACGCCCCCAACCGGGCCGCTGACACCTGATTGACCATCCCGCCGGGCGCATGACCGTTCTCCTCACGGCACTTGGCGTGAGCCCGGACGCAGTCTTGTATTCCACCGTGGGCATGGGTACCGACCTCTCCCAGGTGCCTGCTGCCTGGGGCCGGAGGAGGGTCAGGCCGGCGGAGTCGCACCAGAGGTTCTGGGAGAACTTCAGCAAGCGGACGGGCATGTTCGTCGGCCGCGTCACGTACGAAGGTGTGACGGCCTACCTCGACGGTTACGACCATGCCTGCGGCGGAGTGCTGCTGAAGGGGCTCGAGCAGTGGCTGGCGGACACATACCAGGCCGGAGAGAACCTCATATGGTCGGCCCAGGTGGTCCAGGTGGTCTTTCCTGAGGGCCGTCCGGCTCATCCGTGGTCGGAAGACGAGCACCGTCAGGCTGTCGACAGGCTCTTCGCCCTGCTGGAGGGATACTTCGAGCACCTCGCAGGCCGCCACTGCACCATGCCGGAAACCGGCTGACGCACCGCATGTCCGGCCGCAGTGTTCGGCGGTCTCACACCGAAGCCACCCGCTCACCGAACGCCACCAGTTCGGTTCGCCACTCCCCCGGCAGTGGCGCGTTGCCGACGGTGCGGGATGCCCGGGTCACCAGGTCGCGGATCATGCGCTCCGCAACGTCCCGTTCCTCGCCGTCGAGGAGGATGTCGCGCAGGAGGTCGGCCTCCCAGGCGTACTCGGGGCCGCCGTCCAGGAAGCCGCGGAGGCGCCAGGCGGCGTGCAGGGCGGCCGCGTAGGCCTCGTAGGCCGGTGCGAGGTCGTCGCGGCCCGCCAGGGCGGCGCCGATGAGCAGGGGGGCGCGCAGGGCGTACCAGCCGGCGCGGCAGCCGCTGTCGCAGCCGGAGACGCAGCGGCCCGGCCACGGGTCGGCGAGGTAGGCGGCGGTCATCGACTCGCGGGCGTACATGCCGACGCAGCGGTCGGCACGCAGTTCGTCCCACAGGGCCCGCGCGCTGCCGGTCAGCTCACCGGCGAGCCGGTCGGCGCAGGCGAGGGCGAGGTCGGCCGCGAGCGTGGCGGCGTACGCGCCGTGCCGGCCGGCGTCGCCGCCCCAGCCGCCGCGTTCGTGCTCGGCGGTGTGGGCGACGTGCAGGGAGGGCATGCCGCGGCGCACGGCCACGTTTTCGTGCACGTCGGTCCGCAGCACCATCGCGGTGTCCAGGAGCTCCAGGGCTGCGGCCACGTCGACGGCACCCGGGTCGTCGGGGGCGCCGCCCGCGGCGAGGTACCCGGTGAACAGGACGACGGGACGCACCCGTTCGCCGCCCGCCGCGACCAGCTCGGCAAGCGACTCGACGAGGATCGCGGCACGCGCGTGCGCGGTGTGGCGGCGGTACTCGTCGTTCAGCAGGGAGCGCAGTCTGACCTCGACACGCTCCAGCATCTGCTCGCGCCGACGTGCCGGGGACGGCGTCCTGTGGTCCTGATCCGTAAGCATGGGGGGCCTCCTGCGGGGGGGGTTACGGACTGCGACCGACCCTGACGCACGGGTGACGCGACCACAATGCGGGAAGCGGAAGTTCCGTGTCGTTCCCGCCGGTTCCCGGGGGCTCACCACTGCTTCCTGCCATGCCCGGAGGCCGCCGCACGCGGCCTTGCCATGCGCTTGCCACAGCCATCCGCCGCTTTAGCGCCATGGCGGTAGATGGAGTCGCTGCTCGACACGCAGACCGGGCACCGGCCCGGCCCCACGCTCGTCCTCAGGAGCTCATGATGAACAACTCCCCGGCGAACAACTCCATGTCGAACAACAGCGACAACGACTTCAACAACAACAGCAACAACGCCGACGCCCCGCGTCTGCAGAGCGTGACCGCCACGGACATCAACGCCCTCGCGGAGGACCTGTCGATCGTCGCCAACGAGAACAACGGCAACAGCAACGCCAACAACAGCAACAACAACAGCAACAACGACAACTCGAACGACAGCATCAACAACTGACGTGGCACCCCCGCGGGGCGGGGCGCACCGGCCCGCCCCGCAGCACGACCTCACCGGAGACCCGCAGGCCGTCGCCGCCTACCGGGACGAACGCCGGCGCCTGCAGCGCGAGGCCGTCCTCGGCACCGGCGACCTGATCGGGAGACTGCTCACCGAGCGCCGCGCCCGGCTGACCGCACTGCGGCAACAGCCCTGGGTTCGGCGCTTGTTCGACGTCACGCACCGGCAGGTGCGCCAGACCCTCGCGGCCCCCCGCTACGCGGCCGTCCTGCCGCTGCGCCGCGAGATGCTGGTGCACCTGGCCGAGCTCCCCCTGCCGCTCCCGGCCGACGACCTGATCCTGAGCCACCCCACGCACGCCCCGGCCGCCGAGATCCTCCCCGAGCTGCCCGATCTGCGGCCGTGGCGGGCGCGGGTGCTACGGATCCTCGCCGAGTCCTCCCTGGCCGAACGCGGCACCCCGTTCCGTACGGTCGGGCCCCCGCACGCGGCCGTCATCCTCGGCGCCGACGGGCCGACCCTCGGCGCGCTGGCGGGCGTCGCCCACGAACTGGGCCACTGCCTGTACGAGCGGGTCCGCCCGGGCACCGGGATCCGCGCCCGGCTGGCCTCCGAGCGCCTCGCACACCGCCTGGAGGAGCAGTTGACGGCTGCCTACCTCAGGGAGCACGGCACACCCGAGGAGGGCCACCGCTGGTGGCTGTACCAGCGGCAGGTCGACGCCTTCAACCTGTACTACTTCGAGTTGGAACGCGCCCTGATGTACGACGAGGCGGACAAGGTCGAGGAGTTGACGACCGAGTCCGCCTCGGCACTGCGCGAGTCCCTGTTCATCGTCCCGGGCTCCCAGGCGGTGTACGCGCGTGCGTCACTGGCCCGGCTGCCCGTCCAGGGCCCTCAGTGACGCCGGCCGCGGGTCGCCCCAGTGGCGGTCGATGTGGTCGAGCACGGCCTGCCGGGGCGCGGCGGGCAGGGCGATCCGCCAGCCCGCGGGCACCTCGGCCGCCGCGGGCCACACCGAGTACTGGCCCTCGTCGTTGACCAGCGCCAGGTACTCGGCGCCGGCGTTCTCGAACGGCGTACCGCTCATGGTCGTCTCTCCTTGTCTGCCGCGTCCCCGGCCCGGCCGGGGCGGGTCTCAGGCCAGGTCCAGTGCCTCGCTGAACGGCAGGTCGGCGGGCAGGTCCTGGCGGCGGGTGATGTTCAGCTTCCGGTAGACGCGGGTGAGATGCTGCTCGACCGTGCTGACGGTGATGTACAGCTTCATCGCGATCTCGCGGTTGGTGTGGCCGTGCACGGCCAGCAGGGCCACCCGTTTCTCCGACTCGCTGAGTTTGGCGTCGAGTTCGGCGTGCCGGACCGCGTCGGGGACGTCCGCGGCCACGGCCCGGCCGGGCAGGATCCGCTCGCGCAGGGACTGGGCGCCGCACTCCTTGGCCAGTTGCCAGGCGCGGCGGTTCACCATGTTGGCCCGGGCCGGGTCGCCGTACTCCTTGAACGCCTCGCCCAGGTCGGCCATGGTGCGGGCCAGTTCGAGCCGGTCGCCGGCCCGGCGCAGGTCGTCGACGGCGCGGGAGAGCAGCGCGGGCCGTTCGGCGGGCTCGGCGAGGGCCGCCTTGAGCCGCAGGGTGAGGCCGTTCACCCAGGGATGGGCGATGTCCCGCGAGGCGAGCTGGTCGGCGACCAGCCGGGAGGCCTGGCGGACCTCGCCGAGCTGCAGCAGGGCCTCCGCGGCGAGGGTCCGCCAGGGCAGCACCACGGGCCGGTCGATGCCCCAGCGGCGCATGGCCCGTCCGATGTCCAGGTAGTCGGCGAGCGCGGCCTGGTAGCGGTTGGTGGCGAAGTAGTAGGTGCCGCGCGCCTTGAGATGGGCGAGCAGTTGGAGGCTGCCCGCCAGCCGCTCGGGCTGCGGTCGGCACACCTCGCGTCCGGCGTCGTCGTGCCGGCCCATGGGGGTGCGGGCGGCGGCCAGGGTGGCGCCGGCCCAGCTGTGGAACAGGCTGTCGTCGTGTTCGGGCACCAGGTTGCGGGCCTGCAGGGCGAGTTGCTCGGCGCCGGGCAGGTCGCCCTGGCGCAGCAGCGCCTCGGCGCGGGTGAGGGCGAACACGGCCTGCCAGCCGGGTGCGCCCCGGCGGGCCGCCTCGTCCAGGTAGGTCTGGGTCCAGGGCAGCGCGCGGCGTGGCCCGTCGAGGTGCAGCAGCGCGCGCAGCGCCTGCAGGACGGGGGCGAGGGTGGTCTCGGCGGGGCTGGTGCGCCTCAGCAGCGCCTCGGCGATCTCGGCGCCGCGGGTGGAACGCTCCCATTCGGGCACGCCCCAGAACGCCGCCGCCCAGCCCGGCCCCTGCCGGGCGGCGGGCGCCTGGTGCGCCGGGGCGGCCCGGTGGTGTTCCCTCGGGCGGGCCGCGACGGCGGGCGGTGCCGGCCGCGCGGACCGGTACGGGAACGCGGACAGCCCGTCGAGCAGCGGTACGCCCCGCAGTTCGTCCAAGGTGCCGCCCTCCCCGGCGCCGGCGGTGTCGACACCGAGTTGCCGCAGCACCTCGCCGGCCTCGTCGACGCGGCCCTGGGTGACCAGCAGGCGGGCGAGCCGGGCCGCGACGGAGGGCGGGAGCCGGTCGGCGCGCACGGCGGCCAGCGGCCCGGCCAGTTGCTGCTCCGCGGCCGCCGGGTCGATGGCGAGCTGGGCGGCGGCGAGCGCGGTGCGCAGCTCGGCGCTCTCGGCCTCGTCCTGGGCGCCGGCCAGGGCCGTCTCCAGGCACTGCAGGGCGCGCCGGTGCTGCCCGTCGGCCAGCAGCCGGTCCGCCGCGGCCCGCAGCACCGGGCCGGCCCAGGCGGGCGCCGGCCCCCCGGCCGCGAGCAGCAGTGCCGCGACGTCGGTGGCGGAGTGCCCCTGGGCGTGGGCGAGTTCGGCGGCCCGGCGGTGCCGCTGGGCGCGGACCGGGTGCTGGAGTTGGTCGAGCAGGGCGGTGCGCGCGGCCGGGTGCCGGAAGCGGTTGCCGTCGAGGAGGCCGGCCCGGCGCAGCGAGTCCAGGCGGGCGCGTACGTCGGGTTCGGGCATGTCCAGCAGGCCGGCGACGGTAACCGGGTCGGCGAGTGTGCCGAGTACCGCGACCGCCCCCGCGACGTCCTCGGTACGGCTGCCGCTGCGTCTGAGGCAGGCCAGGAAGGCCTGGACGAAGGCCCGTCCGGGCCCGCCGTCCTCGGTCAGCGCCCGCAGCAGCAGCGGGTTCCCCCCGGTCAGCGCGTGCGCCTGGGCGGCGTCGCGGCCGGTGTCCCCGGCCCACGTCAGGGCCGCCGCGACGTCTTCCCGGGTGAGCGGTGCCAGTTCGATCCGGGTGAAGCCCGGTCTGCGCAGCAGGTCGGTGCCGAGTTCCGGGTCATCGGTGCGCTCGTGCAGCGACTCGGCGAGCACCAGCAGCACCGGGGCCTGCCGTAAGCGGCCCGCCAGATGCAGGAGATGGCGGCGGGAGGGCTCGTCGACGAGGTGCAGGTCGTCGACGCAGATCGCCACGGGGGTGCGCGTGGCGAGCCGTTGGACCGCGGTGACGAAGGCCTGGCGGGCCGCGATCCCGCCGGCTGCGGCCGGGTCCGGCACGGTGTCGAACGCGCCCTCGGGGGCGGCCGCCGCGAGCTGGCCGATCACTCCGAATGGAATGTTCCGTTCAGCCCGCGTTCCCTCTGCGCGCAGCACCAGGGCCTCAGCCCGTACGGCTATTTCTGTCGCGGATTCAAGCAGTTCTGTCTTTCCGCAGCCGACCGCGCCCTCCACGAGCACGATACGGGCGACTCCCCCGGCCGCCTCTCCGACAGCGCTTTCCAACAAGCGGATTTGTTTTTTCCGGTCTATATGCATGGCCGTTGCCTCACTTCCCCCGTTGTTCAGGAAGCCGAAATCCACCGGACCCATCAGGAGTACTGCGTGGGACTTCTTCACGACTTCCTGCAGACGTCCCCATGTTTCCCCCAAGAAAGCGCAAAGGAATTCCTCGGCGCGGGGCAACCGTCCTTCAAGGCCCCAGTCTACGAAGCATGTCGGAGCCCACCGGTGGCCGAAAGCTGCACGGCAGCAAGTCACCCGCCCAGGCCGGGGGGAGAGTGTCAAGAGGGCAGAATCCGCCTCGGGACGTTCCTCGGGTGGCCGGGTCTGCGCCACTCGCGCGGGTAGCCGACGGAGACCTCCTCGAAGCGCACGCCGTCGTGGAACGTCGTGCGCGGGATGTGCAGATGGCCGTAGACGACGGCGGTGGCGCGGAACCGCAGATGCCAGTCGGCGGTCAGTTCGGTGCCGCACCACTGGGCGAACTCCGGGTGGCGCAGGATGTCGGTGGGGGTGCGCACCAGCGGGAAGTGGTTGACCAGCACGGTCGGCAGCGCCGGGTCGCACTCGGCGAGCCGGCGCTCGGTCTCGGCGACGCGCGCCCGGCACCAGGCGTCGCGGCTCGGGTAGGGGTCCGGGTGCAGCAGGAACTCGTCGGTGCACACCACCCCGGCCGCGTAGGCCTGCTCCAGCGACTCCTTCTTGGTGGCGGCGGCGGGGGTGCGGAACGAGTAGTCGTACAGCAGGAACAGCGGCGCCACGACGGCGGGCCCGCCGGGGCCGCACCACACCGGGTACGGATCCTCCGGGGTGTGCACGCCGAGGCCTCGGCAGATCTCCACGAGCCGGCGGTAGCGGGCGTCGCCCCGTAGCTGCACCGGATCCTCATGGGCGGTCCACAGGTCGTGGTTGCCGGGCACCCACACCACCCGGGCCCACCGCTCGGCGAGCATCCCGAGCGCCCACTCGACGTCCGAGAGCAACTCGCCCACGTCCCCCGCGACGAGCAGCCAGTCCCCCGACGCCTCGGGCCGTACCCCCTCCAGGACCCGCCGGTTCTCCTCGAACGCCACGTGCAGATCACTGATGGCCATCAGCTGTCCGTGCACCATTCGGCCGACCCTAGGGCCCACCGCCGAGCGGGCAGTACCCCTGTAGCCCCCTAAGGGAAGACCCACCAGGGGCGCGGGGAACCGCGCGCCAAGCCCCCACCGGCCCGCGGGCGCATGGCAACCGTATGGCAGCACCCGCTGCGAACACCCGCCACCTAGCAGAGGACAGCCGCTTTCCCCCGCTCCGGAGACACCGATGCGGACCGGCGACCCGGTCACGCGTGGAGCCGCAGCCGGCGCGGCGCCACGGTGGGTGCATCGCCGCGGCTCACCCGGCCGCGGCCCGTCCACGAGGGTGATCGCCATGATCGAAACACTGCTCCCGGCCGAGGTCGCCGCCGTCGACACGACCGTCGACCGCGACGACGTGACCCTCTTCCCGGCCGAGGAGGCGCAGATCGCCCGGGCCGTCGAGGCGCGGCGCCGGGAGTTCACCACCGCCCGCTGGTGCGCACGGCGCGCGATGGCCGCCCTCGGGCAGCAGGCGGTGCCGGTGCTGCCGGGGCTGCGGGGCGCGCCGCAGTGGGCGCCGGGGCTGGTCGGCTCGGTCACGCACTGCGCCGGCTACCGGGGTGCCGCGCTGGCCCGGGCCGAGGAGATCGCCGCGCTGGGCATCGACGCGGAGCCCAACCAGCCGCTGCCGGAGGGGATCCTGGAGTCGATCGGGCTGCCGCAGGAGCGGTCGTGGGTGACGCGGCTGCGGCGCACCCTGCCGGAGGTCTGCTGGGACCGGCTGCTGTTCTCCATGAAGGAGGCGGTGTACAAGGCCTACTTCCCGCTGACGGGACAGACCTTGGAGTTCGAGGACGCGCTGCTCACGGTGGACGCCGGGCGCGGCACGTTCCGGGCGGCGCTGCTCAGGGACCCGGCGGCCGCTCCGGGGGCGCCGCGGCGGATTCTGACCGGGCGCTTCTCGGCCACCGCCGGGCTGGTGCTGAGCGCCATCGCGGTGCCGGCCGTGCGGCACGCGACACCGGCACGGACGACGGCAGGCGCCCCCCAGCTCGTGTGAGCGGGAGGCGCCTGCGGCGGAGCACGGGGTTCATGCCCACTGGTCGTCGCCGTAACGGACGACGATGGAAGCGGTCACCACTGGTCGTCGCCGTCGTGGACGACGACGGAAGCGGTCACCACCGGTCCGCTCCGCGCCGCGGCCTGGTGCACGTCGCCGTGCTGGCCGAAGAGTATGGCGCCGGTAAACAACACACCAAGAGCACTGCCCAAAGCTGCACTACGAGCGACGATGTTGATCATGTTTGTCATGGCGTGCACGTTTCCCCCTGCGAGTTCGATGTGTCGGCGTACCGAGCGGGAAGGGTCGTCATGAACCCGGAGATCCCCCTCCCCACCGCCGGCCCCTCCCGGCGCCGGGAACACCATCTCGAATCCACGGGGTCCACCCCAAGCGCCGAACGATGGCCCAAAGCTGCACGGCAACAACTACACCCCGACTCGAGATCCGCTGGATGCGCGGAATGAATTACTCCCATTCCGGATTCACCGAGCTGGACGACGTAAGCGCGGCGGCATATGGACACGCCGTTGAATTGGGTCGCTTCATACGCGAGGACATAGCCGTACGCCTGGCGCTTTCCCCGGCCGAGATCGAGCATGCCGAGAAGGTGCTGCTGCTGCTGCGCCTGCTGCAGCCGATGCCGGGCGACCCCGGCGTGCTCGTGCCCGTGGCCCCCGACGTGGCCACGGCCGACCTCGTCAATTCCGCCGAGACACAGATCCGCGACCTCCAGCAGGCGGTGACCGACGTGCGCGGCCGCCTGATGTCGCTGACGCCGGTCTACTTCGAGGGCCGCCGGCTGCGCAACCGGCTCGAGGCCTTCGACCTCATCACCGACCGCGACACCGTGCAGTCGATGCTCGACCACCTCAGCGCCCACTGCCGGCACGAGATGGCCTCCGTCGCCCCGGGCGGCTCCCGCCCCGGCGGACTCCTGCAGGCCGCCCGCAAGTCGTCGCTGAGCATGCGGGAGCGGGGCGTCGCCATCCGCACCATCTACCAGCACACCGCCCGCAGCGACCTCGCCACCCGCGCCTACGTGCGCGATGTGACGGCGGCGGGTGTGGAGGTGCGCACCGCCGACCAGGTCATCGACCGCATCCTCATCTACGACCGTGAGACGGTGTTCCTGCCCACACGCGAGCCGGGTGACGGGGCGGAGGAGGAGCGGGTGGGCAACGGCGCGATCGTCGTCCGGGAACCCACCCTGGTCGCGTTCGTCTGCAGCGTCTTCGAGCACCTGTGGGACGGCGCGACGCCGTTCGTCCCGGACACCTCACGGACCCCGTCCGTCGCCGACGACCTCAAACAGTCCATCCTGCGTCTGATGGCCAAGGGCTACAAGGACGAGATGGTCGCGCGGCGGCTGGGCATGTCGGTGCGCACCTGCCGCCGGCACATCTCGGAGATCACCGAGGAACTGGAGGCCACGAGCCGTTTCCAGGCGGGGTACAACGCGGCGCTGTCCCGCATGCTGGACGACTAGCCGAGCGCTGAGCGGCACCCGGGCCGACCCCCGGGGTCACGACCGACGCTCACCCCTCCCCCAGCGCCCCCTCGATCGTCTCCACGCAGTCCGCGTCCAGCATGGTCGTGATGTCGGTGTCGCCCGGCCGGCCGAACCCGGCGTCGTAGACGGCCGCGCTCACGCAGTAGCCGGTGGCCAGCGGGAACGTACGGAAGGCCCATTCGGCGCCGGTGCCGGCGCTGCCGTCGGGGCGCTGCACGCGCACCGGCTTGCCGTCCGGCCCGAAGCCGAACTCGGTGAACCGGAACTGCATGCCCTGCCCTATCGCCTTGCTGTAGGCCTCCTTCAGCGTCCACAGCCGCACCAGGGACGGATTGCGCTGCTCCTCCGGCAGCGCGGCCAGCGTCACCATCTCGTACGGGGTGCACACATGCCGGCCGAGGCCCCCGCCGTACATCTGGCGGTCGGCGCGCTCGGCGTCCACGCCGATCAGTCCCCGGGTGGTCAGCCCCACGAAGAGCAGGTCGTCGGTGTGGCTGAGGCTGATGTCGACCTGGTCGCAGCCGCGCAGGTACGGCCGCCCGGTCGGCCCGTAGGCCAGTTCCAGGGCCTCCGGGTCGCCGTGCAGCACCGCTGCCGCCGCGGACTTCAGCAGCACCCGGGAGGCCGCGTACCGGTCGCGGACGTCGGCGTGCGCGAGGCCGAGGTAGCGCGACCAGTCCCGGCCCAGCAGCCGGCGCAGCCCGTCGCCGGAGGGCAACTGGGGCTGCAGGACGGGCCGGTGGGCGTAGAGGAGGGCGGTTCCGCAACTGCGGAGGTCCTCCCTGACCCGGTCCCACGCGGCCTCGTCGGCGCCCACCTCGACGGGTGCGCCGAGCGGCGGACCGAGCGTGGAGTTGCCGGGGACGGTCATGCCTGTGCCTCCGCGGTGTGCTGGGGTTGTGCCTGCTGTACGACGACGGTGTGGATCTCGGCGAGCGTGCGGGCCTGCAGGACGGGGGCCAGCGACAGCCGCCGGCCGGTCTCGTCCTCCATGAGGGCGACGACCCTCAGCAGGTATAGCGAGTCCCAGCGGGGCAGGTCGGCCAGGCTCCGCCCGGCCTCGTCCGGCGTTGCCTCCAGGCCCAGTTCGTCCTTGAGCAGTGCGAGGAACCCGTCGAGGGTGTCGACCGCGCTCATGTGTGCTTCCTCCTGTCGAGGCCGCTGGTGAGCGGCCCGGTGATCCGCACGTGCTCCGGCGGGGCGGGCGTCCCGAGCAGGTCGTGCCGGAACAGCAGCGCCCCGTCCCGCTCGCCCTCGGGTGTGAAGCCGAGCGACGGGTACACCTCGCGGGCCCGCGCGTTCTTCGCGGTGGGCCGGAACTCGGCGAGCACCGTGTGGTGCCCGGTGTGCCGGGCGTGGGCCAGCACGGTGGCCAGCAGGGCCTGTTCGATGCCGCGGGCCAGTACGCGGCAGCTGAGCCAGACGTTGTCCAGCCGCAGCGTCCGCCCTTCGCGGGTGGCGAGGACGGCGCCGGTCAGCCCGTTGCCGCCGAACCGGTCGGCGGTGCGCGCGGCGAGCAGCAGCCGGCCCGGGTCGGCGGCGACGCGCACCACGTCGGCCGGGGCCAGGCGTACCCCGGTCAAGTTGAACTGATTGGTGCGCTGCGTGAGTTGGGCGAGCCGCTCGTGTTCGTGGGCCTCGGGTGCGGACAGGTCGAGGGTGACGCCGAGGCCGCGCAGGAACTCCTCGTGCGAGCCCGCCTCGACGCGCAGTGCCGCGCGGGCGCCCGCGGCGCGGTAGTGCGCGGTGCGGGCGCGGTCCTCGTCGGTCACGGCGAGCGTGTCGAACCAGCCGTCGGCGAGGAGCCGCCGGACGTGCAGCGCGGGCTCGTCGTCCAGCGGCACGACGGCGGCGCGCAGGCCCGAGTGGCGGACCTCGGCGCGCTCGGCGGGCGAGTCGTCGGCGAACACCAGGGCGTCGTCCCCGATGCCGAGCGCCTCGGCGACGGCGGCGAGGTGTCCGCTCTTCGGTTCCCAGTCGGCGTGCACCGCCGCGAAGTCGTCCTCGCGCAGGCGGAGGTCGGGGTGGGTGCGCAGCGTCCGCAGGACGGCCGCGCGGTCGTTCTTGCTGCTGACGGCGAGCAGGACGCCCTGGGCGGCGAGTTGCCGCACGGCCTGCTGGAAGGCGCCGAAGGCCTCTCCGCGCAGGGTGCCCGCGGCGGCGATCGCGTCGGGCCCGTCGTCGCCCAGCACGCCGTCCCACAGCGTGTGGTCCAGGTCCAGCACCAGGCACTTGCGGGTACGGCCGGTCAGCGCCCGGGCCAGATGGGCGACTTCGCGGGCGAGGGCGTCGAGCAGTTCGGCTCCGAGGCGGGCGCCGGCGTACTGGGCGAGGCGCGGGTCGTTGACCGGGCCGCCGGCGGCGAGCAGCGGGTCGAGGTCGATGACGACGACGTCCGCCGCCCGCGTGCCGAGCCGCAGCAGCCGGGCGTTGAACTCCCGCCACACGACGCCCAGCCGGGCCCGGGAGGGGTGGTCGACGAGTTGCTGGGCCCGTTCCCGGGGCAGCGGAAGGGTGTTGAGCACCAGGGTGCCTGGCCCCGTACGCCGCCGTACGAGGCCCTCGATGCGCTCCGCCACCTCCCCGGCGGCCTGCTCGACGTCACCGGGGCCCCAGACGGCGGGCACCTCGGCGAAGACGGTGGAGTCGTCCAGCAGGCACAGGGTGAGGTCCGCGGTGACGCCCCGGAAGGCGCCGCCGGGGTCGGTGAGGTCCCTCAGCCAGGCGCCGTGGTCGCCGACGACCGTGTGCGACAGCAGCCCGTGGCGGGCGAGTTCGCCGGTGAGCGGCTCGACGACGTCCGCGGCCGTGGACTGCCCGGTGACCGTCACGGTCACCGGGGTGATGCCGGGGTGCCGGGCGAGTACGGCGTCCCGGTCGGCCCGGGCCAGCAGCCGCCCGGCCTTGCGGGCCCAGCCCGGCGGGGCCGCGGGGTCGTCGGCCAGCTCGGCGAGGAGCGGCGCGACCTCGTCGTACGCCTCCTCCAGCCGCCCCTCGGCGGCCAGCTCCCGCAACCGCCGCAGGGGCTCGGCGCGCGTGGCCGCGTGCTGCGCTACCGCCATCTCCTACACCTTCTCCAGGCCGAGCCCGCTCTTTATCCACTTGCTCGACTCCACGGCGATGGCGAGCGCCTTCCCGCCGGTGGGCAGATCGGGCAGCAGCCGGGCGAGTTGCTGGAACACCAGGGCGTTGCCGGTGTTCCCGGTCTCGGCGACGCAGGAGACCTCCTTGGCGCCGGACACGTCCAGGTGTTCGGTGATCCGCTCGGTCATCCGGCCCGACAGCTGCGGCGGCAGGAGGAAGTCCAGGTCGTCGGGGGTCCACTCGAGCTGGTCGAGGAGTTCCCAGAGGATCTCGCGGGCCATGGCCGGCACGGACTCCTCGATGGCCTTGTAGTCCTCGACGACCATGGGGCGTTCGCTGTGCCGGTCGCTGATGCCGTACCAGTCGACGGTCTGCCCGGCCGGACGGCCGAGGCCCGTGAAGCGGTTGAGCAGGCCCTTGATCGCGACGCGTTCGGCGACCGGTTCGGCGGTCAGGACGGCCGCGCCGGCGCCGTCGCCGAACAGCACGTAGTTGACGAGTTCCTCGGTGGGCATGCGGGCCACGTCCCGCCGGGCGTCGAGGTGGCGGTGGGTGACGTCGCCGCCGATCACCAGCCCGGCCCGGGCGCCGCCGCGGATCAGGGTGCGGCCGAGGTCCAGGGCCTGCACGGCGCCCGAGCAGCCGGACTGGATCTGGAAGGCGGGCAGGTACATCAGGCCGAGCCGGTCGGCGACCTCGCTGGCCGTGGTCGGCAGCAGCGTGTCCGGGGTCGCGGTGGCGAGCAGCACGAACTCGATGTCGACGGGGTCCAGTCCGGCGGCGTCGACGGCGGCTCCCCCGGCCTGCGCGCACAGGTCGGCGAGGGTGTGCCGGACCTGCCCGGTGTGCAGGTCCCAGCCGAAGTGGCGGGTGCGGGTGCCCACGAAGATGTCGACCCACTCCTCGCTGACCCCGAGCACCCTGCCGAGGTCCGCGTTGTCGACGGGCGGGCCGGGCAGCGCGCTGCCGGTCGCCGCGAGATAGGCGGTGGCGCTCACGCCCGGGCTCCTTCCAGTTGAAAGCCGAACGATACGGCGTGGGTTACTCCGGAGCGGCACAGCAGCGAACGTGTCGTGACGGCCCCGCGGCGCCCGCTCATGCCCCGGCCCCCTCGGTGAGGTGCCCGCCGAGGAACTGGGCGAGGGTGCCCACCGACCGCAGCGCGGGCAGGAGTTGCTGCACGGACACCTCGCCGAGGTGCGGCAGCCGGGCCTCGATGCGGTCCTTGAGCTGCATGATCATCACGGAGTCGAAGCCGAGGTCCTCGTAGAACCGGGCGGTGGCCACGACCTGTTCCGGCGGGTACGACCCGACCTCCGTGACCGCGTCGACGACGGCCGCGAGCACCGGGTCGCGGTCCCTGGAGACCGGATCGCTGGTCGCCGGGGCCGCGGTCGCGGAGGACGGGGGCGGGGTGGAGGCGGGCCGGGGCCGCGGGCCCTGCTCCGTGCGCGGCCCCGCCGGGGCGGTCCAGTAGCGGTGTGCGGTGGAGAAGGAGTAACCGCGCAGCTTCTCGGTGGTGCCCGTGGTGACGTCGGGGTCGTACAGCCGCTCCCAGTCCGGGTCGAGTCCGGCCCGGTACAGCGTGGCGACGAGGTCGGCGAGGTCCGTCCCGCCGGCCTCCGGCCCCGGTGCCGGGTGCAGGAACTCCACCTGCGCGCCGAGCCCGGCCCGCCCGGCGAGGGGCAGCAGTTGCGGGCGCGGGCCGAGCTCCACGAGGTGGGTGGGGGCGCAGACGGTCTCCAGGTCGGCGAGCGCGTCCGCGAACAGCACCGGCGACTCGGCCTGGGCGGCCCAGTAGTCGGCGTCCATGCGCTCCGCGGCGTCGAGGAGCCGGCCGTAGCGGGTGGAGAAGACGGGGACCTCGGGTGTCCTCGGCTCGGTTCCTGCCGCGGCCGACCGGAGCCGGTCGAGCGCGGGCCGTACCAGCGGCGAGTGGAAGGCGACGGGGGCCTCGAGGTCGCGGGTGCGGATCTGGGCCTCCCGCAGGGTCTCGGCGATCCGGTCGAGGGCCTCGGCGGTGCCGGACAGAACGGTGTCCCGGGGCCCGTTGACGGCCGCGAGGTGTGCCTGCGGCTCCTCGGCGAGGAGCTGGCGCAGCGCGTCGGGTCCGGCCTGTACGGAGAGCATGGCCCCGCCGGCGGGCAGCGTGTGCATGAGCCGGCCGCGGGTGGCCACCAGGTGCGCGGCCTCGTCGAGGGTGAGCACGCCGGCGGTGACGGCCGCCGCGAACTCGCCGACGCTGTGCCCGAGGACGGCCGCGGGCCGCACGCCGAGCGCGGTGAGGGTGGTGGCGAGGGCGTACTCGACGGCGAACAGGGCGGGCTGGGTGAGTTCCCCGGCCGCACCGTGCTCGTCGCCGGACAGGAGCACCTCGCACACGGAGGCGTCGAGGTACGGGCGCAGCGCCGCGTCGGCCGCGTCCAGGGCCTGCCGGTAGGCGTGGGAGTCCCGGTACAGGCCTGCGGTCATACCGGGGTACTGGGCGCCCTGGCCGGAGAACAGGAACGCCACCGTCGGCACGCTCCAGGGCCGGTGCGCGACCTGCTCGGGCAGTCCCTCCCGGGCCGCTTCGCGCAGCGCGGCGGCCAGTTCCTCGGTGTCCCGGGCGGTGACGGCGAAACGGTACGGCAGTCCGGTCTTGACACGGTTGCTCTGCCGGCACAGCGCGGCCGCGAAGGCGCGCGGGCGGCGGGCCAGTGCGTCGGCCTGCTCCTTGAGGTTGCGGACCAGGGCGCCCGGGGTGTCGGCGGTGAGGGTGAACACACCGGCGCCGGGCCGGCCGCGCCGGGCCGTGGTCCGGGGTGCGGGGCGGGGCGCGGAGCCGAGGACGGCGTGGGCGTTGGTACCGCCCATGCCGAAGCTGGACAGCCCGGCGAGGACCGGGGCGGGCGGCAGTCGCAGCGGTGACTTCAGAAGCCTCAGGCCCCGCTCGCCGAGCCGCAGTTGCGTGTTCTCGCGGTCCGCGAACCGGCTGGCGGGCACGATCCGGTGATGCAGCGCGAGGGCGACCTTGATCAGCCCGGCGATCCCGGCTGCGCCCTCGGTGTGCCCGAGGTTGCCCTTCACCGAGCCGATCGCCAGCGGTTCGTCGCGGCCCTCGCCGTGCAGGCTGCCGAGGGCGGCGCACTCGATGGTGTCGCCGAGGACGGTGCCGGTGCCGTGCGCCTCGACGAAGGTCACCTCGCGCGGCTGGACTCCGGCTCGCCGGCAGGCGGTGGCCACCACCTGTTCCTGGGACCAGCGATTGGGCGCCGTGATGCCGTTGCTGCGGCCGTCCTGGTTGACGGCGGTGCCCCGGATCACGGCGTAGATCCGCTGTCCGTCGGCGACCGCGTCGGAGAGCCGGCGCAGCACGACCAGGCCGACGCCCTCACCGCGTCCGATGCCGTCGGCGCGCAGACTGAACGGCTTGCAGCGCCCGTCGTCCGCGGCGAGCCCCAACTGCTGGTAGACCAGCCCGAGCGTGGGCGACAGGACGAGGTTGACGCCACCGGCGAGCACGGTGTCGCACTCCCCCGACAGCAGCGCCCCGACCGCGAGGTGCACGGCCACCAGCGAGGAGGAGCAGGCGGTGTCGACGGCCATGCTGGGGCCGGTGAAGCCGAGGTGGTAGGAGATCCGGTTGGCGGTCATGCCCGCGCTGCTGCCCGCGCCGAGCTGTGGGGTCACCCGGTCGTAGTCGCCCAGGTGCAGCCGCCCCCACTCGCCACCCATCACACCGATGTAGACACCGGTGCCGCTGCCGGCCAGCCTGCCGGGCGCCACGCCGGAGTCCTCCACGGCCCGCCAGGCGCAGTGCAGCAGCAGCCGCTGCTGGGGGTCCATGGCGGCGGCCTCGCGCGGCGGCACGGAGAAGAACGCGTGGTCGAACACGTCGGCGCCGTCGAGGAAGCCGCCGCGCGCGAGCCCGGGCCCGCCGGCCCCGTCGGCCGCCTGGTCCCACCGTTCGGCCGGTACGTCGCCGATCGCGTCGCCGCAGCGCAGCAGCAGCTCCCAGTAGGCGTCGGTGTCCCGGGCCAGCGGGAAGGCGCAGTCGATCCCGACGATCGCGACGCCGTCGCGGTGGTCCGGTTCCCGCTCCATCACCGCTCCCCGTTCGCGCCGGCCGCCGGCAACCGGGTCGCCAGGAAGGCCAGCAGGCTCTGCACGGTGGGGTGGTCCCACAGCAGGGTCGGCTCGACCACGAGCCCGAACTCGTCCTCCAGGTCGCCGCACAGGCTCAGCGCGCACACCGAGTCCATGCCGTACTCGGCCAGCGGCACGGTCGGGTCGATGGTCTGCGCGTCCCTGCCGAGGTAGAGCGCGACCCGGTCGAGCAGCCAGCCGCGTGGCAGCACGGGGCCGGACGCCGCGGACGTCGACGACTTGGCGGACATGGAGGACGGGGACTGCCGGGTGGTCGGTACGTTCATGGCCGAACGCCTTTCGCTGGGATTCGCCGGACCGGGATGCTGGGCATGGGGCGCGCTCATCCCGGCAGCGGGGTGTCGTAGAGGTCGTAGCTGCGCCGGTCGCTGAAGCGGAGTTGCACTTCGTGCCGGACCCGCAGCTCGCACTCGGCCGGCAGGTCGGGTGCCGGGGCGCCGAGGCGGCGCGCGAGGCGGTGCAGGGCGGCGGCGGCCCAGGCCGGGTCGGCGAGGAACGGGTCGGAGCCGTCCTGGTTGTGCCGCCACACGCCGAGCACGGCGGCGGCGGCGAGCAGATGTGCGTAGCGGTCCATCAGCGGGAACGGCGCGGCGCCCGGTTCCGGGCCGAGGGCGAGCACTCGGGCGCGCAGGTCGCGGAACTCGTCGACGAGGCCGAGCGCCAGGTCGCGCAGCGTGCGTTCGACGGCGCCGGTGCCCGGGGTCTCGGTGGCCACCGCGAGCAGCGTGGCGCTGAGGCTGTCCTGCCCGCAGGCCAGCGCGAGCCGGTCCGGGTCGAAGGGCGGCAGCGGGTCGCGCGGCCGGAACAGCGTGGCGGGCGCCTCGTCGGCGACGAACCAGGACCGGCGGGCCAGGTGCGGCAGTTGCGGGATGATCGTGCCCTGGCAGGCGACGGACCCGGCGTGTCCGAGGGTGACCACGGGCACGTCCCGCAGGTGCTTCTGGAAGATGCCGAGGGTGCCCTCGCGGGTGTAGAGCCCGGCGCCGAGCACGATCGACAGGTCGTACATCGTCTCGGTCAGGAGGCGCGGCAGCAGGTACTTCACGGCCGCCGAGTACACGCTGGTCTGTTCCGGCAGGACGTGGATGGCGCGGGTGGCGACCGTGGCGAACGCGTCGTACAGCAGCAGGTTGACGAACGCGCCGGTGATGGTGGCGGTGGTGCGCTGGGAGTCGGAGCCGCCGGTGGACCAGCCGCCGCCGCGGTGCTCGTGGTCGAAGGCGACCGCGGTGCGCAGGCTGGTGTCGACGGCCGCGAGCACCATGGAGGAGATGACGGTGCGGGTGACCTGGAAGGAGCGCAGCGCGATCGGCACGCCGTCGCCGGCCGGTCCGAGCAGGGCGCCGTCCGGCACCGGGCAGTCGTCGAAGTCGACCCCGCCGAAGACGCAGCCGCGCAGCCCGAGCGAGGTGTGCCGGCCGAGGCGCCGGGCCCGGCCCTCGGGGAACCGGGACGGGTCGAGGAGGACCGCGGTGTGACTGCGGCGGCCGGGATCGGGGTCGGTGCGGGCGAACAGCACCAGGGCGTCGGCCCGGTCGAGGTTGTTGATGACGGGCTTGCGGCCGCTGAGCAGCAGCCCGCCGCGCGGTCCGGGCCGGGCGGTGACCTGGCTGCGGACGTAGTCGTTGCTGTGGGCGGTCTCCAGCTGGGCGATGGCGGCACGGGAGCCGCGCAGCATGCGCCGGGCCAGGGCGCTCCGCTGGTCCTCGGTGCCGGCCATCCACACGTCGACGGCGGCCATGAAGGACATGGCGCCGTACCCCATGCCGAGGCCCACGTCACGCCGGAAGACCGGGCGCATGACGCGGACCAGGGTGTCCATCGAGGTGAGCCGGCCGCCTAGGGCGACGGGCACGTATTCGTGGTGCATGCCGGACCGGTCGAGGGCGTCCTCGCCGGGCACGCTGCGCACGGCGTCCCGGTCGGCCTCCAGCAGGGCCGCGTAGCCGCACGGGTTGGCGGGGTCGCCGGGATCGCCGAGGAGGTCCTCCACGGCGGCCACCCGGCGCTGCACCTCGGCCTCGCGCACGGGTGCGGCGGCGAGGTTCACCATGCGCCACCGCCGGCGGTGGACTGCAGCAGCCCCTCGCCGAGGAGCACGTCCCCGGCGCGGGCGAGGGCGCGGACGGCCGGGTCGAACACCTCGTACTCGCCGTGCACCTCGCCGGCCAGGAACTCCCGCCGCATGAGGGTGCGCCGGACCTTGCCGCTGGTGGTGCGGCGCACGGTGCCGGGCCGCACGAGCAGCACGTTGCCGGCGGGCACGTGGAACTCCTTGCCGATCAGCTGCTGGATGCGCTGGGCGAGTTCGCGCAGCTCGGGACCGTCGAGCTGCTCGCCCCTGACCTCCTGCACGAGGACGAGCTGTTCGCGCCCCGCCTCCACGGAGAAGGCTGCGCCGTTGCCCGCGGCGAGCGCGGGGTGCAGCGCCTTGACGGCGTACTCCACGTCCTGCGGGTAGACGTTGCGCCCGTTGAGGATGACGACTTCCTTCAGCCGCCCGGTGACGTACAGCTGCCCGTCGTCGAGCACCCCGAGGTCCCCGGTGCGCAGGAAGCCGCCCTCGCCGCCGTCCAGCACGGCCTGGAAGGTGGCCTCGCTCTCCTCGGGCCTGCCGTAGTACCCGGCGGCGACGCTGTCGCCGCGCAGCCAGATCTCCCCGACGGCGCCCGCCGGCAGCTCCCGGTAGCCGACGGGGTCGACGATGCGGACGTCGAAGTCGGTGACCCGCCCGCTGCCGACGAGGGTCCGGGACTCCGTGTCCGGCCCGGCGGGCGCGAACACGTCCCGCGCGAGGGCGGCCGCGTCGGCCTCGAACCGCCGGTACGGCCGGCCGCCCACGCCGCCGGAGACCACGAGGGTGGCCTCGGCGAGCCCGTAGCACGGGTACATGGCCTCGGCCCGCAGTCCGGCGGCGGCGAACCGGCGGGCGAAGGCGTCGAGTGTGTCGGCGCGCACCGGCTCGGCCCCGTTCAGCGCCAGCCGCCAGCGGGACAGGTCGAGCCGGGCGAGCTGGGTGTCGCCGACCCGGCGCAGTGCGAGGTCGTAGCAGAAGTTGGGGCCGCCACCGATGGTGACGCCGTGCTCGTCGATGGCCTGCAGCCAGCGAACGGGCCGCTTGATGAACGCGGTCGGCGACATCATCACGGACGCGCTGCCCAGCCACACGGGGTGCAGCAGGTGCGCGATGAGCCCCATGTCGTGGTAGAGCGGCAGCCATCCGCCGAACCGGTCGGCGGAGGTGGTGCCCAGCACGCGTTGCAGGGCGGCCTGGTTGGCCATCAGGTTGCGGTGGGTCACCATCACCCCGCGCGGCTCGGACACCGACCCGGAGGTGTACTGCAGGAAGGCGAGGTCGTCGGCCCCGGTGGCGGGCGCCTCCCAGGCGTCGTCCCCGTCCGGCAGGGCGTCGGTCGCCACGCACACCACGTCGTCGGCGTGGCCCTCGGTGGCCAGCCACAGGGCGACGTCCGGCGCGCTGGCCCGGTCGGTGAGCACGACCTTGGCCCCGCAGTCGCGCAGCATCGCCGAACCGCGCCCGAGCCGCCCCTTCGCACCGCCCTCGGGCAGCGGGGCGGGCACGGCCACGGCCCCGCTGTACAGGCAGCCGGTGAACGCCTTCAGGAACTCGAGGCTGCCGGGGTACATCAGCAGCACGGGACACCCCTCGACCCCGTGCGCGCGCAGCGCCCCGGCGATGCGGCGCGCCGCGCGGTCCAGTTCCCCGTAGGTCAGCCGCTCGGCGACCGGACCGTCCTCGGTGTCGCGGAGTTGGATGTGTACGTCATCGCCCGCGGACTCGGCGCACCGCGCCCGGACGAGGTCGGTGAAAGTGGCGAAGCGTGACAACTGCATCCCCCTCGCATGTCGCGCATGGCGCGCGGTACCCATGTCGCCGAGGATCTTCCTGCGGCTGCCTAAAGGGGCGCTTGCACGGACCAGCCGGACATGCCGGGCCCACGCACCGGGCGCGGCGGGGCGCGCGCCGACCGGTCAGTCCGCGAGCCAGTTGCCGTGGAACCCGAACGGCACCCGGGCGGGCAGGTGGACGGTGGCGACCGGCCCCGCCGCGAGGTCGTCGGCGGCCAGGACCACCAGGTCGCTTCGGTCGGTGGTGGCGTCGTACACGTACGTCATGAGCCAGCCGGGACCGCCGGCCACGTCGTCGGCGGGGGCGAAGGCCGCCTCGCCGGGGGTGCGGTCGGGCCCGAAGTCGTATGCGGTGACCGCGCCGGTGCCCAGGTCGTACCGGACCAGGGTGTTGTCGCTGGTGATGTGGCCGTGTGGGGCGGTGAGTCCGGTGAGCCGGTCGTCGACGCGGGGGAACTCCCCCGGCCGGTCGTCGATCTGCTCCTCCCGGACCGTCCCGGTCGCGGGGTCGATCGTCCACTTCCACAGCACGGCCTCGCGCGGCGGGGTGAGGCCGTGTTCGGTGCGCCGCCAGATGTCGGCGTACCGCATCACGTGGAGCACGATGGTGCCGTCCGGCGCGTCGTGGGCGTTGAGCGAGTGGAAGACGTAGCAGGGGTCGATGTCGAACCAGCGCACCTCGCCGTACGGGTCGTCGCGGCGCAGCACGCCCAGCCGGGCGCCGTATCCGTCGTCCCAGCAGTAGGGCATGGTCCGTCCGGACAGGGCGAGGTCGAGGTCGAAGACGACGGGCAGGTCGAGGAAGACGACGTGTTCGGCGGTCAGGCAGAAGTCGTGCAGCATGGTCGCGCCCGGCACCTCGACCGGCCTGCTGATCACCAGTTCGCCGCTCGCGTCGGCGCGGTGGTAGGTGAGGTGGGTGGGCTCCAGGATGCCGTAGCCGAAGAAGTGCAGCTCGCCGGTGGCCGGGCAGGTCTTGGGGTGCGCGGTCATGGCGGTGTGCAGCCGGCCGCCGAAGTCGTAGGGGCCCTTGGTGTCCAGGTCGCGGGTGAGCTCGTAGGGCAGGGCGGTCTCGACGAGGGCGAGGGTGCGTCCGGCGTGCCGGACGACGTGCGTGTTGGCGGGTCCGGCGGTGAGGTCGCGGTGCCCCTGGCCGTCGTACATCCGCGCCCCGTCGGTGAGGCTGCTGGTGCGGACCCACCGGTTGCGGTACGAGACCGCTCGCCCGTCCTCGATGCGCACGCCGTGGACCATGCCGTCCCCGAAGAACCAGTGCCCGGAGGCCGCGTCGGCCGGGTTGGGCCCGTTGCGCACGTACCAGCCGTTCAGGGCGGGCGGGAGTGTGCCGGTGACGGGCAGGTCGTGGGCGGTGAGTTCCTCGGGGACCGGGGCGTAGTTGCCGGCGAGGTGGCGGGGGGTGGGGCTGCTCACCGGGCCACCTGCCCGGCCTTGGCCTGGACGTGGGCGACGTAACGGACGGTGAAGACCATCGGGACGACGAAGCCGGCGATCTGGACGATCGTCGCGGTGGCCGAGTGGGCGTGTCCGGAGTGCGCGACGAGCGCGAGGACGACGGCGGTCACGGCGAAGGCGGCGGTCCACACCGCGGTGATGACGACGTTGGTCCGGAAGAAGGGCTTGAGTCCCCACACCTCGCGCGGGGTGGTCCGCTTGGCGATGCCGAGGGTGAACGGCCTGCCGACGGCCAGCGAGACACCCGCGATGACGGCGAGGGTGCCGGAGGAGAGGGCCGCGGAGTAGTCGTGGACGCCGGAGTGCGGGTCGGCGAAGGCGATGACCGTTAACACCGCGAAGAAGACGGCCGAGCCCAGCTCGATGATCAGCGCGTCCCATCCGGTTCCGGTCCGCCGCTGCTGGGCGATGACCACTACGGCGACGACGAGCGCGGCCAGGGCGCCCCACTGCCAGCTGCCGGAGGGCAGTACGGCGAAGACGATCCACGGCAGGAACGTGCGCAGGTAGGACATTGCTCTCTCCCCATGAGTGTCCCGGTCGCTGCCGGGTTCCTCTCTCGACATGTCAAAACTAGAAGGTCCACTAGCGACATGTCAATAGTGGAATGTAGAGTGGGGGCATGAGCCTCAGACACGCACTCCTCGGCCTGCTCACGGAGCGCACCGCGAGCGGCTACGACCTGCTGAAGCGCTTCGAGACGTCTTTGGCCAACGTCTGGCCGGCGACCCAGAGCCAGATCTACACGGAGCTGACGAAGCTCGCGGACACCGGCCTGATCACGGTGGCCGCGGAGGGCCCGCGCGGCCGCAAGGAATACGCCCTCACCGACGAGGGCCTGGCCGAGCTGCGGCACTGGCTCACGGAGACGAAACCCCAGCGGACCACCCGCAGCGACGTCCTCCTGCGCGTCTTCTTCCTCGGCGTCCTCGAACCCGGCCAGGCCCACGCCTATCTGACCGACCTGACCGACCAGTCCGCCGACCTGTACGAGGAACTCCGCCGCCTCGTCGACGCCGTCGACTGGGACGACGACAACCTCTCGGTCTACGGCCGCATCGCCCTGGAGTACGGCCTGCGGTTCTACGAGATGCGGCGGGAGTGGGCGGCTTGGGCGGCTGAGCAGGTGAAGCAGGTGAAGTAGGTGAAGTACGGCTCACCGCCGAGACACATGGCCGCCCCCATGAGGGGCGGTGAGCCGGGAAGGGCGGCTCAGCGGGTGCTGAGCATGCCCTCGCGCAGCCGGGCCAGGAGGCGGTTGATCAGTCGGGAGACGTGCATCTGGGAGACGCCGAGGCGCTCGCCGATCTGGGCCTGGGTGAGCTCCTCGACGAAGCGCCAGTGGATGATCTTGCGGTCGCGTTCGTCGAGTTCGGCGATCATCGGTGCGAGGGCGTGGAAGTCCTCGACCAGGCCGAGCGCCGGGTCCTGGTCGCCGATGAAGTCCGCGAGCGCGGCCTCGCCGTCCTCGCTGCCGCTGATCGCCGCGTCCAGGGAGGCCGACCGGTAGCCGTTGGAGGCCAGCTGCGCCTCCACCACCTCGTCCTCCGGCAGGCTCATCAGCTCGGAGAGTTCCTTGGTGGTCGGCGTCCGGCCCAGCCGGCTGCTCAGCTCCTCCTTGGCGCGCGCCAGTTGGACGCGGGCCTCCTGCAGTCGGCGGGGCACGTGCACGGCCCAGGACGTGTCGCGGAAGAACCGCTTGATCTCGCCGACGATATAGGGCACGGCGAAGGAGGTGAACTCCACCTCGCGGGACAGCTCGAACCGGTCGATCGCCTTGATCAGTCCGATCATGCCGACCTGGACGATGTCCTCCATCTCCTCCGGGCCGCGGCTGCGGAACCGGCCAGCCGCGTAGCGGACCAGGGACATGTTCATCTCGATCAGCGTGTTGCGAGCGTAACTGTACTCGGGGGTGCCTTCCTCCAGCACCGCGAGCTGGTCGAAGAACAGCTTCGACAGCTCCCGTGCGTCCTTGGGGCTGACCTGGGACGGGTCGGCGATCTCCGGTACTTCCACCGCCTGCTCGGTAGTCTGCACGGTCGTCGTCGCCATGATGCGCCCCTCCCAGTCGTTCGGTCTCTCCCCGTCGGTCCGCTCACCGACGATCAGCCGCTTACCCCGGCTCGACACACGTATGCACGCATGTTCCCACGACGGCGACGGCCGTGTCAGTGCGCGCGGTCGGGCCGTGTCCAGCGCTTCCAGGAAGCGACGCTTGCCGTCTTCTGTCTTCTTGGGGGCACGGCATGGGCCGTTGACCGCACCGGCCGGCGGCCGCTGTGACCGGATCGCGATCCCGTGCTACTCCCCCTGATCTACGGTGACTTCATGTCCAGCGCAGACGATGTGTTAGTGCCGCCCCGTCCGGAACCGGAGGAGAGCACCAGCGAGCCACAGGCGCTGCTTGGGCCGGAGTCCGTCGGCGACGAGCCGTGCCTGCGCGCCGACGCGGCGCGCAACCGGGCCCGTCTGCTGGACGCCGCCGCCCGGCTGATCGCCGAGCACGGCGCGGCCGGGGTGACGATGGAGGCGGTGGCGGCCGCGGCGCAGGTGGGCAAAGGGACGGTCTTCCGTCGCTTCGGCGACCGTACCGGTCTGCTGACGGCGCTCCTTGACGACTCCGAGCAGAAGATGCAGGCCGCGATCCTGACCGGCCCCCCGCCGCTCGGACCCGGCGCGCCGCCCGTGGAGCGGCTGCGCGCGTTCGGTGTCACCGTGCTGCGGCGCTGCGTCGACGAAATGGACCTGCGACTGGCGGCCGAGCCCGGCCCGGAGCGCCGGTACTCCGTGCCTGTCCGCCGTGTCCACCACAGTCACGTGGCGCTGCTGCTGCGCCAGGCCCTGCCGGACGCGGACCACGATCTCCTCGCCCACGCTCTGCTGGGCTACCTCAACCCGGTCCTGGTCCACCATCTGACCCGGCAGTGCGGGGTGTCCCTACGGCGGCTGGAGCGGGGTTGGCGCGATCTGGTGGACCGCGTGACCGGTGGCTCCGCTCCCTGAAAAGGGGACGGCCGCACTGGGGTCGGCGTACGAGGGGTCGGCGGGTGGCTGACGGGGCCGGTTCGACCTGCGGCAGGCTCGGTTCCGCGCTGTCAGGCCTGGCGGGCGTAGGACGCGAGGCGATCGGCGAACGCGCTGACGAGGTCGCGGAGTTCACCGGGGCGCTCGACGACGAACGGCCGGTCGAGTGAGGCGAGTACCGGAGGCAACCAGTCGAGCCGCTCCGCCCGTAGCTCGACGCGCCGCCAGCGCTCGGCCGCCCGGTCCTCGCCGACCGTGGGCTCGTGCTCCTCCAGGCTCGCGACGCCGGCGGGAAGGCGAGCACGGATCTGATCGACCGTCCCGTGGATCCGCAAGGTCACCTCATGCCGGTACTCGGCCGTGGCGAACCCCGACAACACGCGCTGTGCGGGACCGGGCCCCACGGGCGCTTCGAAAGAGCCGGGCAGGGTCCGCGCGTCCGCGATGCGATCGAGCCGGAAGGTCCGGTCCTCGCCGATCCGCTCGTCCTTGCCCGTGACGTACCACCGGCCCGCGTGGGCGACGATCCCGTACGCGTGCAGCGTGCGCTCGCTGCGCCGTCCGTCGCGGTCGGTGTACCTGATCGAGACCGGTCGGCGGTGACGCACCGCATCGGCCATGGTGAGCAGGACCCCGGCGTCCGGGGTGTCGAAGTCACCGGGCTGGTCCGTGAAGGTGAGAGCCTCCAGGAGCGTGTCGAGCCGATGGGCGACGTGCTTGGGCAGTACCCGCCGGATCTTCGCCGACGCCGTCTCGCTCGCCGTGTGTCCCGCTGCCATCAGCCCTGCCCGGCGACCGGCGACCAGGCCGAGCAGCACGGCCAGCGCCTCGTCGTCACTGAGCATGAGCGGAGGCAAGCGGTATCCGGGGGCGAGGCGGTACCCGCCGTAGCGGCCGCGCACCGACTCCACGGGCACGTCGAGGTCGACCAACTGGTCCACGTACCGCCGCACGGTGCGCCCGTCGACGCCGAGCCGATCTGCGAGTTCGGCCACGGTCCGGGTGCCGCCCGACTGCAGCAGCTCCAGGAGCGTCAGCACGCGGCCGGTGGATCGAGGCATGTTCGCAGCCTAATGCGAATACAGGACTGGTTCTGTCCACTATTTCTCCTAGCCTGCGGAGCGCACGACTCCACCTCAGTCAAGGAGATCTCCATGGACTTCGTCTCGATCCGCATCATCACCGGTGACGTGGCGCGCCTCGTCGAGTTCTACGAGCGCGCCACAGGGGTGCGGGCGATGTGGGCCACCGAGGACTTCGCCGAACTCAGGACCCCCCACGCCACCCTCGCGATCGCCGGCACCCGCACCGTCCCGATGTTCGCCCCGGGCTCCGCCCGCCCGGCGGACAACCACAGCGTGATCACCGAGTTCCTCGTCGACGACGTGGACCGCGTGCACCGGAACCTGACCGGCTTCGTCACCGACTTCGTCAGCGGTCCCACCACGATGCCCTGGGGCAACCGGTCACTGCTGTTCCGGGACCCCGACGGCAACCTCGTCAACTTCTTCACCCCTGTCACACCGGCGGCCATCGAGAAGTTCGCCCGTTGAAGGGACGATCCGGTCCCGTCGACGGCGGCACGTCTACGGAAGACGGGTCGCTGCCCAACTGGCGAGGAGTTTGAGCCGGTCTTCGTCGGAGGTGCCCGGTTCGGCGGTGTAGATGGTCAGGGAGTGCGCCTCCCGGGCGGACACGGGCAGGTCCAGCGGCTGGTAGATGAGCTTTAGCGGGCCGGCTTCGGGGTGGTGGAGGCGTTTGACGCCGCCGTGGTGGATACGCACGTTGTGGGCGGCCCAGCGGGTGCGGAACGCGGCGCTGACCGTGGACAGCTCACCGACGAGTTCGCGCAGCGCCTTGTCGCTGGGGTAGCGGCCGGCCTCGGCGCGCAGCAGGGCGGTGGTGATGTCCGCGGCGCCTTCCCAGTCGTCGGCGAAGTCGTGCGAGGCGTCGTCGAGGAAGTAGAAGCGGGCGGAGTTCGGGCGACCGTGCTCGTTCACCGTGTGGCTGTCGAACATCGGCGCGAACAGGGCTCGGGCAAGGGCGTTGGTGGCCACGATGTCCAGGCGGCCGTTGGTGACGAGCGCCGCGGACAGCGTCATGGAGTCGAGCAGCCACTGGACGCGGGGCGGGAGGGTCACGGCCTTGCGGCGGCGCCGGGTGGCCGGGCTGGGCTGGGCGGCTTTGGCCAGGTCGAACAGGTAGGTCCGCTCGTCCTCGTTCAGCTGCAGGGTGCGGGCGACCGCGTCCAGGACCTCTTCGGAGACGCCGCTGATGTGGCCCCTCTCCAGCCGCGTGTACCACTCGGTGCTGACCCCGGCCAGGACGGCGACTTCCTCGCGCCGCAACCCGGGGACCCGGCGCCGCCCACTGGCGGGCAGCCCGACCTGCTCGGGAGTGAGCTGGGCGCGTCGGCGGGCGAGGAAGTCACGGATGTCGGCGCGGTTGTCCAGGCGGCGTTCCATGTTCTCCACGCTAGGACCTCACATCTCCGGAAGGGGGGTTGAGCTTGTACCCCCCATGAACGCAGCCTCCCACGCGGGTGGCGGGAGCGGTTTCCTGGGATGCGCACCTGATGTCGACCCTGCGGAGACGAAAGCATGACCACGCGAGGAGGAACCCTCCACGCCCCCGCCGATGTCCGTGACCGTGAACGTCCGCCCACCCGGCTTCCGCTCGTCGTCTACGTGCTCGCTCTGGGCACCTTCCTGATGGGCACGACCGAGTTCGTCGTGGCGGGTCTGCTGCCGATGATCGCCGGTGACCTGCAGGTGAGCGTGGCCCGGACGGGCCTGATGATCACTGTCTTCGCGGTCGGGATGATCGTCGGCGCGCCGCTGATGTCGATGCTGACGCTGCGGCTGCCCGCGCGGTGGACCCTGGTGCTCGCCCTGGGCGTCTTCTCGACCGGACATGTCATCGTCGCGTTCGGCTCCAGCTTCCCGGTGCTGCTGGCGGCGAGGTTCCTGACCGCGCTGGCGACCGGCGCGTTCTGGGCGGTCGCCAACGTCGTGGCCACCCGTGCCGCCGGCCCGGCCGCGAGTTCCCGCGCCGTGGGCGTGGTGGGTTCCGGCGCCATGCTCGCCAACGTCGTGGGCGTACCGCTCGGCGCCTTCGCCGGGCAGCTCATGGGCTGGCGGGGACCGTTCTGGGCCCTCGCGGCCCTGGGTGCCGCGGCCATGGGGCTGATCGCCCGCTACGTCCCGGACGACGGGGGCGGCCCCCGGGCGGTGTCGATCCGGTCCGAGCTGTCCGGGCTGCGTTCCGGCCGCCTGTGGCTGGCGCTGGCGGCCTGCGCGACCACGACGGGCGGCGTGCTGTCGACGTACACCTACATCGCACCGCTGCTGACCGACCGGACCGGCCTGGCCGGCGGCCTCGTACCCCTGGTGCTCGTCGGCTTCGGCGCCGGTGCCCTGACCGGTTTCCTCCTGGGCGGCCGCCTCGGAGACCACCGCCCGCACGCGACGACCCGCACGGCCGCCGTAGCGACCACGGTCGTACTGCTGGCGATCTGCCTGCTGTCCGGGTACGCCGTGCCCATGGTCGCGCTGGTCGTCCTGCTCGGCTTCTTCGGGCTCGGCGCCAACCCGGTGCTGATCTCACTCGCCGTCCGTTTCGCGGGCCGGGCGCCCACGTTGGCCTCCGCGCTCACCGTGTCGGCGTTCAACTTCGGCACCGCGGCCGGCTCCTGGGCCGCCGGGTTCGCTCTCGACTCCCCCTTGGGTCCGGTGGGCCCTGCCGCGGTCGGTACGGCCGTCGCCGCGCTGACCCTGATCCCCACGATCGCCATCGCCCGCATCGCCCGCACCCGGCGCGACCGGACGCCGTCCCCGGCCTAGGGGGCAGCGGCGGATGCCCTGGCGTTGCCCGACGTTTACCAGGGTTTGCACCGACCGGCCGGTCGACGGCCGCGGCGTCGGGCACAAGGGAAGCCGCGGGACGCCGGTGCCTTCCTGAGGCAGGAAACCGGCGCCTCCGTGCGCCGTCGCAGAGCACACAGCACACAGCACACAGCACACAGCACACAGCACACAGCACACAGCACACAGCACACAGCACACAGCACACAGCACAAGGAGAACGCAGCATGCGTGGAGTAGTGATGTACAAGGCCGGCGACGTCCGGGTCGAGGAGCGCGAGGACCCGAAGATCATCGAGCCCACCGACGCGATAGTGAAGCTGGCCGCGACCTGCATCTGCGGCTCCGACCTGTGGCCGTACCGCGGCATCGAGCCCGCCGACCACACGCTCATGGGCCATGAGTACGTGGGCGTGGTCGAGGAAGTCGGCTCCGAGGTGAGGAACGTCAAGCCCGGAGACTTCGTGGTCGGCTCGTTCGTCATCTCCGACAACACCTGCGAGATCTGCCAGGCCGGATTCCAGTCCAAGTGCGTGCACGCCGAGTTCGTCCACGCGGGCATCGGCACCCAGGCCGAGAAGGCCCGCATCCCGCACGCCGACGGCACCCTGGTCGCCACCCCGGGACAGCCCGACCCCGAGCTGGTCCCCGCACTGCTCGCCGCCTCCGACGTCCTCGGCACCGGCTGGTTCGCCGCCGTCGCCGCCGAGGCCGGGCCCGGCAAGACCGTCGCGGTCGTCGGTGACGGCGCGGTCGGCCTGATGGCGATCCTCGCCGCCAAGCAGCTGGGCGCTGAGCGGATCATCGCCATGTCCCGCCACCCCGAGCGGCAGAAGCTGGCCCGCTACTACGGCGCGACCGACATCGTCGAAGAACGCGGCGAGGCGGGTATCGCGAAGATCAAGGAACTCACGAACGGGCTCGGCGCGCACTCGGTGATCGAGGCGGTCGGCACCCAGGAGGCCTTCATGCAGGCCGTCGGCGCCACCCGCGGCGGCGGCCACCTGGGCTACGTCGGCGTGAACTACGACGTGAAGATCCCCGGGATAGAGCTGTTCTTCGCCGGCATCCACACCCTCGGCGGCCCGGCCCCGGTCCGCCGGTTCCTGCCGGACCTGATCCAGCTCATCTGGGACCGCAAGATCGACCCGGGCAAGGTCTTCGACCTCACCCTGCCCCTGGATGAGGCCCCCGAGGGCTACAAGGCCATGGACGAGCGCCGCGCCACCAAGGTCCTCCTCACCCTCTGAGGCCACCTGCCGCCCGCCCCGGCCCCGCAGCGCCGCCGCGGGCGGGGCGGGGCGCCGGTCGGCCCCCGGTGACCGCCGCAGGCGAGGGCGCGGCCCGCGCCTTCACGTGAGGCACTGCCAGAACACCATGGCATCCATGTGGGGAGTCGCCGTCGAGTCACTCGCGGTACCAGTAGACGTAGGGCTGTTCTCCGGCAGGCGGAAAGCGGTCAGCCGCCGAACCGCCTCTTCGCTCCCTCGTGCGCTCGGCCTGAGTCGACTTGTCACCGATGAGGGCTGCGAACACCAGAGCACGCGAACCGCTCAGACTGGCTTCGATCTGGTCCCGAACCATCGCACTCGCCTTGCCACGGGCGCCGACCCAACCGTCCTGGACAAGTTGAGTGAAAGTTGTGTTGTCGAAGTAGCGGGGCACAGTGTGATATCCGAACACTTCGCCCCCTCGCGGTCCCGTGGCAACGCCGGGCCGGTCACGCAGCCACTCGACGTGCTCCCGCGCCAAGTACATCCCACCGATCAGGGCGTCTCCCTTGGGCGCCGTCTGCTCGGCCTTGCAGAACTTGATCCAGCAAGGCCGGCACGCGAGGCCGTAGTCGAGGGGCGGATCCTGATCGAGTTTCGCGCACGCTTCCTCTACCTCACTCATGCGCTGCAGCTGCTCATCCAGATCAGTGTCGGGGCGGTACCCCCACCGGCTACGCCCCGCCCCCATCTGTTGCGTCTTCTTGTACTGGACCAGGACGAAGCTGTCACGGTTCACGTGGTGGTAGATCAAAGAGGAGTGAGGACGGCGATGGATCTGGTTCTCGACCCGCCGCGCGGAGTCGCCCCGATCCTGCTGGGCATGACGCTCGACGAAGCGCTGGCCGCGGTACCCGAGGACTGGGGCGAGCCGCGGGTGCTGCGCCGCCCCAGCCGCAACTCGGCAAAGGCCTCGTGGACCCTCGACCATGTCGGCGTACAGGCCCTGGTCGAAGGCGGTACGCACGTCACCGCCGTCGAACTGTGGTGGCCCGGCGAAGGGCGCACCTCCAGCACGCGCGTCCTCCTGGAGGGTGACGAGGTCTTCACCACCCCGACCGCCCGCCTCTTCCAGCGGGCCGCCGAGCGGGGCTGGAGGGTCGACACGTCGCAGCCCGAGTACCCGGTGATCCCCGGAGTGTCGCTCGGCTTCACCCGGCAGACCTCGCAAGAGGTCGAGCGGGACTCCGACGGCCTGCCCATGTATGTCACTTCGGTCCTGGTGGGCGGCAAAAGCTACTACAACTACCGCTAAGTTCATCGAGAGGTTGCTGGGAGAGCTATGAACACCGCTGAGTCCTCGGCCGTCGCGTCCGACCTCGCCTGGTTCAAGAGCAGCTACAGCGGAGCGGAGGGCGGCGACTGCGTCGAGGTCGCGGCCGACACGGCAGTCGTACACATCCGTGACTCCAAGACCGTGGCCGGACCCGTCATCCGTGTGTCACGTGAGGTGTGGGCCGGATTCGTCGGGGAGGCCTGACGGTCCTACGGAAAGCGAGAGCCCTGCCGCCCGATCAAGGACGGCAGGGCTCTCGGTCGCCGCGGCGACCGGCGTGATGTATCTGGAGGCCTCCGGCATCCCGCTCAAGCCCGCCCGGGAAGACGCCATCGCCCCCCGCGACCTGCTGCGGGATTCACCTGGAGCGCCGCGAGGATCACTGCCCTGCTGCGGACCTGTCCGATGCGCTGGTAGAGGGCGTTGCCGGCGCCAGCCCAGTCTGGCCGTTGCTCCGGTACCTCGGTCCCCCCGGGCTTCGCGCGGTGTTCCGCGTCCGGCCCGGGGCAGTGCCGGTCGGTTCAGGAGGTGGGGGCGACGAGCATGTGCTCGGTTCCGAGGTGGTCGGCGAGTGTATCGGTGTACATGGTGGTCTCGCCGTCGGACCAGCGGATGACGAGGTCGTCAGTGCGGTTGTTGCCGGTGTAGTCGCCGGTGGTCATGGCCGTGTCGGGGGACCAGGTCTCGTTGGTGTTCAGGATGCGCTGCTCGGTGCCGAGGCCGGAGGTGGTGGTGCCGGCGTAGTTGTCGAGTTCACCGTCGGTCCAGCGCACCATGAGGTCCCACTTCTGGTTGCCGGAGAACTCACCGGCGGTTAGGAGTGTGGCGTCCTTCCAGGTGTCGTTCTTCGGCTTCAGCTGGTGTTCCTGGCCGAAGGTGCCGGCGCTGACGTTGGTGTAGAGGGTCAGTTCGCCGTCGGCCCAGCGCACGATCAGGTCGGTGACGTACTGGGAGGCGTTCAATCGGCCCGCCGCGATCTGGACGGCGTTCTTCCAGGTGTCGTTGGGTTTGATCATCTGGGTGCCGGCCCAGTTCAGTCCCTTGGAGCCGACGTCGCCGTAGAGGGTCACCTCTCCGTCGGACCACCGGACCATCAGGTCGAACTGGTTGGACCCGGTGAAGTCACCGGCGGTGATGGTTGCCGCGTGGGTCCACGTGCTGCTGGGGGCCAGCAGTTGCCGCTCGGCGTCGTAGCCGCCGTGTCCGTTGCCGGGGTAGAGCGAGACCTCGCCGTCGGTCCAGACGACGATCATGTCGCTGTGGCCGGTCTGGCGGAAGTCTCCCGAGGCGAGCAGCCTGGCGTGCTGCCAAGTGGATGCGGAACCGGGCAGCCAGGGGTCCCCGGACGCCTGGTACGGCGGTTTGTGGTCATCCACGTCCCGGTGCGCGGCGGCGTCGGCGAACAGGTCCTGGGCGTCCTTGCCGTAAACCGGCGCGTACGTCACCCAGTCGTCGTTGGCGTCGTTTCCGCCGCCGTTGTATCCGCCTGTGTTGCCGATGACCTTGCCGGTGCCGGTGGTGCTGTCGTAGTCCTCGATCCACGGGCCGCCGGAGACACCGCCGTAGAAGCCCTGACAGGTCATGCGCATCTGCCTGAAGCCCGGCAGCTGGGAGGTGCTGACGGGGCAGCGGACCGGCACATGGTCGGGGTTGACGCTGACGTCGTCGGGATAGCCGATGACGGTGACCTTGTGGTGGTAGCCGGTGGTCGGCGTGAACGTCAGGGCTCCCGTGACATCCTCCACCTTGCCCCGGCTGTTGGAGCCGACCTGAGCGAAGGCCAGGTCGAGGTCGGAGACCGCCTTCTTGCTGTTCCTCTCGTAGCGCGGGTCTATGTAGAGCTGGGACACCGGGAACACGCCGTCCGGCTGCTCGGCGGCGGGCTTGCCGATGCGGTACCGCGGCACGAAGATGCGGTGGGTGGCTGACTTCAGGCCGAGACCACAGTGCCCGGCGGTCAGGATGATGTCCTTGACGGCCGTGTGCACGACGCTGCCCGTGCAGTACGTCTTTTTGCCGCCCAGCGGCTTCTCGTCGAAGAAGAACGTGCCGATCATCGGGTGGCCGGGGAAGTGTTCTGGGGTGGGGGTGCCCGATGGTGGCGGCCGTTTCGTGACGGCATTTCCTGCGGTGATGCCGTGCTTCGAGGCGGCCTGAGCGGGGTCCGGCATGGAATCGACCGGGACGGCGTCGGCCATGCGCTCCGCCGTCCAGTACTTCTCCTCCTCGCTCAGACTCGGCCCCGAGGGGGAGGGAGAGGGGATTGGTTCGGCGGGCCGCGTCGAGGAGGCCGAGGGGGTGGCGGAGCCGGTCGGGTCGACGGCCCCCGCGACTGTCGACGACGGCGAGGGCGCGGGCAGCGTCGGCGGGACCTGAGGCCCGGCGACCGAAGTATCCGGCGACGCAGAGACCGTCGGCGGGGCGGAGAGCACTGGTGACGGATCGCCTGTCCCACCCCATGCCGCCCCGGTGCCGAGAATCCCTGCACCCAGTCCTAGAGCAAGGGCCGGAATCCATCTGTGTCTGGAACGCAAGAAGATGCCTTTCCGTCTTGGAGAGGGCCGAACGTGAGCGGGCCAACTACCCGAACTCGCACATACGTTCGATCAGATGCCGATAGCGTACTACCAGATAACAGCTGATATGCCAGCAATAAGAGGACAGGGTGTAGCGATGGGCCGACTCCGCAAGACCGTGTGGGCGGCACTCCCCCTCCTATTCCCCTTCCTGGCAGCCGGGCCGGCGTCGGCATCGCCCCCCATACCCTCGCTCCCGTTCGGAAGCGTCCGCTCGGTGCACCCCGGCGACACACTGACGGTCAATGACAAGGCCAGCGACGTCACTTACCTCGCAACCATCAACTCCCCCGCATTCGTTGCGGCAGGGAAGCTGCGCATGCTGCATCCGGTGCTGACCACCACCGTCACCATTGCCTGCGACGCCCGCCCTGGCACCTACTCGGTGACGCGGCGCGGCGCCGGAGACGTAGGTCCGGACGAGCATCCGTTCCGATGGGCACGGGTGCACGTGGAACCCGCCGACGAGGCGGCACGCCGCGCCTGCCGGAACAAGGTCAGGAAACTGCCTCCGCCCAAGCTGGAGGAACGCTGGGCTCCGGACAGAACGTGGCCCCAGTCGGAATGGGACGTGCGGACATTCCGGGCCGGCAGCCGCATCACGATCACGGACAACGACGACGAGGGATCGGACGGAGACATCACCCTCACGTCCCGCGCCTTCACCGACCACCCCGTACTGCGCGGCGCCAAAGCCGTCCTGACCGCCACCACCACCCTGACCTGCCAGCCCCTACCCGGCATCTACGTCATCTACCGGCACGACGTCGACCAGACCGGCCCCGACAAACCCTGGGCCCGACTCCGCATCGCCCCCGCCGCCCCCGGAACCAAGTGCCTGGCGCAGCACTCAATGAGGTCATCGCGCACACCCACCCTGGCCTGGGCCGCCGGCGGCGTACTCCTCACCGCAGCAGCCGGCATCGCGCTCCTTTTGCGGGCCCGCTCCCGCCGCACCACCACCGCCTGAGCACGCATCACCCTCGTCGCCCACCCCGCCCTCGCCCTGTACGTGCTCCTGCACCACCGGTAGCTCTTCGCCTGGACGGGCTGATCGGCCGTGGTCTCTGCCCGGGTGTCGACCCTCACTGGCCGCAGCTCCGAGATGCCTGAGCAGCGGCGTTCAGCGGGCGGTGCCTCGCCCGGCAGCGTTCCCGAACGCGAGGAGCACCTTGCCCGAGACGGAGGCGTCGGAGGCGACGGCGAAGGCTTCCAGCGCGTCGGCGACGGGGAAGGTGTGGGTGACGATCGGCGCGATCGGCAGGGAGCCGTCGGAGAGCGCCGCGATCACCTCGTCGATCTCGTCGTTGAACCGGAACGAGCCGATGAGACGGAGTTCCCGGGTGATGGCGTGCGCGACGGGGACGGGCTGGTCGCCGTTCGGCAGGAGGCCGACCATGACGACCGTTCCGCCGCGGGTCGCGCCGGTGATGGCGGACGCCAGGCCGCGGTGGTGGCCGGAGGACTCGATCACCACGTCCGCGTCCGCAGCGGCGATGGCCTCGGTGTCGGTGGCTCTGAGGGTTCGAGTGGCTCCGACGGCGGTCGCGATGCCGAGCGGCTTGTCGTGTAGGTCGACCGCCACGATCTCGGCGGCGCCGCCGCGTTTGGCCACCGCGACGGCAAGCGCGCCGATGGGTCCGCAGCCCACGACCAGGACCCGCTTGCCGTCGAGGTCACCCGCCTGCGAAACGGCGTGCCAGGCGACGGCGGCCGGCTCCGCGAGCGCCGCCACCCGGAGGTCGGTTCCCTCGGGCAGAGCGCGCAGCATCGCGGCGGGCAGCACGACCTCGGCGGCGAAAGCGCCCTGCGTGTGCGGCAGGCGCGCGGCCGAGCCCAGGTAGCGGACCCCGGGAGAGAGATTGGGACGGTTCTCGGGGAACCGGACGTCGGTGTGCTCGTGCGCGGCCGGGTGGACCGCGACCCGGGTGCCCGCGGCGGGGCCGGTGCCGTCGGCCGCGGCCCACAGGACGGTTCCGACCACCTCGTGCCCGAGCACCATCGGTGCCCGCAGGACGGACTCCCCGACCGCGCCGTGCCGCCAGTAATGCAGGTCGGAGCCGCAGATGCCGCCGTAGGCGACGGCGACGACGGCTTCGCCGGGTTCGGGTGGCCGTAGGGCGATCCGTTCGACACGAAGGTCGTCGGCGCCGTGGGCGACGACCGCGGTCG
The DNA here is from genome assembly GCF_042891955.1 of Streptomyces sp. NPDC001843. Taxonomy (NCBI): domain Bacteria; kingdom Bacillati; phylum Actinomycetota; class Actinomycetes; order Kitasatosporales; family Streptomycetaceae; genus Streptomyces; species Streptomyces sp. NPDC001843. Next base: position 193,190 of record NZ_JBIATQ010000007.1, on the reverse strand, counting down.
TGGTGCTCGGGGTTGACGTCATGGGCCTTTCCGTTCTTGGTGGTGGCTCTCGGGAGGCCGCTGTCAGACGACGACCGACATACCGCCGTCGATGAAGATCACCTGGCCGTTGACGTAGTCGGACGCGCTGGACGAGAGCCACACGGTGGGGCCGACCACGTCGGCCACCGTCCCCCAGCGCCGGGCCGGGGTGCGGCCGAGGATCCACGCGTTGAACTTCTCGTCGTCCACGAGGTTCTGCGTCATCTCGGTGTGGATGTAGCCGGGCGCGATGCCGTTGATCTGGAGCCCCTCACCGGCCCACTCCGCCGTCATGACCCGGGTGAGGTTGCGCAGGGCACCCTTCGCCGCCGTGTAGGGGCCGATGGTGGGGCGGGCGAGGTCGGTCTGGACCGAGCAGATGTTGATGATCTTGCCGGCGCGGCGCGGCAGCATGCGCCGGGCGACCTGCCGGCCCACCACGAACGCACCGGTGAGATCGATGTCGACGACCCTCCGCCAGTCGTCGAGGCTGACCTCGACGAGGGGTTCGCGGTGCTGGACACCGGCGTTGTTCACCAGGACGTCGACGGCGCCCACTTCGGACTCGACGGCCTCGACGGCGCGGGCGACCGCGTCCTCGTCGACGATGTCGAAGGCCCGTGCCGCGACCCGGTCGTCCCCGAACCGCTCGGCGAGTGCGGCTCGCGTCGCCTCCAGACGGTCCGGGTCCACGCCGTTGAGGACGATCGTGGCGCCCGCGTCCAGGAGTCCCTCGGCGATGCCGAGGCCGATGCCCCGGCTGGAACCGGTGATCAAGGCGACTCGGCCGGTGAGGTCGAAGGGTGAGGTCATGGCGTGCGGTTTCTCCCTGGTGGGTCGGTGGGACTCGGCGGTCGTCATGAGGTCAGTAGTACGCGGGTCGTGCCCTGGGCCTACATCGAGGACAGCGGAGCGATGCTCTACTGGCTCGCCAGGCCGGGGCAGAGCCCGGACGAGTGGACCGTGCTGTTCAACGGGGGGCGCGGTCCCAAGTGGGAGCACCACACCACTCAGTGCGTTTCCTTTCTCCTGACCGTCCTGACGGGAGAGTCCGAAAGCTCATACTTCCCCGATCTGCCCGCCGACAGCCATCAGTTCGACTCCAACGACGAGACCCTCGGCGAGGAAGCCTGGGGGACCCCGGCGGGCGATCCCGGTGGCCGGGGCCCGCCCCCCCCGGCCCAAGGGCGGATGCCATACGCGTGCAGTACTCCACGCTCACCCCGGCGAGCATCGCGACCTCACCGCGGCGCAGCCCGGGCACCCGACGGTGCCCGCACACCGGCAGCCCCGCCCGCTGCCATGAACCCCGGCGCAGGAAGGCGAGGCGATCAGTGGGGGTCCCTGTCATGACCCCTCTCGGCACAGCCTCCCACCCGTGCACCGGAGCAGATCGCTCTGCCCGGTAATGCCGTATCCAGGGGAGGGTTTCTTCCCCCTCACCTCACATGGACATCGGTCAAGCCTGCGCGGAGCATGGTTTTCGGCCCGTCCGTCGACGGTTCAGGAAAAAGAGAGCAGGAGCCATGGTCGAGGCTGTTTCTTTCAGGAACAAGGCAGTCGAAATCGCGGGACATCTTCACCTGCCGGACGATTTCAGCGAGGGCAAGAAATATCCGGCACTCGTCGGAATCCATCCCGCGGGAGGGGTGAAGGAACAGACCATCGGTCTCTACGCGAAGCGGCTGGCCGCCCACGGATTCGTCACCGTCGTCTACGACTCCTCCTACCAGGGGGAAAGCGGCGGTGAACCCCGCCTGCTGGAGGACCCGACGACCAGGGTGGAGGACGCCCGCTGCGCGGCCGACTTCCTCACCACCCTTCCGTTCGTCGACACCGGGCGGATGGGCGTCTTCGGCATCTGCGCCGGGGGCGGCTACGCGATCAGCGTGGCCCAGACCGAACGTCGCTTCAAGGCCGTGGCCACCGTCAGCGCCGCCCCCATGGGTGAGGGCTCCCGGGCCTTCCTGGGCAACCCGTCCCCGGTGACCGAGCAGATCAAGACGCTGGAGACGGTCGCTCAGCAGCGCACGGCGGAAGCGGGCGGGGCGGCGCCGCTGTACGCCCCGTTCGTCCCCGAAACGGCGGAGGAGATCGACGAGAACACGCCGGACCTCCTGCGCGAGGGATACGACTACTACCGGACCCCTCGCGGTCAGCACCCCCGCTCGAAGGGGCGTTTCCTGCTGACCAGCCTGGACAGGATGTACGCCTTCTCGGCGTTCGACCAGATTCCCGAACTGCTGACCCAGCCCATGCTCCTCATCGCGGGAAGCAAGGCGGACACCAAGATCTTCAGCGACCAGGCCTACGAGCTCTCCCGGGGCCCGAAAGAGCTGTTCGTCGTCGAAGGCGCGACACACATCGCCATGTACGACGTGCCCGAATACGTGGACCAGGCGATCACCAAGATGGTGGATTTCTTCTCCGTCCTCTGAACCTCGCGCTTCGGTCCGGGTGGTGCACGATCCGGGCAAGCTCCTGCCGGGTGTCGCAGCCGACCCGCCGGATCGGACACGACAGGGTGCCGCACACGCCTGCACGTCGACCGAGCCGACCGATCTCCCACCGTCTGCGACGTGGTCCTCTGTTTTGAGCGGAGCGCTCCGCTCCGATAGGTTGGATGTAGAACATATCATCCGGCCGACTCGGAGGACCCATGAAGACGACGAGCAAGCCGACCGCCCTGGTCACCGGTGGCAGCCGGGGTATCGGCGCGGCCACCTCGCGTGAGCTGGCGGCCCGCGGGTACCGCGTGGCCGTCAACTACTTCTCGAACCGCGAGGCCGCCGACCAGGTGGTCAAGGAGATCGAGGCCGACGGCGGCGAAGCCGTCGCCGTGCAGGCCGATGTGCATGACCCCCGGCAGGCGGCCGAACTGCTGGAGCGCTCCTTGCTCGACGGCCGGCTGGACGTCCTCGTCTGCAACGCCGGTGCCCGCTTCACCCCGACCCCGCTCCCGGGTCTGTCCTGGGACGACTTCCACGCCAAGGTGACGAACGAGCTCGCGTCCGTCTACGCCCTCACCCAGCGGGCGCTGGCCCTCATGGACGCCCAGGGCGGGGGCCGGATCGTGTACGTCTCCAGCGCCGTGGCCGACGGCCCGCCCACCGTGGGCATGGTCGCGCACGGCACCGCCAAGGCCGCGCTCAACACCTTCGCCCGCTTCGTCGCCCACGAGGCCGGACCTCTCGGCGTGAACGTCAACGTCGTCGCGCCCGGCTTCGTGCGCACCGAAGCCAGCGCCCGGCAGCCGGCCGAGTTCCAGCAGCGCCTGGCCGAGCACACCCCGCTCGGGCGGGTCGCGGAACCGGAGGACGTGGCCCGGGCGATCGCCATGCTCGCCGGCGAGGACGCCGGGTTCGTCACCGGGGCTGTCGTCACCGTCGACGGCGGTCACGGCGTGGGACGCCGCTGAGGGAGAATGCCGTGCCATGGGTGACACGTACGCAGGCAGACCCCGGGGCCGGCAGCGGGAGGCGGACCGCAACGACGCACGCCTCTTCCAAGCCGCCCGCGAGGTCTTCGCCGAGCGCGGCTGGGACGCCCCCGTCTCCGAGATCGCCCGTCGCGCAGGCATCGGCATGGGCAGTCTCTACCGCCGCTACCCCAGCAAGGAGCTGCTGGCCCAGCACATGCGCATCGCGGGGATGGAGCAACTCGTCACGCAGGCGCGCACGGCGCTCGCCGAGGAGCTCGACCCATGGGCCGCCCTCGTCCGCTTCTTCCGCGACGCGTTGACCGACCAAGGGAGCGGCGGTCCGCTCCTGCCCCTGGTCGGCGGCCGGCTGCCGGCCACGGACGAGGTGCTGGCCGCCGCCGAGCGGCTGCGCGCCGCCCTCGACGACCTGGTGGACGGCGCCCACCGGGCGGGCGTGCTGCGCGCCGACTTCACGTCCGCCGACATCCCGATGCTGCTCGAGCACCTCACCCCCCGGATCCCCGTCACCGGCGAGCGTGCCACCGCGCTGCACCTGCGCTACCTCGACCTGGTGCTCGCCGGGCTGCGCAACCCGGACCCCGATCCGCCCACGGCCCTGCACCGCCCAGGTCCCCAATGGGAGGAGCTCCGGGACCTGTGGAACGCACCGGAAAGCTGACTCCGCTCGCGGCCCCGTATATACGTGCTACCGCCCCCCTTCGATACTCCGACGCGGTGCTTCATGCCACCGGCATGAAGGGCCGCTTCCGATGACCTGGATCAGGGCATGCCCGGGAAACTTTCTTCCCCCTCACACTGGGCTGTCCGGATGCAATGCTGGATAACGCACCGAGCAAAGACCACTTGACCAGGCTCTTTCTCTCGCCCGGCCCGCATTCCATCCCATTCATCCACCGCAAGGATTCACCATGCCCGAATCCCCGAACATCACCCTGATCAAGCGCCTGTACGAGTCCGGCATGGCCCCGGAGGTCACCGCGGAGGTCATGGCCGAGGATCTCGTCTGGGACATCACCCCGGGATTTCCGTACGGCGGCGTGTACCACGGCTGGAGCAGCGCGGGGAGGGACTTCTTCGGCAGGCTCGCGCCGAACTTCGAGTCCTTCGGCGCGGTCCCCGAGGAGTACTTCGCGGACGACTCCGGCCACGTCTTCGTGTACGGGCACTACCACGGCAGGGCCAGGACCGGGAACGAGGTCGACGCCCGGTTCATCCACCTGTGGACCGTCCGCGACGACAAGGCCGTACAGCTGCGACAGGCAGCGGACAGCCACCTCATCCACGAGGCCCTGAAGGGCTGAGACCACCACCGGGAGACCACCCATGGCGAAGATACTCTTCGTGATCACGGCGTCCGACCACTGGACGCTGGCCGACGGAACCCGCCAGCCGGCCGGTTTCTGGGCCGAAGAAGCCCTCGGCCCGTACGCCGTCTTCAAGGCGGCCGGGTACGAGATCGCGGCGGCGACCCCCGGCGGGGTGCCGCCCACGGCGGACGCCCTCAGCCTCAGCCCCGACTTCAACGGCGGTGAGGAAGGCGCGGAGCGTATGCGGACCGCGCTGCGCGAGGCGACCGAGCTGGCGCGTCCGCTGCGCATCGAGGACGTGCGCATCGACGACTACGCGGCCGTCTTCTACCCGGGCGGCTGGGGCCCGATGGAGGACCTGCCCGACAACGCCGAGTCCGGCAGGCTGCTCACCGAGTGGCTCGCCTCCGGCAAGCCGGTGTCCCTCGTCTGCCACGGCCCCGCGGCACTGCTCGCCACCGTCGGCCCCGACGGGACCTCCCCGTTCACCGGCTACCGCCTGACCGGCCTGTCCAACGCCGAGGAGAAGCAGAACGGTCTCGCGGACCGCGCGAAGTGGCTGCTGCAGGACCGGCTCGTAAGCGACCTCGAAGCCGACTACCGCGAAGCCGACCCGTTCACCCCGCACGTCGAGGTCGACCGCACCCTGTTCACCGGCCAGAATCCGGGCTCGGCGGTCCCGCTGGCCCAGGAGGTACTCAAGGCACTGAGCTGATCTGCCTGATTCTCGCGGGGGCCATGCCGCTCCAACGTAGGAAGAATCCTTCCCCCTCACAGTGCCGGGCTTCCGTGCGAGGCTGGAGATCGTGAACCGGAACCCGCATCTGAACGAGCTGGGCGAGTTCCTCAAAGCCCGCCGTGCCGAACTCAGCCCTTCCGACGTGGGGCTGCGCGGCGGACAACGCCGGCGGGTCCGCGGACTGCGCCGCGAGGAAGTCGCCCTTCTCGCGGCGATCAGCACCGAGTACTACGCCCGTATCGAGCAGGGCCGACTGCAGGCGTCGGCTCCGCTCCTGAACGAGATCGCCCAGGTGCTCCGGCTGACCGACGACCAGCGCACCTACCTCTTCGAGCTCGCGGCGAAGGACAACGTACGGCCGGCCACGCCCGCCGACCGCCAGCGGGTGGACACCCAGCTGCAGCGCATGCTGGACGACCTCACCGCCACTGCGGCCTTCGTCATAGGCCGGCGCACCGACATCCTGGCCTGGAACCGGCTCGCCGCCGCCCTGTGGACCGACTTCGGACGCTACCCGGAGCGGGAGCGGGTGTTCGTCCGGCTCCTGTTCACCGAGCCCTGGATGCGTGAGCTCTACGCGGACTGGGAGGAGGTCACCCGCCTGGCCATCGCCCAGCTGCGCATGGAGAGCGCCCGCTACCCCGGTGATCCACGCCTGGCCGCCCTCGTCGACGAGCTCTCCGCACGCGACGAGCAGTTCCGGCAGTGGTGGACCGAATACGACGTGGCGATGCGCGGCAAGGGCACCAAGAAGCTGCGCCACCCGGTGGTGGGTGAGCTGACGCTCGACTGGGACGCCCTCACCTGTGCCACGGACCCCGAGCAGAGCATCATCGTGTGGACGGCCGCCCCTGGTTCCCCCTCCCACGACGCATTGCGTCTCCTGGCGTCGTGGGACGCCGACCGCAGGCGGACGGCGTCCGACACCAGCGCCTGACCCACGGCGTCCCGCATCGGACCGTCCGGCTCCGCCCGCACCGCCCCGGACCCCGCGTCACACCCACGACGCGAGGAACCGCAGTCCGTCGTACGACCGGGTACCGGGCTCGGCGGTCCAGATCAGCAAGTGCTGGGAAGGATCGGCCGGTGAGGTCAGGGTGTCCCAGTCGAGCGTGAGGTCACCGGCCACGGGGTGCCGCAGCCGCTTGCTGCCGACCCGCAGGCCCGCCGGCTGGCGGCCGGCCCACCACTGCCGGAAGTCGACGTCCGCCACCGACAACTCGCCGACGAGAGCGGCCAGTTCCGGGTCGCCGGGGCACGTGGCAGCCTCCACGTGGAGGTGCGCGACACAACTCCGGGCGATCGTCTGCCAGTCGGGATACATCTCCTTGAACCGCGGGTCGGTGAAGAGCAACCGCACATAGTTGCGCTTCTTCGCCGGGATGCGGTCGAAGTCGGTGAGCAAAGCGGCGGCCAGAGCGTTCCAGGCCAGGATGTCCATGCGTCGGCCCAGGACGAGCGCGGGGGTCGTGCTCAGCTCGTCGAGGAGACGCCTCAGCTGCGGGTGGACCTTCCGCGCCGGCCGGCGGCTCGGAGCGCACTCGTCCCGCGCGGCGAGCTCGAACAGGCGGTCGCGCTCGTCGTCGTCGAGGCGCAGGACGCGGACGAGCGTGGCGAGTACCGAGCCGGACACGGTGGCACGTCCCTGCTCCAGACGGGTGTAGCAGTCGGTGCTGATCCCCGCGAGCTGGGCGACCTCCGCACGCCGCAGACCGGCCACCCGCCGGGATGCTCCGGACTCGGGCAGACCCACGGTGCGCGGGCTGACGCGTGCGCGGCACCCCTTCAGGAAATCCCCCAGTTCGGACGAAGGTGCTTTGCTGTACATAGCAGCTAGCCTGGCAGGGGATTACGGAAAAGAGAGGGGGAGAGTTTTCTCCCCGGATACCGGCAATGGATTTCGCTTTTCCGTCAGGCCGGACCGGCGGCAGGCGAGGCCAGGCGGCGCAGGCCGTCGTGGGAGGCGCTGCCGGGTTCCGCCGTCCAGACGACGAGCGCCTGATCAGGGTCGGTACCACAGGTCAGCGTGTCCCGGTCGAGGACGAGGTCACCGGCGTCAGGGTGGCGGAACCGCTTGGTGCCCGTGCCGCGCGGGGGCTTGTGACGGCCGGCCCACCACTGCCCGAAGTCCTCGTCCAGCACGGAGAGTTCACCGACCAGCCCGGACATGCGCGGATCGTCCGGGTGCCTGTCCGCCAGCGTGCGCAGCTGAGCCACCGCGTCGCGGGCGTCCGTCCGCCAGTCCGCGTGGAGCGTTCGCAAGCGCGGGTCGGTGAAGAGGATGCGCACGTAGTTCCGCTTGTTCCTCGGAACCTTCGCGAAATCGGTGAGCAGGGCGGCGGCCGGCGGATTCCACGCCAGGACGTCCATGCGGCGTCCGATCACCACGCCGGGAGTCACGGTGAGGTCGTCGAGCAGGCGACGCAAGTGCGGCTGCACCTGCTGTACGGCCTCGCGGCGGGACCGTACCGTCCGGCGCCCGGCCAGTTGGAACAGGTGGTCGCGTTCGTCGTCGTTCAGATGCAGGGCTCGTGCCAGAGTCGCCAGGACCGGCGCGGACGGCTGGACGCGGCCCTGTTCCAGCCGCGTGTAGTAGTCGGTGCTGATGCCGGCGAGCAGGGCGACCTCTTCCCGCCGCAGGCCGCTCACCCGCCGCCGGGCACCGCCGTCGGGCAGGCCGACGGTTCGCGGGCGCAATGCGCCCCGGCGCGCCTTGAGGAACTGTCCCAGCTCGTTCACGTGCGCGTCGCTGGTCATGGCAGCCAGTGTCGCACCGGCTGCCGCTGGTGAAGGGGGGAAGGATTTCTCCCTGGATAAGCCTTGTCCAGGCTGGAACTCTCCCCTTTGCGAGCCTTCGTGAAGGTGGCAGCGTCGATGACGCGACCGGTTCGGGATCGCGTTCCGACTGCCACCGGATTTCACGCAGGCCATTTCGGCGAGCCGCATTCGAGCCCCGCAACCAGCGTTCGGCACCGGTGCGGGCAGTTCGAAATCCACCGAGCACACGCATCGAAGACACGCGAGGAGCACCACCCCCATGACCGAACGGAAGAAGTTCGCGCCGCCGGCGATCCAGGAGTTCGCACCGAAGCTCGCCGAGGTGACCGACACGGTGCTGTTCGGCGACATCTGGGAGCGGCCGGGTCTGTCCCCACGCGACCGCAGCCTGGTCACCGTCACTGCTCTTGCCGCGCTCTACCGCACCGACCAGCTCGGCTTCCACCTCGGCAAGGCGCTGGAGAACGGTGTGACCAAGGACGAGCTGGTCGAGGCCATCACCCATCTGGCCTTCTACACCGGATGGCCCAACGCCATGTCGGCGATGACCCAGCTGAAGGCGATCGTGGACGAGGCGTAACAGCCCGGTCGAGCCAGTACGACGGCCCGCGCGTCAGCACCCGTACCCGTACCCGACGCCCGACAGACCGGAAAGACCTGAGGCACCATCATGCGAGCAACCATCATCCACGCACCAGGTGACATCCGGGTGGAGACCGCTCCCGAGCCGACGATCACGGCACCGACGGACGCGATCATCCGGACCGTCGCCACCTGCGTGTGCGGCTCCGACCTGTGGGACTACCGGGGCATCAACCCGGTCACCGAGCCGCACCCCATCGGCCACGAGTACGTCGGCGTAGTGGAGGAGGTCGGCAGTGCCGTGTCGACCGTCAGGCCCGGCCAGTTCGTCATCGGCTCCTTCATCGCCTCCGACAACACCTGTCCGATCTGCCGGGCCGGCTACCACACCTCCTGCATGCACCGGGACTTCCCCAACGGCTGCCAGGCCGAGTACATACGCATACCCCTCGCCGACGGCACCCTCGTCGCCACGCCGGAGCAGCCGGCCGAGGAGCTGATCCCGAGCCTGCTGACCCTGTCCGACGTCATGGGCACCGGCTGGTACGCGGCCAGGGCGGCCGAGGTCGAGCCCGGTTCGACGGCCGTGGTCGTCGGGGACGGCGCGGTGGGCCTGTCCGGTGTCATCGCCGCCAAGGAACTCGGCGCCGAGCGGATCATCGCCATGAGCCGGCACGAGTCCCGACAGAAGCTGGCCCTGGAGTTCGGCGCCACCGACGTCGTCAGCGAGCGCGGCGAGGAGGGCGTGGCGCGCGTCAAGGAGCTGACGGACGGCATCGGCGCCGACTCGGTCCTCGAATGCGTCGGCACCCAGCAGTCCATGCACCAGGCCCTGCTGGCCACCCGCCCGGGCGGAAACGTCGGCTTCGTCGGCCTCCCCCACGATGTGGCCATCGACGGACAGGAACTGTTCTTCTCCCACGTCGGCCTGCGCGGCGGCCCCGCCCCCGTGCGCGCCTTCCTGCCCGACCTGATCGACCGCGTCCTCAGCGGCCGTATCAACCCGGGCAGGGTCTTCGACCTCACCCTGTCCCTGGACGAGGTCGCCGAGGGATACAAGGCCATGGACGAGCGCCGCGCCATCAAGGCCCTGCTGCGTCCGTGACCCCGAGCCCGGCGCACACCCACCCGGACTGGAGAAGGGAGAGCCACCGATGACGACGTGGACGAGTGACGAGCTCGCCCGCATCGGCGCCGCGGAGGAGTTGGAGATGGCGCCGCTCCGGCGTGACGGCACCCTGCGCCGCCCGGTGCCGATCTGGGTCGTCCGCGACGGCGACGACCTGTACGTCCGGTCCTTCCGCGGCACCGACGGCGCCTGGTGGCGTACGGCACGCGCGACCCACGAGGGGCACATCCGCTCCGGTGGCGTGGACAAGGACGTCGCCTTCGTCGACGTACCGGACGACGGGACCAACGACCGCGTCGACGCCGCGTACCGCGCCAAGTACGGCCGTTACGGCGGCGCGTACGTCGACCCCATGGTCGCCTCCCGCGCCACCACCTTCCGCCTGGTCCCGAGATAAGTCCCCATGCTCGGTCTCGAACTCGTCGTACTCCTCGGCGTGGCCGTGCTGGCGGGCAACGTCCTCGGGCAGCGCCTCGGCATCGCACCGCCCGTCGTGCTGCTGGCCGTGGGCGCGCTCCTCGGCCTCGTACCAGCCGTCCGCCAGACCCAACTGCCGCCTGAAGTCGTGCTGTTGCTCTTCCTTCCCGTGCTGCTGTACTGGGAGAGCCTGACCACCTCCAGCAGGGAGATCCGCTCGAACCTGCGCGGCATCGTCCTGCTCAGCACGGTCCTGGTGATTCTCACCGCCTGGGCCGTGGCGGCAGCGGGTCACGCGCTCGGGCTGCCGTGGGGACCGGCGTGGGTGCTGGGCGCGGCCGTGGCTCCCACCGACGCCACGGCGGTGGGAGCACTGGCCGGGTCCCTGCCGCGCCGCCAGGTCACGGTGCTGCGCGCGGAGAGCCTCGTCAACGACGGCACCGCCCTGGTCGTCTACGGCCTGGCGGTCGGTCTGACCGTCGGCGGGGAACACCTCACCCTCCCCCACGTCGGAGCGCTGTTCCTCCTGGCGTACGGCGGCGGAGCCGCGGTCGGCGTGACGGTCGCCTGGGTCAACATGAACCTGCGGCGCCGCCTTCAGGACCCGCTGCCGGGCAACCTCGTCATGATCCTTGCGCCGTTCACGGCCTACCTGCTCGCCGAGCTGATCCACGCCTCCGGTGTCCTCGCGGTCGTCGTCAGCGGGCTGATCATGGCACAGGTCGCGCCGACCCTCATCAGGGCCGAGCACCGCCGCCAGGCGCTGGCCTTCTGGCCGCTGGCGACGTTCATCATCAACGGCGCGCTGTTCGTGCTGGTCGGTGTGGAACTCCAGTACGCGCTGGGCCAGATGAGTCGAATCGACCTCAAGGACGCCCTGCTCGCGGTCGGCGTGGTCAGCGTCGTCCTGGTGGCCGTACGGTTCGCGTTCCTCTTCGCCTCCGCCTACCTGATCCGCGCGATCGACCGGCGCCCGGAGCAGCGGCTGCGCAGAATCAGCAACAGGGCGCGCACCGTCAGCGCGTTCGCGGGTTTCCGGGGCGCGGTGTCGCTCGCCGTGGCGCTGTCGGTGCCGGAGACCCTGGACTCCGGTTCACCGTTCCCCGGCCGCCCGTTCATCGTCTTCGTCACCTCCGGCGTCATCGTCGTGACACTCGTGGTCCAGGGACTGCTGCTGCCGGGCGTGGTGCGCTGGGCCCGGCTGCCACGCGACACGTCCGTCGAGGAGGAACAGGTCCTCGCCGAGACGACGGCGACCGAGGAAGCCGTCGAGGCGCTGCCGCGGCTCGCCGCCGACCTGGGCACCACCCCGAAGGTCGCGGAGTGGCTGCGCCAGGAGTACGAGGCCCAACTGGCCGCCGCCCGGGCCAGAGGATCGGGTACCGACGGCGATCCCGCCCTGCTGCACAACCGCCACTACACCGACCTGCGGCTCGCCCTCATCGCCCACAAGCGCGCGACCGTGGTCCGGCTGCGTGACGAGCAACGGATCGACGACACCGTGCTGCGCCGCCTCCAGGCCGCCCTGGACTACGAAGAGGTCCGGCTGGCCGGACCCACGGAGGCGGAGTGAGCTTGCGCCACCGCCCCCGGCACGAAACCCACGAGAGAGGACCCCGGTCATGCCCTCCGGCCTCGTCGACGTCCACGCCCACCTCCTCCCCGACTTCTACGTCGAGCAGGCGACAGCGGCGGGACACGCCCACCCCGACGGGATGGGGAGCTGGCCGTCCTGGTCGGTGGAAGCCCATCTCGACCTCATGGACCGAAACGGCATCACGACCGCGATGCTGTCCATGTCCTCCCCCGGCGTCCACTTCGGCGACGACAAGGCGGCCCGCCTCCTCGCCCGGCGCGTGAACGAGTACACCGCCGAACTGACCCGCGAACACCCGGAACGCTTCGGCAACTTCGTGTCGCTGCCCCTCCCGGACGTGGACGGCGCGCTGGAAGAGATCGGCTTCGCCTTCGACACACTGGGCGCCGACGGCGTGACCCTGCTCACCCACACGCACGGCGTGTACCTGGGCGATGAGCGCCTCGAACCGGTCTTCGCCGAGCTCGACCGCAGGCGGGCCGTGGTCTTCCTGCATCCCACCTCACCGGCGGGCTGGGAACGGTCCGCGCTCGGCCGGCCGCGGCCGATGGTCGAGTACATCTTCGACACGGCGCGCACCGTCACGGATCTGCTGATGGCGGGTGTCCTGACACGTCACCCGAATCTGCGGGTGATCGTTCCGCACTGCGGCGGCGCGCTGCCCGTCCTCGCCGACCGCATCGACGAGTTCATGCGGTCGTTCCTGCCGGCGCAGGAGCCCCCGGCCCCCGGCGGGCTGGGTCCGCTTCGCGGCCTGTACTACGACACGGCAGGCACCGCCTTCCCCCGCCAGGTCCCCGCGCTGCTGAACCTCGTCGAACCGGACCGCGTGCTGTTCGGCAGCGACTACTGCTGGACACCTCCCGCACTGGCCGACGCCCACATCGCGGCGATCGACGCGGCCGAATCACCAGTCGAAGGAGCCACGTGGCGTTCCCTGACCACGGCCAACGCCGAGCACCTGTTCCCGGGGAGGTCACGGTGATCTCCCACGACGTCCGTACCGGTCCCGGCCGGATCACCTCAGGCGGCACCGTCCCTGCCCCGCCGCACCGCCTCGATCCCCGCGGCCAGGTCGCGCAGCGCCGCGTGGGTCCGGCTGCCGGGCTCGGCGGTCCACACGACGAGCTGCTGTTCGGGGTCCTCGGCGCACGTGAAGGTGGACCGCTGCAGGGTCAGGTCGCCTGCCACCGGGTGCCGCAGCAGCCTGGTGCCGCCGGCCCGCACGGCGACATCGTGCGAGGTCCACCAGAGCCGGAACCGCGGATCGCGTGCGGAGAGTTCATCCACCAGCGCCCTGAGCCGGGGATCGTGCGGGTTGCGCCTGCTGTCCATGCGCAGGTGGGCCAGGGCGAGGCGGGCCATGTGCTCCCAGTCCCGGTACAGCTCGCGGATCGCGGGCTCGGTGAACACCAGGCGCACGTAGTTGCGCTCCTCCTCCGGGACGCGGCCGAAATCCATCACCAGGGCGGCCGCCATGGCGTTCCACGCCAGGAGGTCGGTGTTGCGTCCGATCACGAACCCCGCCGTCAGGGCGAGGTCGTCCAGCAGGCACCGCAGCTGTGGCTGCACCTGCTGCCGGGCTCTCCCGTCGGCCGGAGGCAGGGAAGCCTTCCCCGCGAGGGTCATCAGGTATTCCCGCTGCATGATGTCGAGACGGAGCGCCGTCGCCAGGGCGTCGAGAACGGCTGCGGACGCCTGGAGGCGCCCCTGTTCGAGGCGGGTGTAGTAGTCGGTGCTGATCGCGGCCAGCTGAGCGACCTCCTCCCGGCGCAGACCGGGGACGCGCCGCGGCTCACCGGTGCCGGGCAGGCCGACGTCGCGGGGCCCCAGCTGTGCACGGCGTGCCTTCAGGAAGGCCCCCAGTTCGTCCAGGCTCGGGTCACGTTGCACACGCACAGCTTGGCATGCCTGAACCAGCAGTCGCACAGCGGACCACAACCCCTACCGGATGGGAAGAACCACCCATGACGATGACCTACAACCAACTCGGCCGGACCGGCCTGAAGGTCAGCAGGCTCGGCCTGGGAGCCATGAACTTCGGCTGGGTCACCGACGAGCCCACCGGCTTCGCCATCCTCGACCGGGCCGTGGAGGAGGGCGTCAACTTCGTCGACACCGCCGACGTGTACGGCGGACCGCAGTCACCCGACATGACACAGGGCTACGGTCTCTCCGAAGAGATCATCGGCCGCTGGCTGGCCCAGGACGGCAGCCGACGCGACCGGATCGTGCTGGCCACCAAGCTCTACCAGCCCATGGGCACCGGTCCGAACGACAAGTACCTGTCGGCCTACAAGATCCGCAGGGCCGCCGAGGCCAGCCTCCGACGGTTGCGGACCGATCACGTCGACCTGTACCAGATGCACCACATCGACCGCTCGACCCCGTGGGACGAGATCTGGCAGGCCATGGAGCAACTCGTCCGCGAGGGCAAGGTCACCTACGTCGGCAGCAGCAACTTCGCCGGCTGGCACGTCGCCACCGCCCAGCAGGAAGCGAGCAAGCGGCACTTCCTGGGGCTCGTGTCCGAGCAGAGCCTGTACAACCTCAACGCCCGCACCGTCGAGCTCGAACTGATTCCCGCCCTGCGTCACTACGGCCTCGGTCTGATCCCGTGGAGCCCGCTGGGCGGCGGCCTGCTCGGCGGCGCCCTGCACAAGGCCGACACCGGCCGGCGCTCGTCTCCCGCCTTCCTGGCCACCGTCGAGCAGTATCGGCCGCGGCTCGAGAAGTACGAAGCCCTGTGCGCGGACCTCGGGGAGCGCCCTGCGGACGTCGCACTGGCCTGGCTCCTGCACAACCCGGCAGTCGCCACCACCATCGTCGGGCCGCGCACCCCCGAGCAACTGACCGAGTCGCTGCGAGCCCCGCACCTGGCCCTGTCGCCCGAGACGCTCCGTGCGCTCGACGAGATCTGGCCGGGGCCCGGAGGCGAAGCTCCCGAAGCGTACGCCTGGTAGTCCGGCGAACACAGGAAGGTGAGGATCTCCCGATGAAAGTCATAGGACTGACCGAATACGGCGGCCCGGAAGTGCTGCGGCCGTTCGACATCCCCGACCCGCACCCCGGAGCGCAGGAGGTGCTGGTGCGGGTCCACGCCGCCGGTGTGAACCCCGTCGACGCGATGCTCCGCTCCGGGCAGCTGCAGCGGATGTACCAGGGGCTCACTCCCCCGTTCGTCCCCGGGATGGAGGTCGCCGGCACGATCGAGGAGGTCGGCAGCGGGGTGGATCCCCGCTGGGGCCTGGTGGCCGGTGCCCGCGTCGTCGGGTTCGTGGACAATCTGGGCAGCCACGGCGGCTACAGCTCACATCTCGCGCTTTCCGCACGGTCCGTGGTCCTGGCCCCCACAGGCGCCTCCGCCGCCGCGGCGGCCGGCTTCCTGAACAACGCGCTCACCGCCCGGAACGTGCTCGACGCCTTCCGCCTGCCCCCGGGCGGCAGCCTCCTGGTCACCGGCGCCGCCGGCTCGGTCGGCGGCTACCTGGTCGAACTCGGCGCCGCGGAGGGCCTGCACGTCGTAGCCGTCGCGGCGGAGGACGACGCGGACCTGCTCCGTTCGCTCGGCGCGCAGACACTCGTGCCCCGCGGCCCCGACATCGCCGAGCGCGTACTGAAGGAACTGGGCGGCCCGGTGGACGCGGTGGCGGACGCGGCCCTGCTGCACGAGCGGATCGCTCCCGCCGTTCGGGACGGCGGCCAGGTCGGGGTCCTGCGCTTCTGGGACGGCGACCCCGGGCGCGGCATCTGGGTCAAGCACCTCAATGTGCGGGAACGGGACGGGGACCGCGACGCGCTCGTACGGCTTCGCGACCAGGCCGAGGACGGCACGATCTCCCTGCGCGCCGCCCTGCCCTTCGACGCGGACGACGCGGCGGCCGCGCACACACGGCTCGAACAGGGCGCTCTGCGGGAACGCGTCGTCCTGACCTTCGACCACGACAGGTGACTGCGAGGAGGAGCACGATGCACACACGAACGCTTGGACGGGATCTGCGCGTCTCCGCGATCGGGCTCGGCGCCATGGGCATGTCCCAGAGCTACGGCCCGAACCCCGGTGACCGCAAGGACATGATCGCCGTACTCCGCGGCGCCGTCGAACGCGGCGTCACGTTCTTCGACACCGCGGAGGTGTACGGCCCGTACGTCAACGAGGAACTCGTCGGAGAGGCCCTCGCCCCGCTGCGCGACCAGGTGGTGATCGCCACCAAGTTCGGTTTCCGCATCGAGAACGGCGCGCCCGCCGGTCTCGACAGCCGCCCCGAGCAGATCCGTGCCGTGGCCGACGCCTCCCTCAGGCGTCTCGGAGTGGACACGATCGACCTGTTCTACCAGCACCGCGTCGACCCGGACGTGCCGGTCGAGGACGTCGCCGGCACGGTGGGCGAACTGGTCCAGGAGGGCAAGGTCCGCTGCTTCGGGCTCTCGGAGGCCGGTGCGCGGACCATCCGCCGCGCCCACGCGGTGCACCCGGTGACGGCGGTGCAGAGCGAGTACTCGCTGTGGACCCGGGACCCCGAGCCGGAGGTGCTGCCCACGTGTGCGGCCCTCGGCATCGGCTTCGTGCCGTTCAGCCCGCTCGGCAAGGGATTCCTGACCGGGACGGTCGACGCGTCCACGTCGTTCACGGACGGCGACGTCCGCACCACCATCCCCCGTTTCACCGCCGAGAACCGCGCGGCGAACCAGGCTCTCGTGGACCATGTCGCGACGCTCGCCCGGGCCAAGGGCGCCACATCCGGCCAGGTAGCCCTCGCCTGGCTCCTCGCCCAGCACCCGTCGATCGTCCCGATCCCAGGCACACGACGCCTGTCCCGCGTGGAGGAGAACACCGGCGCCACTCGACTGCCGCTCTCCGCCGACGAACTGGCCGACCTGAATGAACTGGCCGGCCGGGTGGGCGTACGGGGCGACCGCTACAACGAGCACCACATGTCCCTGGTCGACAAGTGAGAGAGGCACGTGAGACTTGCGGGCGGACGGCACCGAAGCCGGTGGCGTCCCACCCGTCAGGCCTTCCGTAAGGGCTCCGGAATCACCACGCACTCCGCCCCGCGCTGATCGACTTCAGGCGCGGTGTGCGTCGTCGACCACGTATCCGCGCTGCTTGTCCACCACGTTGCGCAGCGGTCGGCCCTCGAGGCGGCGGGCGAAGTTGTCGAGGAACACCTCGACAAGCGCCTCCCGCTCGCTGGTGGTCTCGCCCGCCGTGTGCGGGGAGATCATCACGCCGGGCATGTTCCACAGAGATGATTCGGCAGGCAGTGGTTCCCGGGCGAACACGTCCAGGGCTGCGCCGGCGAGCCGTCCGGCGAAGAGGTGGTCGACCAGCGCCTCCTCGTCGACGAGTCCGCCCCGGCCTACGTTGATCAGCCGCGCCCCCGGCTTCATGGCGGCGAGCACGGGGGCGTCGACCATGCCCCGGGTGTCCTGGGTGAGGGGGGCGGCCAGGACGACGTAGTCCGCTTCTGTCAGGGCGGAGCGCAGGGTCGTCGCACCGTGGACCGTGCCGAAGTCGGGGTCGTCCGTGCGGGACTCGCGGCCCGCACCGCTCACCCGCATCCCGACGGCGCGCAACAGCCGGGCGATGGCCCGGCCGATCGGCCCCGTCCCCCAGACCAGCACGGTGCGTCCGGTGATGCCGTCACTGGGGCGCGGACGCCACTCGCGGCGCCGCTGGTGCTCCCACGTGCCGGGGAAGTCCTTGGCGAGGGCGAGGATCAGGCCCAGGACGTACTCGGCGGTCGGCTGCTCGTAGACCCCGCGGGCGTTGGTCAGGACAACGTGCGGATCGTCCACCAGGGCGGGGAACAGGAAGGAGTCCACGCCCGCGGAGGACGCGTGGACCCAGCGGGGCGCCTTCCGCGGATCGTCGGGCCACGCCTCCCGGATGGCCGGGGTGATGGTCACCCAGGCCAGGAGGACGTCGGCGCCGGGGAGGAGGTACGGCAATTCCTCCTCGGTGGCGTAGACGGTGTCCGCGAGGCTTTCGATGCGTGCGGTGGCGGGAGGCCGGTTGCCGCGGTAGAGGACGACGAGTCGGTCGCGCATGTCAGCCTCCGACGGGGACGGCCAGGTACTTGTACTCCAGGAACTCGTCGATGCCGACGCGTCCGCCTTCGCGGCCCAGGCCGGACTGCTTGACGCCGCCGAAGGGCGCGGCGGGGTTGGAGACCAGCCCGGTGTTGATGCCGATCATGCCGCTTTCGAGGCGCTCGGCGGCACGCAGGGCACGATCGAGGTTCTGGGTGAACAGGTAGGCGGCCAGACCGAATTCGGTGTCGTTGGCCGCGGCGACGGCCTCGTCCTCGGTCTCGAAGGTGCGGATCGCGGCGACGGGGCCGAAGATCTCGGTGTCGATGATCGCGGAGTCGGGGGCGATACCGGTGAGGACGGTGGGCGGGTAGAAGCAGCCCGGTCCCTCGGGGAGTTCACCGCCGGTCAGGACGGTGGCGCCCCGCTTGACGGCGTCCCGCACCAGGTCGTGGGCCTTGCTGCGGCCGGCGTTGTCGATGAGGGGGCCGACGTCCGTGCCGGGTTCGGTGCCGGGTCCGACGGTGAGGGAGGACATGCGTGCGGCGAGGCGGGAGGCGAACTCCTCGGCGACGGAGGTGTGAACGAAGATGCGGTTGGCCGCGCAGCAGGACTCGCCCATGTTGCGCATCTTGGCGACCATGGTGCCCTCGACGGCCACGTCGAGGTCGGCGTCGTCGAAGACGATGAGGGGGGCGTTGCCGCCCAGTTCCATGGAGGTGCGGATGACGGTGTCGGCGCACTGGGCCAGCAGGATCCGGCCGACCTGGGTGGAGCCGGTGAAGGACAGCTTGCGGACCTGCCCGCCGCGCAGGAGGGGTTCGACGACGCCGGCGGCATCGGCGGTGGTGACGACGTTCAGCACACCGGCAGGCAGACCCGCTTCGGTGAGGATCTCCGCCAGGACGAGGCTGGACAGGGGCGTCTGGGGGGCCGGTTTGAGGACGATGGTGCAGCCGGCGGCGATGGCGGGGCCGATCTTGCGGGTGCCCATCGCCAGGGGGAAGTTCCAGGGAGTGATGAGCAGACAGGGGCCGACGGGCTGACGGGTGACCAGCAGTCGGTTCCTGCCGTCGGGGGCGGTCATCATGCCGCCGTCGATACGGACGGCTTCCTCGGAGAACCAGCGGAAGAACTCCGCCGCGTAGGCGACCTCGGCACGCGCTTCGGCCAGGGGCTTGCCCATCTCCAAGGTCATCAGCAGCGCGAGGTCCTCGGTGCGCGCGATGATGATGTCGTAGGCGCGGCGCAGGATCTCGCTGCGCACACGCGGCGGGGTGGCCGCCCAGGCGGCCTGCGCGGCGACCGCCGCCTCGACGGCACGCCGGCCGTCGCCGGGTGAGGCGTCGGCGACCTGGCACAGTTCCTCGCCGGTGGCCGGGTTGTCGACGGTCAGGGTCCGGCCGGACTCCGCGTCCTGCCAATCGCCGCCGATGAACAGCTGCTTGGGAACATCACGGACGACAGTCATCGTGGGTATCTCCTTGTAGGTGTACGGAGGCTGCCGACCGGTCAGCGGATGCGGTCGAGCGTCTTGTAGTAGGCGCCCGCGAAGGGCAGGAACCAGGCGGTGCCGTTGTAGAGGGGGATGCGGGGCGGGGCGATGTCGCGGACGGGGCTGACCTCGGGGTGGCCGTCCATCACCTCGGCCATGACCTGACCCATGTGGGTGGCCATCTGCACGCCGTGGCCGGCGTATCCCATGGAGTAGTAGACGCCGTCCTCGGTCTGCCCGGCGTGCACGATGCGGTCCATGGCGAAGCCGACGGAGCCGCCCCACACGTACTCGATCCTGGTGCGGGAGAGCTGGGGGAAGATCCCGCACATCTCGCGGAACAGGACGGCCCCGCTCTTCTTGTCCGAGGTGGGGTCGGACGGTGCGAAGCGGGCGCGGCCTCCGAACAGCAGCCGGTTGTCCGGGGTGAGCCGGAAGTAGTGGCAGACCTTGTTGGAGTCGACGATGAGGCGGGCCTTGGGGATGATGTCCCGGGCGAGTTCCTCGCCGAGCGGCTCGGTGACGATGATGAAGCTGCCCACGCAGACCTGCTGGCGGCGCAGCCACGGGAAGTTCTTGTCGGTGTAGGCGTCGGTGGCCATCATGACCTGCGCGGCACGGATCACACCGCGCTCGGTACTGACCTCGAACCGGCCGGCGGCGGTACGCCGCACGCCGATGGCCGCGTTGCGCTCGTGGATCTCGACACCGGTGCGCTCGCACGCCTCGGCCATACCGCGCACGAAGCGGCCGACGTGCAGGGCGGCGCTGAACGGGTCGAGCAGGCCGCCGTGGTAGGCGTCGGAGCCGATCTCGGACCGCAGTTCGGCCTTGCCGATCAGAGTGGTCTCGTGGCCGAAGTACTTGGCCAGGTCGTGCTGTTGGGCCTTCTTGCTCTCGAAGTGGGCGGGGCGGGACGCGACGCCCAGGCGTCCGACGCGGCGGAACTGGCAGTCGATGGACTCCTCGTTCACGAGCCGCTCGACGGTGTCCACGGCCTCGCCGTAGGAGTTGTAGATCTCGCGGGCCCGTTCGAGTCCGTACCGGTGGATGGCCTGGCCCACGCCGATGGTGAAGCCCAGGTTGGCCATGCCGCCGTTGCGTGCGGAGGCACCGGAGCCGATCTGGCCCTTCTCGACGAGGGTGACGCGGGCGCCCTTGCGGGCGGAGTGCAGGGCGGTGGACAGGCCCGTCAGGCCGGCGCCGACGACCACCAGGTCGGTGTCCTCGGTCAGCGGCTTGCCGGATCGGTCGGGAAACGCCCCGGCGGTTTCTATCCAGTAGGGAATCGTCTTCATTCGGGGTCCTTTGGCGGGGAGTTTCGAAGTGTGGGCGACCCGGCGCCCACAGGGGCCCGGCCGACCGCGCTGTCAGCGCTGTGACGGTCGGATCGACGTCACTGGAGGGCGTTGCAGACCAGGACCGGCACGCCCGGAGGCCGGAGCCGCCACCGCATGTCCGGGCTGCTTCTAGAGCACCCTTTCGAGGAACTCCTGGGTTCGTTTCTCCCGCGGATTGGCCAGCACTTCGCGTGCGTCGCCGCGTTCGACTGCGATGCCTTCGTCCATGAACAGCACTTCGTCGGCGACCTCGCGGGCGAAGGCCATCTCGTGGGTGACGAGCAGCATGGTCATGCCGTTGCCGGCGA
This sequence comes from Streptomyces sp. NPDC001843, assembly GCF_042891955.1. Classification (NCBI taxonomy): domain Bacteria; kingdom Bacillati; phylum Actinomycetota; class Actinomycetes; order Kitasatosporales; family Streptomycetaceae; genus Streptomyces; species Streptomyces sp. NPDC001843. Next base: position 171,999 of record NZ_JBIATQ010000007.1, on the reverse strand, counting down.
GGTCGCGCATGACGGCGAGGACTTCGCCCACGCGCTCGGGGTCCAGCGCGCTGGTGGGTTCGTCGAACAGCATGATGGTGGGTTCCATCGCGAGCGCGCGGGCGATGGCCACGCGCTGCTGCTGGCCGCCGGAGAGCTGGGCGGGGTACTTGTGGCCGCACCCTTCCAGGCCGACCCTGGCCAGCAGTTCCCGCGCCCGCTCCCGGCAGGCGGCGCGGTCCTTCTTCTGCACCAGCACCGGTCCGGACATGACGTTGCTTTCGGCGGTCATGTTGGGGAACAGGTTGAACTGCTGGAAGACCATGCCGACGCGGGCGCGCTGCTCGGCCAGCCGCTGCGGTCGGACGGCGTGGTAGGCGTCGTCCTTCTCGACGTAGCCGAAGTCCTCTCCGTTGACCCGCAGGACTCCGCGGTCGACGGTCTCCAGCCCATTGACACACCGCAGCAGCGTTGATTTGCCCGAGCCGCTCGGACCGATGATGCAGGAGATCTCCCCGGCCGCGACGTTCAGGTCGATGTCGTGCAGGACCTGGTGACGTCCGAAGCTCTTGCAGAGCTTGCGTGCGACGATCGTTCCGTCGGCGTTCACAGCAGCGACTCCCTCGCGGTGGGAACTGGCTGGCCGGCCCCGGGCTCGGCCGCGATGGCGGCCGGGGTCAGCCGTGCCCGGGTCGAGCGGGAGAAACGGCGCTCGATCATGGACTGCGGCACGCTCAGCACCAGCGTCATGATCAGGTACCAGAGGCTGGCCACGATCAGCAGCGGAATCGTCTGGTAGTTGCGGGCGTAGATCGCCTGTGCGCTCTGCAGCAGGTCGGCGACGCCGAGCACGCTCACCAGCGAGGTCTCCTTGAGCATGCCGATCACCTGATTGCCGGTGGCCGGGATGATCGCAGGCATGGTCTGCGGGATGATCACGTGCCGGAGCTTGGTGAACCCGGACATGCCCAGGGAGTCCGCGGCCTCGTGCTGTCCGCGGCTGACCGAGGCGAACCCGCCGCGGATGATCTCGGACATGTACGCGGCCTGGTTGAGCGTCAGCCCCACGATGGCCGCGGTCATCGGCGTCATGATCGCGTTCACGTTCACCGGCGTGGAGACGTCGGTGAACGGCACACTGATCGACAGGTTCGGGTAGAGCGCCGCGATGTTGAACCAGAAGATCAACTGCACGAGCACCGGGGTGCCGCGGAAGAAGGTGATGTACAGCTGGGCCAGCCCGGAGACGGGCCGCTGGTGCGACATGCGCATCACCGCCAGCACCAGCCCCAGCAGCGTGCCCAGGGCCATGCTGACCACGGTCAGGAGCAGCGTGATCAGCAGGCCGTTGAGGATGGTCTGAGTGGTGAAGTAGCTGAACACCACCGGCCAGCGATAGTTCTCGTTCGTCACCGCGGTCCACACCAGGCCGGCGACGATCGTGATCGCGACGGCCCAGGCGACGTAGTCGCGCGGACGCTTCGGCGTGATCCGCTTCTTCTCTTCGGCCAGCAGTGGGGGCACCGGTCGGCTCCTGGTCGTCGTGGTCTCGATCACGTCCATCGGCGTCTCAGTCCTGCGGGACGGCCATGGCCGCGGTCTTGATCCCGAGGCCCTTGAGACCCCAGCGGCCCAGCGCCTGGTCGTACTTGGGGCTGTCGATGATCGACTGGATGGCAGCCTGCACCGCGGGGGTCAGCGGCGAGTCCTTCTTCAGGGCGAGGGTCGCGGGCTTGGTGGTCACCATGGGCTGCAGGACGTCGAACGTCTTGGGCTGCTGCTCGGCCGCCCACCCGAGCGAGATGAAGTCGTACATCACCGCGTCGATCCGCTTGGAGACCAGCTGGGTGAGAGCGTCGTTCACGCTGGGCAGGGTCACCGGCTTGATGGCCGGCTTGCCCTTGCTCGTACAGTCCTGCTTGGACAGCTGGGGCAGCCACTGCAGCTCCTGGGTGCTGCCGGAGGTGACACCGACGCGGTGCCCGCACAGTGTGTGGGTGCCCAGCTTCTGCGGGTTGCCGTAGGGGACGGACACTCCGGTCCCGGAGTTGACGTAGTCGACCATGTCGAGCACCTTCAGCCGGTCCTTCGTGGCGCCCATGGTGGAGGCGGTGAAGTCGTACCGATCGGCCTGCAGTCCGGTGATGATGGTGTCGAACTTGACGTTGTCGATCTGCAGCTTCATGCCGAGCTTGGCGGCGATCAGCCGGGCCATGTCCGGGTTGAACCCGATCGGGGTCTTGTTGTCCGATGCCATGAACGTGGTGGGCGGGTACGTCAGGTCCATGGCCACCGAGAGCGTGCCCTTGGCCTTCACCGCCGCGGGCAGCAGCTTCACGGCCTTGGCATCCGGCTTCACGCCGACCGAGATGTCGTCGGTGTGCTCGGCCGACGAGCCGGATCCTCCGCCCTGCTCCGTGCTCTTCGCCCCCACGCTCTGCTGGGTGCCGCTCGCCCCGCACGCGGCGAGCGCGAGGGCCAGGGCGGTCGTGACGATCGGGATGCTCAAGTGTCTGTTGACCTGCAGGGCGGCAGCCCGGGCGCCTGCGGTGCGGAGTACGGTTCTGCGGCTTGTCCGGTTGCTTTCCATGGCGGGGCCTCCTGGAGAACGCTGGGGATACGGCGGATACGGGGAGTCCGTGATGCGGGGAATCCGTGATGCGGGGAATCCGTGATGCGAGGGACGATGTGCGGATCGGACCGGGGGGTGGGACGTCGTCGTAGCGCGTCAGATGCCCAGCATCTGGTTGAGCTCGTTCAGCGACTTGACGGTCACGTAGTCGTAGCCGTGGGTGACCGGGTCGCAGCCGCGGTCCAGGAGGACGAGGTTGCGGAAGCCCATGTCGTGCATCGGCATCAGGTCGTAGCGGGTGTGCGAGGAGACGTGCACGAAGTCCTCGGGGGACGCGTCGAGCTGGTCGAGCATGTACTCGAACGCTGCGTACCGGGGCTTGTAGTAGCCGGCCTGCTCCGCGGTGAAGACCGCGTGGAAGTCCGCCCCGAGCCGGGGCACGCTCTCCTCGAGGAACGCGTCGCCGGCGTTGGAGAGGATCACCAGCTTGTAGTTCTCGCCCATCTTCTTCAGGGGTTCCGGCACGTCGGCGTGCGGGCCCCAGCTGCGCACGCCGTCGGCGAACCGCTTGCCGGCGTCCGGAGCGGCCTTCACGCCCCACTTGCGGCAGACCCCCTCGAAGGCGTCCTGCAGAGTCTGCTCGTAGGGGTAGTACTTGCCAAGGACCGAGTCGTAGCGGTAGCCGCGGAACTCCTTGACGAACTGGTCCCAGTGCTCGGCCGGGATCTGGTCGCCGACGAGTTCACGCGTGATGGGGGTCATCGGCCACTCGATCAACGTGCCGTAGCAGTCGAACGAGACGTACTTCGGGCGGAACTGGAACGAGGGAATGGGCATGGAAGTGCTCCACTTCTTGCTTCGGGGTACTGGTCAGGGCCGACATGGGCCTTTTTCTGCATGCTCATGACAGAGATGTCGGGAGTGGGGGGTGATGACGCCGACGACGCCGGGGATCAGGCGGCGCCGACTCCTGCCGGAGCGAGGAAGGCGACGGGGTGCTGCGTGGTGCCGTCGAGCGCCAGGTCGGCGGCGATCTCTCCCATCGCGGGCGAGATCTTGAAGCCGCTGCCCGAGAACCCGGCCATCACGATGATGTCGTCCTCGCCGGGGAGATGACCGACGAGCGGGTTTCCGGACTGCGTGTAGCCCTCCATGTAGGCCGACATCCTGATGGGGTCGGGGTTCAGGTCGGGCATGAGTTCGCCGATGAGCTCGCGGAAGGTGCCGAGTTCCTCGGGGCGGACCGTACGGTCGAACCGTTCGGGCTCGGGCACCGCCGCATGGTATTTGAAGGAGAGGCCGAGCTTGACGGAGATGCCGTCGGGCGACGGGATTCCGAAGCAGTCATGGGGTGCGGCGCGCACGAAGGGAGGAGCACCGCCCGCGAACCAGTCGTGGCGGGTGGGCAGGTGCCAGGAGCAGACCACCCGGCGGACGTCGATGGTTCGGGGAAGGTCCGGGAGCAGGGTGTTGATCCAGGGGCCCACGGTCACCACGGCGGCGTCCACGTGGTCCGTGCCCTGGTCGGTGACGACCCGCACCCCGCCACCCGCCGCGGGGACGACCTCGCGCACCGTGGTGTAGCGGTGCAGCCGGGCGCCCAGGTGCTCGGCACGGGCGGCGGCGGCCTGGACGGACGCCTCCGGCCTGATGACGGCGCCCAACCGGTCGAGGACGGCGGTGTGTCCGTCCGGGAGCCGGTGCTGTGGGTAGCGGCGGGCTAGTTCTTCCCGGTCCAGTACCTCATGATCCAGCCCCTGGGCGGCGCTGGTGGAGAGGAGGAGGCTCATGGACGGCGAGGAGGCCTCTCCCATCACCAGGCCGCCGCTGCGGCGTCGCAGCGACCGGCCCGTCTCCGCCTGGAGCTGCTCCCACATCCGGTCCGCGAGCCGCAGCAGAGGAACGTACGCGGGCTCGCCGAGGTGGGCGGCTCGGTAGATGCGGCTCTCGCCCCCGGCCGCGCCGCGGTCGTGACCCGGTGCGTACCGGTCGTAGCCGATGACCTCGGCTCCGCGGGCGGCCAGTCGCCACATGGCCTGGCTGCCCATGCTGCCGGCACCGATCACGGCGACCCGCTTGGGGATGCGCATGAGGTCGCTCCTCTCGATGGTGTGGTCTGGGTGGCAGTCGGGTCCCAGCACGGCGCGGATACCGTGCGGACCTTTCCGGTCCGGATCCTGCTGGGGATGGCGTTCACTTTCCGCCCGGCGGAACCTGCAGGTCAACCCACACTGTGTTCCGACTCGGGGCCTTCTCGAGACGGTCTGTCACTGCGGACGGCCGGACTGCGCGAATGAGGGCTCTCCTCTTGTCACGATGAGTGGCCGGTGCGAAGGTGAGCCCGGTTCCCTCGGATGAAAGACCCCCTATGCCGCCCAGACACCACGCAACCGGGCACTTCCCTACCCTCAGGGAGGTACTGGGCCTGCCCGTGCTCGCCGAAGGGATGCCGCGCGTGCTGGCCGGCGAGTCACAACTGGACGGCCCGGTGCGCTGGGTGCATGTCACCGAGCTGCTCAACCCCGCGGACTTCCTGGAGGGCGGCGAGCTGGTACTGACGACCGGCATGCCGCATCCCGAGGACGCCTCCGAGCTGCGCGGCTACGTCGACCAGCTGGCGGATGTCGGCACGGCCGGCCTGATCGTAGAGCTCGGTTACCGGTACCAGAAGGTGCCCCACGAGCTGGTGGCGGCGTGCCGTGCTCGTGACGTGCCGCTGGTCGAGCTGGCCCGCGGCGTCCGGTTCATCGACGTCACGCAGACGGTGCACGCGCTCATCCTCGACGCCCAAGGGGCCCTGCTGCGCCGCGGGAGGGACATTCAGGACATCTTCACCGCCCTGACGCTGCGGGGCGCCGGCCCCGAGGAACTGGTGCACACCACCGCGGAGCTCACCGGAGCCCCCGTGGTGCTGGAGGATCTCACCCACCGGGTCCTCATGTGCGAGCTGCTCGGTCGGCCGTACGAGCCGGTGGTGTCGGCCTGGTCGCGGCGTTCGCGGGCCGCACCGACGCCGGAGAGGATCGCGCCGAGCGGCCCGGAGGGGTGGCTGATCGCGCCGGTGCAGGACCACCGCGGGACGTGGGGGCGGCTGGTCCTGCTGGAGGGCCGGCTGAACGCCGAGCCCGACCCGGAACACGTTCTTGTGCTGGAAAGTGCGGCGGTCGCGCTGACCATGGCGCGCCTGGCGGGTCAAGCCTGGTGGGAGCGCCGGGCCCACCGCTCCGTACTGCGAGACCTGTACGAACGGCGTTTCCGCTCCCCCGCCGACGCACGTGCCCGCACGGAGGCGCTGGGGCTCCCTACCTTCGGACACCGGCTCTTCGCCGTGGTCATTCGACACCCGTGCACCGGCACCGGCACTGCGGATGAGCACCTCGACGAACGGATCGCGAAGGCGCTGACGCACACGGGCGTGCGCGCCCTGGTCGGCGAGACGGCCCCCGGTCGGATCGGCGTACTCATGGCACTGGCACAGGCGAGCGCCTGGCAGCCGGTCGCCGAGCGGATCGGCCGTCTGACCCGGGAAGAGCTCGGACCGCGGGCAGTCGTCGCCGTCGGCCCCGGGGTGACCGACCTGGGCGGGATCGCCCGGTCGTGGCAGGAGGCCGAGCAGACGGCCGATGCCATCACACCGGCCTCCCCGGAGCGGTGGTTCTACGTGCCCGCCGACGTCCGGCTGCCGGATCTGCTGGGCGTCCTGCGGGAGGACACCCGTCTTCAGCAGTACGCGGAACGGCAGCTGACCCGCCTCATAGAGCACGACGACCGCAACAGCGGCGATCTCCTCCCGGCGCTGCGCGCCTATCTGGCGGCGGCCGGGAACAAGTCGGTCGCGGCGAAACACGTCGGTATGTCCCGGCAGGCGTACTACCAGCGCCTGCACACCATCGAACGGCTCCTCGGCTGCGACCTGGAATCAGGTCTGCAGCGCACGTCCCTGCATGTCGCGGTGCTGGTCCTGGACGCGGGTGAGGCTCCTGTTCCGGGGGCATGACCCCGTCGCCGATGAGGAGGAACGCGGCGCAACCGGGACGCGGAACGGCCCCTGCCACGGGGCCGGTGGCAGGCGGCTCGGGAAAGGGCGGAGGGCGCGGGAGTGCCCGACGACCGGTGGGCGGCGTCGTCCCCGCCGCCCACCGCGGAGGGAGACGGCTCAGAGGAGCTCGATCAGCTTGTCGGTGAACTCGGTGGTGGTCGCGGTTCCGCCCAGGTCACGAGTGCGGGTATCGCTCTTGGCCAGGACCGTCGCGATCGCGTCCGTGACGTCCCTGGCCGCGGCGGAATGGCCGAGGTGGTCGAGCATCATGGCCGCGGACCAGATCGCGCCCAGCGGGTTGGCGATGCCCTGGCCCGCGATGTCGGGCGCGGAGCCGTGCACCGGCTCGAACATCGAGGGAAAGTCCCGCTCGGGGTTGAGGTTGGCCGCCGGGGCGATACCGATGGATCCGGCGACCGCGGCCGCGAGGTCGCTGAGGATGTCGCCGAAGAGGTTGGAGGCGACGACGACGTCGAAGCGGGAGGGGTCGAGGACGAACTTGGCCGCCAGCGCGTCGATGTGCTCCTGGTCCCAGGTGACGCCGGGGTGCTCGGCGGCCCGTTCGGCGATCAGCTCGTCCCAGAACGGCATGGTGTGGATGATGCCGTTGGACTTGGTGGCGGAGGTGAGCCTCCCTCGACGACGGGCGGCGAGCGAGAACGCGTAGTCGGCGATCCGGGTCACCCCGGCCCGGGTGAACACCGCTTCCTGGACAGCAAGTTCCTCGGACGTGCCCTGGTTCAGCCGTCCGCCGATCTCGCTGTACTCGCCCTCGACGTTCTCCCGCACGATGACGATGTCGACCTCGCCCGGACGTGCGCCGCGCACCGGACTGTCGATGCCTTCGAAGACACGGACGGGCCGGAGGTTGACGTACTGGCGAAAGCTGCGCCGGATCGGGATCAGCAGTCCCCACAGCGAGACGTGGTCGGGCACCCCCGGGTATCCCACGGCGCCCAGCAGGATGGCGTCCTTCTCACGCAGCTGGTCGATCCCGTCGGCGGGCATCATGGCGCCCTCGCGCAGATACCGCTCGCACGACCAGTCGTACGACGTGTAGGACAGGCGGAAGCCGTGGCGGCGGCCGAGGACATCGAGCACCTGCTGTGCTGGGGGCAGTACCTCAGCGCCGATGCCGTCGCCGGGGATCAGGGCAATGCGGTGGTTCGTCGTCATGCCGTCGATTGCAGCAAGGCGGTCCGTGGGGCGTCCAAGACGCAAAGCGGATATCTCTTATAAGCGGTGGCTATCATCCGTCGGCGGCGGAGGTGGCGGTCGTGACGAACGCGGCGGCTGCCGGCGACAGGCTGCCGCGGCGGCTGACGAGAGCGATGTCCAAGCTGGTCTCCGGCTCGATGTCCAGGACGCGGGCGCCCAGCCGCCGGGCGAGGTCCCGCCAGGAATCCATGACCACCGCGAGCCCTACCCCGGCCAGTACCAAGGGCATGAGCGACACCCGGTGCTCCGTCTCGGCGGCGATGGTGAACTCGATGCCCTGATCGCGCAGCGCGTCGACGTAGGCGCGCATCCCGGTACCCGGCTGCCCGACGATCAGCCGCTGTCCTGCGAGCTCCCGGCACTCCACCGCCGTCCGACCGGCGAACGGACCGTCGGCCGGCACCAACAGCACGAAGCGCTGCCGCTCCAGCGCATGGGAGACGACCTCCTTGTCGGAGAACGGCCCGGTGGAGGCCAAAAGCCCCAGTTCCACGGCACCCGTGCGCACCATGTCGACCACATCACGCACGGTGAACGCCGCTTTGATGGCCACGGAGACACCGGGGTACCGGTGGCTGAAGGCACTCACCAAACTCGTCAGCGGCTCCACCGCCTGCGACGGCACGGATGCCACGTCCAGGCGCCCCTCGCGCAGTTCGTGCACCGCCGCAACACTGGCCCGCGCCGTCTGCAGACTCCGCACGGCCTCCCGTGCAGGCTCGATCAGGGCCCTTCCGGCCTCCGTCAGCACCGCCCTGCGTCCGATGCGATGGAACAGCTCGGAACCGAGATCCCGCTCCAGTGCCCGCACGGCCTGTGACAGCGACGGCTGCGACACGTACAGAGCCGAGGCCGCACGGTTGAACCCACCGCGGTCGACAATCGCGAGGAAGTACTCCAGCTGCCGAACATCCATTTCGCGCCCTCTGCCCTCAAGAAATCAACCGACGACTTTTGGCCCCGGCCATGGTTGCGTGAAGGACAGCCTCGACGAAGTACCACCGACCACAGGCGCTGCGCCCCTGGCCGCCCCGTAGTCCGCCGGTTCCCGGGACGTCACGGCCCGCTGGCGATCGACCCGCGCCGTCTGACCCAGGACGACCGCGTCACGCTGCGTCAGAACCAGTGTCGAACGAGCGTCAAGACATCATAGGAACAGCAGGTCAGACGCCCAGAGCGGCAAACGGGCGGCAAGGCCGAGGGACCGTCCCGCTCAAGGCTGGGCAGGACGCGGCTCGACGGGCACGGCGTCCACGCCGACGTGAGCCCGATCTGCGGAGCGTAGGACGCCGCGGGACTCAGTGGTGCCGAGGGTGCCCGGCGCACGGTCAGCGTGCGCCCGGGCTTTTCATAGTCACAGAAACAGGGCTGCTCTATGAGAGCGGTCCAGTTCCAGCTCGTACGCCTCCTGACGGCCGGTACCAGGAGGGAGCGTCCAGGTGAGGCGGGGCGGGGACGCCGGTGCCGAGGCCGTCCGGGAGGTGTTCGAAGTACAGCGGTGAAGGCAGAGGGGAAGATGCCGAGCAACCCGATGATAGAGAACCGGTGAACGGCGTCAATACCTCTCGCATGGATCGCCGTCGGCACCGAAACATTCGCCCCACCGCACGCCGACCAGCGCGCGCCACACCGTCAGATGGCTGGCTCGCGAGCGACTTGTCCCCGGAACGGAGTGACGTGCGGACGGTGCAGACACTCGGGCGACCCTGCCTCCAATGTCCGTGGTACACGGACTTTCCCGCACGTCGCCGTGGGCAGCACTGAGGCCGTCGGCCGGTCACCCGCGAGCGAAAGTTTCGTACGGCAATCGGAAATTTCTTGGGCGGAGGCTATTGACGATCCACGGTCACGCCTCAATCATTCCTGTCTGAGAAACCGGCCGTGGTTGGAGATTCCGGGCTGTATCGGTCTGGGCTATCCATGCTGCACGGCAGATCAGCGACCAGCTGCACGGCAGACCTGCGCACCACATCACCTGCGCCACCCCCGTTTCGTTCCGGAGAGGTTCGCACCAGCGCATCCTGGCTCCTCCCGCAGTCGGAGAGGTATGCGACGCCGTGTGACGGTCCCCCGGCTGAGCCGCGATGGAGTACCCCATGCCTGTGTCGAGACGCGGAACACGCCCACCGCCCGCCGTACGTCGCCCGACGGCCGACCGGGTGCGGCGCACGTGCCGGTTGGCGTCATCCCGGTCCCGATGACTGCGGTGTCCGGTGTTTCCGTGCTGCCCGGGCTCCAGCCCGCCCCGTCCGCCTGCCGGACGGGCCGGACGACGCAATCCCCTGCGCTTCAGTCGATCAGCGATTTCTACCTCGGAGGCACAGTCATGGGCTCGTACGCCCTTCCCAGATCCGTTATCCACCGGAAGATCCGCGGCCTGCTGCTGGCGCTCGTCGTCGGCGTCCTCGGTGCGGTCACCGCACTGGCCGCGCCGCCGACCGCACACGCCGCCGAGAACACGCTCGGCGCCGCGGCGGCACAGAGCGGCCGCTACTTCGGCACCGCCATCGCCGCGGGCAGGCTGGGCGACTCGGCGTACACGTCGATCGCGGGCCGTGAGTTCAACATGGTGACGGCCGAGAACGAGATGAAGATCGACGCCACCGAACCACAGCGGGGCCAGTTCAACTTCAGCGCCGGCGACCGCGTCTACAACTGGGCGGTGCAGAACGGCAAGCGGGTGCGTGGCCACACACTGGCCTGGTACGCCCAGCAGCCCGGCTGGATGCAGAGCCTCAGCGGCAGCTCACTGCGCCAGGCGATGATCGACCACATCAACGGCGTCATGGGCCACTACAAGGGCAAGATCGCCCAGTGGGACGTCGTGAACGAGGCCTTCGCCGACGGAAATTCGGGAGGTCGGCGGGACTCCAACCTGCAACGCACGGGCAACGACTGGATCGAGGTCGCCTTCCGCACCGCGCGCGCCGCCGACCCGGCGGCCAAGCTCTGCTACAACGACTACAACATCGAGAACTGGACCTGGGCCAAGACCCAGGGCGTGTACAACATGGTCCGGGACTTCAAGCAGCGTGGTGTGCCGATCGACTGCGTCGGGTTCCAGTCGCACTTCAACAGCGGCAGCCCCTACAACAGCAACTTCCGCACCACGCTGCAGAATTTCGCCGCCCTCGGGGTCGACGTGGCCATCACCGAACTCGACATCCAGGGTGCCTCGCCCACGACCTACGGCAACGTGACCAACGACTGCCTGGCCGTACCGCGCTGTCTCGGCATCACCGTCTGGGGTGTGCGCGACACCGACTCCTGGCGATCGGGGGACACGCCGCTGCTGTTCAACGGCGACGGCAGCAAGAAGCCTGCCTACACCGCCGTCCTCAACGCCCTCAACGGCGGCGGCTCCACGACGCCCCCTACGACTGGCGGACAGATCAAGGGCGTCGGTTCGGGCCGTTGCCTGGACGTGCCCGGAGCCGGCACCACCGACGGCACACAGCTCCAGCTGTGGGACTGCCACAGCGGCACCAACCAGCAGTGGACGTACACCGACGCCGGCGAGCTCAGGGTCTACGGCAACAAATGCCTTGACGCCGCCGGCACAGGCAACGGTTCCAAAGTCCAGATCTACAGCTGCTGGGGCGGCGACAACCAGAAATGGCGCCTCAACTCCGACGGATCCATCGTCGGCGTCCAGTCCGGCCTCTGCCTCGACGCCGTCTCAGGCGGCACCGCCAACGGCACCCTCATCCAGCTCTACACCTGCTCGAACGGCAACAACCAACGCTGGACCCGCACCTGAGGGGACCTGGCACACGGCTTCTCCCGCCCCTCCGGAAGGACATCGTCGACGGTCCCGGGTCGCCGCCGTGGTGGCGGCGACCCTCGCGACCGGGGTGCTCGGCGCGGTGAATCCGGCACCCGCCGAGGCGGTGACGGTGGACGGACGCGGTGCTCGCGGGCGACCGCGCGCATGATGCCGGGATCCGCCGGACGTTCGTGGACGGTCGACGTACGCCTCAGCCGACCCGAAGACCGACCGCCAGCGTCAGTTCAAGGACCCGGTGTGGCGACGCGAGATCCGGAAACAGCTCCCGCAGCTGCGACATCCGGTACCGGACTGTCTGGGGATGGACGAACAACGCCGCCGCCACCTCGTCCCGCCTGCCCTGGTGCAGCAGCCACGCCCGCAACGTCTCCTCCAACCGCCGTGCGGTAGCGACAGGCAAGGTCCGCAACGGTGCGAGGGCTCGGGCACGCAGGTCTGCGAACGCGTCCCCGTCGGCGCTCAGCACCAGCTCGGGCAGGTGGTCCTCGGTGTCGCGAATACCAGAGGAGAGGGAGCGCGCGCGTACGGCTCGTGCGTACGAGGCGGACGCACGAGTCCATGGCCGGGCCGGGCCGACCACGGCGGTGCGGTCGGTCAGCTGCCGCAAGAGATGTGATCGGTCGGCATCGGGGACGAGCAGCACACCGGTGGCGTCCGGCAGATCGTCGAGGACGAGGGTGCCCGGGTCGAGTGCGCGGCAGGCAGGCCGGGCCTGGGCGGCGGGCAGCAGGACCGCGGTCAGCGACACCGGAGGTTGCCACCCGGCCCGTTGAGCGGAGGTCAGCAGCACGTCCGGGCTCGCGCCGGCGAGGAGGTCGCGGGCCAGGTGTTCCAGGTGGCGTTCTTGGGCCCTGCCCCGGGCGGCCAGTTCGTCGGCGTGGCCCGCGGCGCTCGCGGCGGAGAGCTCGTCGATGTAGGCGAAGGTCAGCTCGGCGAACTTGGCGACCTCGGCGGCGGGGAGACCTGCGGGTACGGCACCCGCTGCCAGGCATCGCCAGGCCACGCGGGCGCCGACGCGGTAGGCGCTGAGCAGGGCGTCCATCGAACGGCCGTCGCGCACCTCGCCACGGCCCAGCTCGTAGGCCGCGTCACCGGCGTCGCCGCCTGTTGCGGTCCCGCTCGCGAGGTCCAGGTAGTGCCCCAGGGCGGTGCGGACGGCTCGGCGGATGGTGGCGCCCATGTGGCCCGAAAGGGCGTTGGTGTAGGGAGGCACCTCGTCGATGATCGCCTGGACGACCTCGTCGGCGGTGGTCTTCAGCGCTGCCCTCAGTGCGGTGACCGTCGTCTCATCCAGGTTCAGTTCGCTGGCCCTCCGGATTGCATGACTCATGTTTTTGTTCCCTGCGAACAATTCAGTCGGCCAGATTTACGTCCTGCGGTCAGGACTTTACGCCCTGAGGCGCAGCAAGCTGGAGTAATGAAGAGTACGGCCCTGCGCAGCAGGGCGTGGAAACTGCTGGAGATGGTCACGACGCCGGTACTGCCGTCGGACTACCTCGACTTGATCAGCCCGCTGCGTGCGGGCGCCGACCTGCGTGGGCGCATCGAGGCCGTGCACCCCGAGACGGGTGACGCCGCGACCATCGTGATCAGGCCGGGACGGGGCTGGCGCGGCCACACAGCCGGTCAGTACGTGCGGATCGGGGTCGACGTCGACGGCGTGCGCCTGTGGCGTGCCTACTCCCTCACCTCGCCGACGAACCGCCAGGACGGCCGCGTCACGATCACCGTGAAGGCGATCCCGGACGGCAAGGTCAGCAACCACCTGGTCCGCAGGGCGAAGCCGGGCACGCTGATCCAGCTCGACCAGCCGACCGGAGACTTCGTGCTGCCGCCGGCCAAGCCCGCCAAGGTGCTCTACCTGACGGCCGGCAGTGGCATCACGCCCGTGATGGGCATGCTGCGCGACACCGAGTTCGACGACGTCGTCATGGTCCACTGCGCGCCACAACCGCAGGACGTGATCTTCCGCAGCGAACTGCACGACCTGGTCGCGGGCGAGAAGCTGCGGCTCACCGAGGTGCACACCGCCATGGACGGCATGCTCGACATCGCCCGTCTCGACGAACTCGTGCCCGACTGGGCCGAGCGCGAGACCTGGGCTTGCGGACCCGCGGGCCTGCTCGACGCCGCCGAAGAGCACTGGACCGAGCACGGCGTACGAGAGCGCCTGCACACCGAACGCTTCCGCCCCGGCATCGTCGTCGCCGGCGACGACGGCGGAGGAGAGGTCACGTTCAGCGCCACCGGCAGGACCGTCGACGCGGACGGCGCCACGCCGTTGCTGGACGTCGGCGAGGAGGCCGGCGTGCTCATGCCCTCCGGGTGCCGCATGGGCATCTGCTTCGGCTGCGTCACGCCGCTCAAGGCGGGCGCCGTCCGCGACCTGCGCACCGGCGAGATCACCGAGGCCGAGCCGGGCGTCCTCATTCAGACCTGCGTCTCCGCTGCGGCGGGACCCTGCGACATCGAACGGTAGGAGCACTTTGACCGCCATCGACCCCACCGCCCACCTGACCGCGGAGCAGATCGAGGAGCTCGGCCGCGAGCTGGACGCGATCCGCGACGAGGTGATCGCCGGCCGCGGGGAGAAAGACGCCGCCTACATCCGTAAGGTCATCTCGGCGCAGCGCAAGCTCGAGCTGGCCAGCAGGGGCGTGCTGCTGTTCTCGATCTTCCCACCGGCGTGGCTGCTCGGCACCGCCGGACTGTCCGTGGCGAAGATCATGGACAACATGGAGATCGGCCACAACGTCCTGCACGGCCAGTGGGACTGGATGCGGGACCCGAAGATCCACTCCACCACCTGGGAGTGGGATCACGTCTCACCGGCCGACCAGTGGAAGCACTCGCACAACGAACTGCACCACACGTACACCAACGTGATCGGCAAGGACAACGACCTCGGCTACGGCATCATGCGCGTCGACGAGGACCAGAAGTGGCACCCGATCCACCTCGGCCAGCCGCTGTGGAACTTCATCAACGCCTGCTTCTTCGAGTACGGCATCGCGGCGTACGACCTGGAGCTCGGCAAGAACCTGCACAAGCGCCGCCGCAAGAACCCGGAGTTCCGCGCGCGGGCCAAGGCCGTGGGCCGCAAGATCCGCAAGCAGGTGCTCAAGGACTACGTGATCCACCCGCTGCTGTCCGGCCCGTCGTTCCTCACCACGCTCGCCGCCACGTTCACCGCGAACCTGGTCCGCAACATCTGGTCCCACTCGGTGATCATGTGCGGGCACTTCCCCGAGGGCGTACAGGTCTTCGAGCGCCGGTCGATCAAGGACGAGACGCGCGGCCAGTGGTACCTGCGCCAGATGATGGGCTCGGCGAACATCAGCGGCAGCAGGGCCATGCACTTCATGACCGGCAACCTGTCGCACCAGATCGAGCACCACCTGTTCCCGGACCTGCCCAGCAACCGGTACGCCGAGGTCGCTGTGAAGGTGCGCGCGCTGTTCGAGAAGTACGAGCTGGAGTACGTCACCGGACCGCTGCCCAAGCAGGTCTTCTCCGCGTGGCGCAAGGTCTTCCGGCTCTCGCTGCCGAACAAGGAGCCCATGGTCAAGACACCGAGCCGCGAGCAGGAGCTCGTCGCGGCCTGAATCCCGGTACTGGGTCAGATCCTTCAGCCGCACCGGCGGCACCGCCGGGTTCGGTGAGATCCGTTGCGGACGGTGGGCGACCGCGACATCAGACCGTACGGCACGGGATCCGCGGCAGCCCGGCGCCCCTCCGCTGTCTGGACGTGCGCCGGGAGCTCAACACACAGCACTCGGCGAGGTGTTGCAGTGCACTGACCTGTCATGGTCGGACCGGTGGTCGGGTGCGTACGCGCACTCGGTTTGCCGACGGGCGGGCTGGGTGGAAGGCATGGGCTGTGACGCGGATCTACTCGTCCGGGTCGTCGGTGACGGCCAGGAACGACTTTGCCCGCGTCGTTGTACATGCGGCGGGCTCCACCCCTTGCACCCGCGCAAACAGGTCGACCCAACCCGCCGAGGCCGAGGTGAGGGCGAGAGGGCCGGCCTCCACGGCCCGGTGCCCAGACCGCCCGATGAGCGAAGTGATCAGCTGTCGGGTTTCTTCGAGCGCCGCGGGGCGGCGGCCTGGGCGGGGCGGGCGCCGGCCTCGATCTGCAGGGCGTACAAGGCGTTCGTCACAAGCTCACGCGCGTATGCGGCGTCCAGTCTGCCAGGGCGGAAGAGGATGCGGTACATGATCGGCGCCACGACACGGTCGATCAGCAGTTCCGTCTCGGGCACCGGCTCCCCCCGCTGCACCGCACGGGCCAACACGGCGTCGATCTGCTCCGCGGCATACGCCGAACACTGACCGGCATTGCTGCCGTCGGGATCGCCGAGCAGGGCGTCCCGGATGTAGGCACGCCCGGGCGGCGAGGCCATCTCGTCGAGGAACTGTTCCGCCCACGCGTCGAGATCGGCCCGCAGGCTTCCGAGATCGGCCGGATCCGTTTCCGGGCGCAGTCGTTCGACGGCCACGTCGGACAGGAGTTCCTGCAGGTCGCCCCAACGACGGTAGATCGTGGAGGGGGTCACGCCCGCCCGAGTGGCCACCATCGGGACTGTGAGCGCGTCGCGGCCCACCTCCCCTACGAGTTCACGTACCGCCGCATGGACGGACTCCTGTACGCGTGCGCTGCGCCCGCCGGGGCGGACCATGGGCTTGGGACTCATGCGATCCACCTTAATGCGAATTTGTTGCTTCTAGCCGATGGCCGGCGTCGGCGACCCGCAGGGCTGCGTATCCGGACGCCCGCGCACGGTGGACGCCCCTGCGACGACGCAACCGCATGTCGGGGGGGGAACGTCCGCCTTCCCTCAGACAGCGAGGGGAGCAAGCCGCCCCGCGCCGGCCACCGACTCCTCGTAGACCCGGCCCACACGGAGCACCGTCGCGTCGCGGAACGGGCGCGCCATCAGCTGCAATCCGATCGGCAGTCCGGCGTGGTCGTGACCGACCGGCAGGGTGAGGGCCGGGACGTCGGTGATGTTGGCGGGGCACGGAGGCGGACGTAGCTGTCCGACACGGCCCGGTCGTGCCATCGGCCCATTCGACGGCTTCCTGCCCCGCCTCGGCGGCGGTCATCGGCACCGTCGGCGCGGCGAGGACGTCGATTCCGTCGAACATCCGAGCCCAGGCGTCTCGCATCATGGTGCGGGAGAGCGTTGACGTCGTGGTCCCGACCCACCTCCACGCCGACCACGTGGGGTGGAACACGCGTGCCGAGGGCGACGCCTGGGTGCCCACCTTCCCGAACGCGCGCTATCTCACCTCACGCACCGAGTGGGACTACTGGGCGGGTGTCGACATGGAGGAGGCGCGTCGACAGATGTTCCGGGACTCGGTCCATCCCGTCCGGGAAGCAGGTCTGTTCGACCTCATCGATGTCGCGGACGAGGGCACGGACGTCGCGCCGGGCATCCGTCTGCTGCCCACCCCCGGCCACACACCGGGGCAGGTAGCGGTGGAACTGAGCAGCCGTGGCGAGACCGCACTGGTCACCGGCGACAGCATCCACCACCCGGTCCAGATGGCGCATCCGGAGCTCCGCAGCTGTGTGGACGTCGCTCCCGAACTCGCGGCCAGGACCCGGCACCAGGTGCTCGGCTCACTGGCCGGTACGTCAACTCTCCTGCTGGGGAGCCACTTCCCGCCGCCGACTGCCGGACGCGTGCGACGCGAGGACGGCGGGTACCGACTGGTCCCGGCTCCCTCAGGGCCACGCCCATCGGCGGCTGAAGCGGATCGGAGCACCCGGGACGGCCGCGCACGAGTCGCGCCGAGTCCGTACGGGTGACGTCCTGGGCGTCCGCGACCGGACGGCCCGGGAGCGGCTGTGAGACTCCCCCGTCATGTGCTCCGTCGTCACCGATGGAGCCGGGCGAGGTTATGACCGATCACCGGCTTGCGCCCTTTGCGCAAGCCGACGGTCGGCTGTCCCTCGTGGGCGGCGGTCACGCCGACGCGGCACGAACGAGGGCAACCTGCCAGCCCCGCTCGCCCATCGCCGGCCGAGCAACGCGGCCCTGCCTCAGTCTCACGAATCGGGCGTCAATCGGGCGTCATTCGAGCGTCAGGACAGGCCCTTTGCGGCGGGCTCCAGAATCGCCACGCACTCCACATGATGCGTCATCGGAAACAGATCGAACGCCCGCAGCGTCCGCACCCGGTACCCCCCGTCCCGGAAGTACGCGATGTCCCGGGCCAGCGCGGCCGGGTCGCAGGCCACGTAGGCGATCCGGCGGGCGCCCAGGGACGCGAGGTGGGCCACCGTCGTGCGGCCGGCTCCCGCGCGCGGGGGGTCGAGGACGATGAGGTCGGCCTCGGTGATGCCGGTGCGGGGGAGGACGGACTCGACCTTGCCCTGTTCGATGCGGACGCGGGGGAAGTCGGCGAGGTTGTGGCGGGCGTCCTCGACCGCGCGCCTGCCGGACTCGATGCCGAGGACCGCGCCGGTCTCGCCGAGGCGGTCGGCGAGGGCGCCGGCGAAGAGGCCGACGCCGCAGTAGAGGTCGAGGGCCGTCTCGCCCTTGCGGGGCAGCAGGCCCTGCATGACCGCGGTGACCAGGGTGTCGGCGGCCTTGGGGTGGACCTGCCAGAAGCCGCCGCCTCCGACGCGGTACGTACGGCCGTCGGCGCGTTCGCGGACGAAGGGGCGGCCGTGGACGCGGTGCACGCCGCCGGAGCGCTCGTCGACCCGGAGGACCGAGACGGGCTTGTCCAGTTCGACCAGCGGGAGGCGGGCGCCGGGGCGCGGGGTGAGGACCACCTGGCGGTCCTGGGAGCCGGTCGCCGCGATCGCCTCGACCACGTCCATGCCGGTCCAGTCGCGCTTCTCGACGCCCAGCTCGCTGACGCCCGCCGCGGCGATCATGCAGTGGTCGATCCGCTCGACCTCGTGCGAGCGGTGGCGCCGCAGACCGGCGTGGCCGTCGGGGGCCACCGCGTACTGAACCCGGGTCCGCCACTGCGGCACCTCGCCCGCGGGCAGCTTGTCGCCCTCGGCGGGCAGGACGGTGCCGTCCCAGCCGGCCTCCTCCGGCGTGAGTCCGGCCAGCCGCTGCAGCTGCTCGGCGATCACCTCGGCCTTGAGGCGGCGCTGGGCGCCCGGCTTGGCGTGCTGCCAGTCGCAGCCGCCGCAGCGGCCCGGGCCGGCGTAGGGACAGGGGGCGTCGATGCGGTCCTTGGAGGCCTCGAGGACCTCGACGGCGTCCGCGCGGAGGAAGCGGGCGCCCTCCTCGCCCTCCGTCACCCGGGCCACGACGCGCTCGCCGGGCAGCGCGTGCCGGACGAACAGGACCTGGCCCTCCGAGGTGCGTGCGATGCAGTGACCACCGTGGGCGACGGGGCCGATCTCGACCTCGTACTCCTCCCCCACCAGCGACTTCCTCGGTACTTCCTGCATGGTGGGGTGACTCCAGATCGGGGAGGGACGGGGGCGGCCCCGGCGGGGGCCCGACAACAGCCGACCAGTCTACGTGCCGCCGCCCGGTCCTCCTCCCGCCCCGTCAGTCCTTGGCGCTGGGCTCCTTCTCGGTGTGCGCCCGCTGCTCGGCCGGACCCCGGCGCACCGCACCCGGCGCGTTCCACTCCTGGCGCCTGCGGGCCCGGTTCCGCGCCGCCTCGGAGGAGGCCAGCTGGTAGGGCACCGAGGTCACCATGATGCCCGGCGTGAACAGCAGGCGGCCCTTGAGGCGCAGCGCGCTCTGGTTGTGCAGCAGGTGCTCGTACCAGTGGCCGACCACGTACTCGGGGATGATCACCGAGACCGCGTCGCGCGGCGACTCCTTGCGCAGGCCCTTGACGTACTCGATGATCGGGCGGGTGATCTCCCGGTAGGGCGAGTCCAGCACCTTCAGCGGTACGTCGATGCCGCGCCGCTCCCACTCCTCGCGCAGCGCCTTCGTCTCCGCCGGGTCGACGTTGACGGTGAGCGCCTCCAGGGAGTCCGAGCGCATCAGCTTGGCGTAGGCGAGGGCGCGCAGGGCCGGGCGGTGGATCTTGGAGATCAGCACGACCGAGCGCACCCGGGACGGCCGTACGCTGTCGTCGCTCGGGCTCTCGGGAGCCGCCAGCTCCTCGGCGACCCGGTCGTAGTGCTTACGGATCGCGGTCATCGTCACGTAGAAGATGCACATGCCCAGCAGCGCCACCCAGGCGCCGTGGGTGAACTTCGTGACGAGGACGACCACCAGGACCAGGCCGGTGAAGAAGGCGCCGAAGGCGTTGATCGCGCGGGAGCGCATCATGTGGCGGCGCTTGTTCTGGTCCTGCTCGGTGGCCAGATGGCGGTTCCAGTGCCGGACCATGCCGGTCTGGCTGAGCGTGAAGGACACGAACACGCCGACGATGTAGAGCTGGATCAGGCGGGTGGAGTCGGCGCCGTAGATGACGACCAGCAGGGCCGCCGCGCCGGCGAGCAGCACGATGCCGTTGGAGAAGGCCAGGCGGTCGCCGCGGGTGTGCAGCTGGCGCGGGAGGTAGCGGTCCTGGGCGAGGATCGAGCCGAGCAGGGGGAAGCCGTTGTACGCGGTGTTCGCGGCGAGGAACAGCACCAGGGCGGTGGCGGCGGCGAGCACGACGAACAGGAAGCTGCCCTTGCCGAAGACCGCCTCGGCGACCTGGGAGATCACCGGGTTCTGCACGTAGCCGGAGCCGAGTGCGACGCCGTTGTGGATCAGGTCGGTGGCCGGGTTCTCGGCCATGCGGACCTTGGTCACCATGGCCAGGGCGATGATGCCGCAGAACATGGTGACCGCCAGCAGGCCCATCATCGCCAGCGTGGTCGCCGCGTTCTTCGACTTGGGCTTGCGGAAGGCGGGCACGCCGTTGGAGATCGCCTCGACGCCGGTGAGCGCCGCACAGCCGGAGGAGAACGCGCGCAGCAGCAGGAAGACGAGGGCGAACCCCGCCAGGCCCTGGTGCTCGGCCTTGATGTGGTAGTCGGCGGTGGGGGCTCGCATGGTGTCGCCGAGGACCAGTCCGCGGAAGGCACCCCACGCGACCATGACGAACACGCCGCCGACGAACACGTACGTCGGGATCGCGAAGAGCTTGCCGGACTCCTTCACGCCGCGCAGGTTCATCAGGGTCAGCAGCACGATCACGGCGATCGCGCAGAACACCTTGTGCTCGACGACGAAGGGGATCGCGGAGCCGAGGTTCTCGATGCCGGAGGCGATGGAGACGGCGACGGTGAGGACGTAGTCGACGAGCAGCGCGCTGGCGACGGTGAGCCCGGCCTTCGGGCCCAGGTTCGTGGTGGCGACCTCGTAGTCGCCGCCGCCGCTCGGGTAGGCGTGCACGTTCTGGCGGTAGGAGGCGACCACCGTGAACATCAGCACGACGACCGCCACCGCGATCCAGGGGCTGAAGTGGTACGCCGACACGCCCGCGATGGACAGGACCAGCAGCACCTCGCCGGGGGCGTACGCCACGGAGGACAGCGGGTCGGAGGCGAAGACGGGGAGTGCGATGCGCTTCGGCAGGAGTGTTTCGCCCAGCCGGTCACTGCGCAGTGCGCGCCCGATCAGGATCCGTTTGGGCACGTCGGTCAGTTTGGACACGAGAGAGGATCGTAAGCCTTCGAACTGGCTGTCGCCCACCCGCCGTCTCGGTTATTCCCGACGAGTGGACCCACAGACGGTCGGAACTGCGGATTCC
Organism: Streptomyces sp. NPDC001843; assembly: GCF_042891955.1. Lineage (NCBI taxonomy): Bacteria > Bacillati > Actinomycetota > Actinomycetes > Kitasatosporales > Streptomycetaceae > Streptomyces > Streptomyces sp. NPDC001843. The sequence continues at coordinate 150,717 of NZ_JBIATQ010000007.1, read as the reverse complement.
GTGGTCCGGTTGCCCGCCGTGGCCGGATGCCAAACCCCGTCTGTACGAGGCGTGTCACCCTCCGCGGCCACGACTGTCGACGCCCGCCCCGCTCAAGGCACCCGAGCCGTACTGGATACGCGCGTCGATCGGGTTTCGAGCGCCTGTGGAGGAGCCGATACGTTGGGGACGGGCATGATGATGCCCGGCGGCCGTCCCGAAGGCCGCGAGTGTCGCCCGACGAGCCGGAAGAGGACAATGAGCGGGACGTTTGCGCAGGCCGGAAGGCCTATCGGAAGTGTGATGTAGAGCCATGCACATCGTGATCATGGGTTGCGGGAGAGTGGGTTCCGCTCTCGCCCAGACCCTGGAGCAGCAGGGGCACACGGTCGCCGTGATCGACCACGACCCCACCGCCTTCCGCAGGCTGGGCCCGGGATTCGGCGGGCGCCGGGTCACCGGCGTCGGCTTCGACCAGGACACGCTGCGCGAGGCGGGCATCGAGGAGGCCGGCGCCTTCGCCGCGGTCTCCAGCGGTGACAACTCGAACATCATCTCCGCGCGCGTGGCCCGCGAGATGTTCGGTGTGGAGAACGTGGCGGCGCGCATCTACGACCCCCGCCGCGCCGAGGTCTACCAGCGTCTGGGCATCCCCACCGTGGCCACGGTCCGCTGGACCGCCGACCAGATGCTGCGCCGCCTGCTGCCGTCCGGCGCGGAGCCGCTGTGGCGCGATCCCACCGGTGGCGTCCAGCTCGCCGAGGTGCACGCCTCACCGAAGTGGATCGGGCACAAGATCAGCAAGCTGCAGGAGGAGACGGGCGTCCGCGTGGCGTTCCTGACTCGCCTGGGCGAGGCCATCGTGCCCAGCTCGCAGACGGTGCTGCAGGAGGGCGACCTGGTGCACGTGATGATGCGGACGGACGACGTCGAGAAGGTCGAGGCGGCGTTCGCCGGGGGCCCGGAAGAGGAGGGCGGTCACTGATGAGGGTCGCCATTGCCGGTGCCGGCGCGGTCGGCCGCTCGATCGCGGGCGAGCTGCTGGAGAACGGCCACGAGGTCCTGCTGATCGACAAGGCGCCGACCGCCATCTCGGTGGAGCGGGTGCCGCAGGCGGAGTGGCTGCTGGCCGACGCCTGTGAGATCACCTCCCTGGACGAGGCGGCGCTCCAGCGCTGCAACGTCGTCATCGCCGCGACCGGCGACGACAAGGTCAACCTGGTCGTCTCGCTGCTCGCGAAGACGGAGTACGGCGTCCCGCGCGTCGTGGCCCGGGTGAACAACCCCAAGAACGAGTGGCTGTTCAACGAGGCCTGGGGCGTCGACGTCGCCGTCTCCACGCCGCGTCTGATGTCCGCGCTCGTCGAGGAGGCGGTGAGCGTCGGCGACCTGGTCCGCCTGCTCCGCTTCAGCCACGGCGACGCCAACCTCGTCGAGCTGACCCTCCCCGAGGAGTCGGCTCTGGCCGGCACCCAGGTCGGCGACGTCGAGTGGCCCGAGGACACCTCCCTGGTCACCATCATCCGGGGCACCCGCGTCCTCACCCCGTCCAAGGAGGACTCACTGGAGCCGGGCGACGAGCTGCTGTTCGTGGCCGCGCAGGCCCGCGAGGAGCAGTTGGAGGACCTGCTGTCGGTGCGGCGGGACGGCAGCTGACCCTTCCCGTGGGTTACGTGGATGGGGGGCGCCCGGTATCTCCGGGCGCCCCCCATCCACGTACCGCTGCTGTCTACGCCTCCCGACGGTGCCGGGCGCCGCCCGCCGCTTCGCCGCGCTCCGCCGCAGCCGCGGCCGCGGCTGCCTTCCGCTCCTCCTCGGCCTTCTCCTCGGCCTCCATCTCCGCGAACACGTCGATCGGCGCGGGCGCCTTCGCGAGGAAGACCCAGGTGAGCCAGACCGCGAGCAGGAAGGGCGGGATCTTCAGCGCCACCAGCACCCAGCCGAGCTGGGCGGTGTTGGCCCACCAGTACAGCGGGAAGAGGACCGCGCACTTGGCGAGCAGGATGAGGCCCCAGGCCCAGCTGGCCTTGGCGTAGGCCTTCTTGCGGCCGGGGTTGCGGGTGCGCCAGGAGAGGTTCTCCTTGAAGACCGGGCCGAGGATCAGACCGATCAGGGGCACTCCGGCGAGGGTCGTGATGATGTACGCCAGGGCCAGGCCCAGCGTGTACAGCATGCCAGGGAGGTAGAAGTCCTTGGCGTTGCCGGTGAACATCGCGAAGACGACACCGAAGGCGACGCCGAAGACACCGCTGAAGGCGTGCTTGACGGTGTCCTTCATCACCAGCCGGACCACGACCAGGACCAGGGAAACGGCCAGCGCGGCGATCGCCGACCAGTGCAGGTCCTTGTTGATCGTGAAGATGGTGACGAAGAGGAGACCGGGCACGACGGTCTCGACCATGCCCCGGACACCGCCGAACGCCTCGAACAGCGCGGCTTCGGTCACCGCCCGCGCGTCGTCCGTCCGAGCGTCGTCGGCCTGTGTGTCTTCGGTCGGCTTGTCGAGTGACGTCACCGGCTACTCCCGTCCGAGGGGTCGCAGTTCGTACTTCGGGTTGAACAGCACCCGGCGGCCCCGGCTCATCGAGATCCGGCCCGATGCGATGAGCCTGCGCCCCGGCTCTATGCCCACGATGGAGCGCCTGCCCAGCCACACCACGTCCAGCGCGGCGGAGCCGTCGAACAGCTCGGCCTCCAGCGCGGGGACTCCCGCGCGCGGCCGCAGGGTGACGGTGCGCAAGGTACCAGTTACGGTGACGATCTGCCGGTCGTGGCAGTCGCCGATCCGGGTGCAGCCGGCGGTGTCGGCGTCCTCCCTGAGCTCCTCGGACTCCAGGTCCTCCTGGGAGGAGGACAGCCGGTCGAGCATGCGCCGGAACCGGCCGGCCGACTTTTGGGATCGAGGCACAGCACTCATACCGTGAAGCGTACCGGGGTGCACTGCCGCCGACGTAACGTCCGCCCGCCACCTGGGTCGGTCCCCGGCCGACCGCCCCACCACGCCCTACCGCTCGAACCGGTACCCCATCCCCGGCTCCGTGATGCCGCATCCCCCGGGGGACAACCCCCGGACCCCCGGCCGACCGCCCCACCACGCCTTACCGCTCGAACCGGTACCCCATCCCCGGCTCCGTGATGCCGCATCCCCCGGGGGACAACCCCCGGACCCCCGGCCGACCGCCCCACCACGCCCTACCGCTCGAACCGGTACCCCATCCCCGGCTCCGTGATGAAGTGCTTCGGGTGCGACGGGTCCGCCTCGAGCTTGCGGCGGAGCTGGGCCATGTACACGCGCAGGTAGTTCGTCTCCGTCCCGTACGACGGCCCCCACACCTCCTGCAGGAGCTGCTTCTGGCCGACCAGCCGGCCGGTGTTGCGGACCAGCGCCTCCAGCAGGTGCCACTCGGTCGGCGTCAGGCGGACGTCCTTCCCGTTCCGGTTGACCTTCTTCGCGGCCAGGTCCACGGTGAACTGCTCGGTCTCCACCATGGTCACGTCGTCCTCGCCGGACCCCACGGGCTCGGCCCGGCGGACGGCGGCCCGCAGCCGGGCGAGCAGTTCGTCCATGCCGAAGGGCTTGGTGACGTAGTCGTCGGCGCCCGCGTCCAGCGCCTCGACCTTCTCGTCGGAGGAGTGGCGGGCGGACAGCACCAGGATCGGCACCCGGGTCCAGCCACGCAGGCCCTTGATGACCTCGACGCCGTCCATGTCGGGCAGGCCCAGGTCGAGGACGACCACGTCGGGGTGGCGGGAGGCGGCGAGGTCGAGGGCGGTCTTGCCGTCGGGGGCGGCGTCGACCTCGTACTTCCGCGCCTTGAGGTTGATCACGAGGGCGCGTGTGATCTGCGGCTCGTCGTCGACCACCAGGACCCGGGTCATGAAATCCGCCTTTCACGGTGTGCGGTGCCTTCACCCGCGGGGAGGAGCTCGGGACGCGATCCAGCCGCGCCGAGGCTGAGGACCATGGTGAGGCCGCCGCCAGGTGTGTCCTCGGCGTTCAGGGTGCCGCCCATGGCCTCGGCGAAGCCGCGCGCGACCGCGAGGCCGAGCCCGACCCCGGCGCCGCGCGGGGCGTCCCCGTACCGCTGGAAGGGCTCGAATATACGGTCCTTGGCCTCGTCGGGGACGCCGGGCCCGCGGTCCACCACCCGCACCTCGACCCGGTCGGCGATCGCGCTGGCGGCGACCAGGACGGGCCGGTCCGGCGGGCTGTACTTGACGGCGTTCTCCACCAGGTTGGCCACCGCCCGCTCCAGCAGTCCCGGGTCGACGGCCACCATGGGCAGGGTCTCGGGGATGTCCAGCTCGGCGCTGCCCTCCGGCACCCCGCCCAGCGCCATCGGCACCACCTCGTCGAGGTCGATCTCCCGGATCAGCGGGGTGACCGTGCCGGTCTGCAGCCGGGACATGTCGAGCAGGTTGCCCACCAGGTGGTCGAGCCGGTCGGCGCCGTCCTCGATGCCCTCCAGGAGCTCCGCCTGGTCCTCCTCGGACCACGCCACGTCGTCCGACCGCAGCGAGGACACCGCCGCCTTGATCGCGGCCAGCGGGGTACGCAGGTCATGGCTGACGGCGGCCAGCAGAGCGGTGCGGATGCGGTTGCCCTCGGCCAGCTCCTTGGCCTGGTCGGCCTCCTCCACCAGGCGCCTGCGGTCCAGTACGACGGCGGCCTGGGCGGCGAAGGCGGCCAGCACCCGGCGGTCCTCGGCGGGCAGCACACGGCCGGTCAGCGCGAGCGCCATGTGGTCCCCGACCGGCATGTCCACGTCCGCCTCGTCCGGCCGCTCCACGGGCCGGCCGACACCCACCCGGCCGGCGCACGTCCACGGGTCGACGTCGCTCGCCCGCTCCAGCAGGGCCGCCGACTCCATGCCGAAGGTCTCCCTGACCCGCTCCAGCAGCTCCTCCAGGCCGGTCTCGCCGCGCAGCACGTTCCCCGCGAGGAAGGACAGGATCTCCGACTCGGCGCGCAGCCGGGCCGCCTGGTGGGTGCGCCGGGCCGCGAGATCCACCACGGAGGCCACCGAGACGCCGACGCCGACGAAGATCACGATGGCGACGATGTTCTTCGGGTCGGCGATGGTCCAGCGGTGCAGGGGCGGTGTGTAGAAGTAGTTCAGCAGCAGGGAGCCCACCGCCGCCGACGCCAGCGCGGGGAACAGGCCGCCGAGCAGGGCCGCGGCCACCGTCACCGTCAGGAACAGCAGCATGTCGTTGGCGAGGCCCAGGTGGACGGTGTTCAGCAGCACCGCCAGGACCGCCGGGCCGATCACGCCGACCAGCCAGCCCGACACCACCCGCGAACGGCCGAGGCGGGCGCCCCGGGCCACGGGCAGTCCACGCCCTTTGGCGACCTCTTCGTGGGTGACGATGTGCACGTCCAGGTCGGGGCCGGAGTCCCGGGCGACCGTGGTGCCGACGCCGGGCCCGAAGACGTACTGCCAGGTCTTGCGCCGCGAGGAGCCCAGCACGATCTGGGTGGCGTTGACCCCGCGCGCGAAGTCCAGCAGGGCCGCCGGGATGTCGTCGCCGACGACGTGGTGGAACGTGCCGCCGAGGTCCTCGACGAGGGTGCGCTGGACGGCGAGTTCCTTCGGGGAGGCCGAGGTGAGCCCGTCACTGCGGGAGATGTACACGGCGAGCACCTCGCCGCCGGCGCCCTTCTCGGCCAGCCGTGCGGCCCGCCGGATCAGGGTCCGGCCCTCCGGGCCGCCGGTCAGGCCGACCACGATCCGCTCCCGGGAGCCCCATATCGCCGAGACCCGGTGCTCGCTGCGGTACTGCTTCAGGTACTCGTCGACCCGGTCGGCCACCCACAGCAGCGCCAGCTCGCGCAGGGCGGTGAGGTTGCCCGGCCGGAAGTAGTTGGAGAGCGCGGCGTCCACCTTGTCGGGCTGGTAGATGTTGCCGTGCGCCATCCGGCGGCGCAGTGCCTCCGGGGACATGTCGACCAGCTCGATCTGGTCCGCCCGCCGTACGACCTCGTCCGGAACGGTCTCCTGCTGCCGTACGCCCGTTATGGACTCCACGACGTCGCCGAGCGACTCCAGGTGCTGGATGTTGACGGTGGACACCACGTCGATCCCGGCGGCCAGCAACTCCTCCACGTCCTGCCAGCGCTTGGCGTTGCGGGAGCCGGGGATGTTGGTGTGGGCGAGCTCGTCGACCAGGGCGACCTGGGGGCGGCGCGCGAGGACGGCGTCCACGTCCATCTCGGTGAAGCGGGCGCCCCGGTAGTCCAGCTCGGCGCGCGGAACCCGTTCCAGCCCGTGCAGCATCACCTCGGTGCGCGGCCGGTCGTGGTGCTCGACGAAGGCCACGACGCAGTCCTTGCCCCGCTCGACACGGCGGTGCGCCTCGGACAGCATGGCGTAGGTCTTGCCCACGCCCGGCGCCGCGCCGAGGTAGATTCGAAGCTTGCCGCGTGCCATGGCCTCATTGTCTTCCGGTGACTGCCGCCTACGCAGCGTCGACCCTACGGCTCCCGAACCCGGCGAACGGGACGAGGAACGGTGGGCGGGGCATCTTTGACACAACTCTGATGGCCGCCTGCCCTTGGGCGGCCCAGCGGCGCGCCTGCCGGCGGACCGGACGACGCGGTCCCCGGCGTGCCCTGCGGTGCCGCCCACGGTGCGCGGTCGGACTCTGCCCCTCTGCCCGCCCGTCCAGGCCCCTCTGCCCGGCGTGCCGGACAGGACGGTGTCCGACCGACCGGCCCCACCACCCCTTGAGCGGACATGCCGGAGGCCAACCGGCGCACCGCGCGGCCGGGTTCGACGCCGCACGCGTGAAACGCGTGAAGGGCCGCACCCCCGAACCCGGGTGCGGCCCCTCACGCTCCGTCTAGCGGACCTCGGTGATCTCCGGTCCGCGCTGCAACTGCCCCATGCCGCCGGAGAAGCGGGAGGAGCCCTCATCCTGCTGGACCCCCTCGGGGACCATCTGGGCGTCGTTCGGCAGCTTCAGGACGATCGGGTCGCGAGGCGCCATCGGGCCCTCGCCGCGGACCACGACCGTGTCCCGGAAGATCTGCTCGAGCAGCCCGGCCGCCTGCGGCTGTACCGCGCCCTGGCCCGAGATCACCCCGCGCAGGAACCAGCGGGGACCGTCCACGCCGACGAACCGCACGACCTGGAAGCCGCCCGTGCCGTCCGGCAGCTGCACCGGTACCTGGGCGCGCAGCTCCCAGCCGAGCGGGCCCTCGACCTCGTCGACGATGCCACCCTGCTGGGTGATGCCGGCCGCGATCTCGTCGCGTACCTCGCCCCAGATGCCCTCCCGCTTGGGCGCGGCGAAGGCCTGGAGCTGGACGGCGCTGTCGCGCAGTACGACGGTCGCGGCGACGATCGCGTCGCCCGCGACCTCCACCCTGAGCTCCATGCCGTCGACGCCCGGCACGAACAGGCCGCCGAGGTCCACCCGGCCCTCGCCCGGGTCGCGCACCTCGGTGCTGTCCCACGGCCCGTCGGGCCGCGGCTCCGGCTCCAGCCGGATCCGCTCGCGCTCTTCTTCCACTTCCTCGTCCGCCTCGGTGTCGACGTTGTCGACGACCTGCTCGGCCTCGCCGGCCGCGTCCTCGGCGGCACCCTTCTTCTTGCGACGTCCGAACACGTCACTGTCCTTCCCGGTCGGATACGACCGAAGCGTATCGATTCCCACCCGTCCGGCCGTCGTCGACGGCCCGACCGCTTGTGCCGCTTTCTGTGCCGCTGTCGCCGCCCACCGCGGCATGACCGCCGGTGGACCCGAAGCCCCCCTCGGCCCGCGCCGAGTCGGGAAGCTCCGCCACCTCCTGGAAGCGGACCCTCTCGACCTGCTGGACGACCAGTTGGGCGATCCGGTCGAAGCGCTCGAACCGCACGCTGTCGCGCGGGTCGAGATTCACCACGATCACCTTGATCTCCCCACGGTACCCGGCATCAACCGTCCCCGGGGCATTCACGAGCGCGACACCGCAGCGGGCGGCGAGACCGGATCGCGGGTGCACGAAGGCCGCGTACCCCTCCGGGAGGGCGATGGACACTCCCGTGGGCAGGACGGCGCGTTCACCTGGTGCGAGTTCGCAGGCCTCGGTGGTGCGCAGATCGGCTCCAGCGTCACCGGGGTGCGCGTACACCGGAAGCGGTACGTCGGGGTCGACTCGGCGGATCAGCACGCGCACGGGGTCGCGCTCGGCGGGGGGCTCGGGGCGCGCGGGGTTCATGGGTTCACCTCGAAGGCGCGGGCACGGCGGATGCGGTCGGGGTCGTGCAGGGCGGCCTGGATCTCCTCGGGGCGCCCGTTGTCGACGAAGTGCTGGACGTCGACCTCGACGAAGAGCGCTTCGGCGCGGACGGCGACGGGGCCGTCCGGGGCGCCGATCCGGCCGGTGGCGGTGCAGTAGATCTTCCGCCCGGCGACGGCGGTCACCTCGGCCGCCAGGTGGAGCGTGGTCCCGACCGGCACGGGCCGTACGAAGTCGGTCTCCAGCCGTCCGGTCACGGCGACGGTGCGCAGCAGCCAGTTCAGCGAGCCGAGCGTCTCGTCGAGGGCGCTGGCGAGCACTCCGCCGTGCGCGAGGCCGGGGGCGCCCTGGTGGGCGGGCTGCACGGTGAACTCGGCGGTGAGGGAGACGCCCTCGCCCGCGCGGGCCGCGAGGCGCAGCCCGTGCGGCTGTTCGCCGCCACAGCCGAAGCACTGGCCGTAGTGCGCACCGAGCAGCTCACCGGGTGCGGGGGCGTCGGGGTGCCGAACGGGTTTCACGGCGTCGGCGGGAGGCTGAAGAACTGGGGAACCACCACTCACAGCCGCAGACCTTACCCGCGCGTCGGGGGTGTCCGTTCACCGTGCCAAGCTTGGCTCCATGCAGCTCTCCGCCGCCCCGTACGACGAACGCCTCACCGCCCCCCGCTCCTGGTGGCTGATCAGCTTCCTGGTGGGGGTCTCGTTCGCCCTGATCCTGCTGCCGTTCGGCCCCCTGCCGCTGCTCGGCGGCCTGGTCGGCGGCACGGCGGCCGCCGCGGTCGTCGCCAGCTCGTACGGCTCCGTCCGGATCCGTGTCGTGGGCGACTCCCTGATCGCGGGCGAGGCGAAGATCCCGGTTACGGCGCTCGGTGCCGCGGAGGTCCTGGACCGGGAGGAGGCCCGGGCCTGGCGCACCTACAAGGCCGACACCCGCGCCTTCCTCCTCCTGCGCGCCTACATCCCGACGGCGCTGCGCGTCGAGGTCACCGACCCGGCCGACCCGACGCCGTACCTGTACCTGTCCACCCGGAACCCGGAGGAACTCGCCGCCGCGATCGCGACGGCGCGGGAAGCGGTGGCCTAGGGTCTCGGGGCCCGGCGCCGGTCAGTCCTCCAGCCCCTCGGCGACGTCCCCGAGCGTCAGCGGGTGTGCCGGGGCCTCGAGCGGGGGCAGTTCGGGGAGTGCGTCCCACGGCACCTGGACCTTGCGGAGGTCGGCCCGGATCCGTGCCGCCAGTCTCTTGGTGTCGCGGCGGTTCATGGTCGCTCCGACGACGGCGCCGACCATGAAGGGCATCAGGTTGGGCATGTTGCGCACCATGCGCTTGGTGATCCGCTGGCGCAGTTCGCGCTTCATCGGCCCGCCGAGGGCCGTGTTGAGCGTGGACGGCTTCATCACGTCGATGCCGCGCTCCCCCGACCAGGAGGACAGATACGCGGTGCTGCGGGCCCTGAGGCCGCCCGGCGGCCGTACGCCGTAGACCTCGTGGAGCTCGGCGATGAGTTTCAGCTCGATCGCCGCGACCCCGGTGATCTCCGCGGCCAGCTCGGTGGGCATCGCGGGCGGCACCGGCAGCATCGCCGCCGCGCCGATCCCGGCCCCGACCGTGGAGGTGCCGTTCGCCGCGCCCGTCACGAGCTTGTCGGCGAGTTCCTCGGGCCCGAGACCCGGGAACTGTCGGCGCAGTGCGGCGAGGTCGCGTACGGGGATCCGCGGGGCGATCTCGATGATCCGCTCGGTCAGATAGGCGAGCCCCGCCCTGGTCCGGCTGCCGCCCTTGCTGGGGCCTTCGCGGCCCCTTTGCCGGGCCCGCTCCCGGATCGCCGCGGCCATGCGCCGGGCGACGGGCGTGGCCGACCTGGCGGACGCCGGGAGCTCGTCCCGGTCGGCCGCCGGTTCGAGCGAGGCTCCCGTCCCGGGTGAGCCCCGCTCGTCGTCACGCGTGCCGTGCGGACCGTCGGACGGCCCGTGGTCCGCTCCCATGAGGTGGGAGCGGCGCTTCCTGGGAGGGGTCGAGCCAGTCACGGCCGACCCGTCCTCAGTCGCAGTCGCGGCAGATCGGCTGACCGTTCTTCTCGCGAGCCAGCTGGCTGCGGTGGTGCACCAGGAAGCAGCTCATGCAGGTGAACTCGTCCTGCTGCTTCGGCAGCACTCGGACGGCCAGCTCCTCGTTCGAGAGGTCTGCGCCCGGCAGCTCCAGGCCTTCCGCGGCCTCGAACTCGTCGACGTCTACGGCCGACGCGGACTTGTCGTTGCGCCGGGCCTTCAGCTCTTCGAGGCTGTCCGAATCGACGTCGTCGTCGGTCTTGCGTGGGGTGTCGTAGTCGGTTGCCATTGTCGCTCTCCCCCTCTGGGTGTCTGCGGTGTCTCCAGCGCACGTAACGCGTGAGAGGCCGGACTTGTGCCCGACCTGAGGCGGAGATTTTGCCTCACATCAAGGTCTGTTACTCAATCGACACCCAACCGGCCCCCTCAAGAGTGATCGGCTGGGATGGCGATGGGGACCGTACACGGTCCGGGTGCCGCACCTCAAAGGCATCTCACCGTGTACTTCCCGTGATCAGGACCCCCGAAAACCCGGACTTTCCCGGCTTTCCGTCGGCGTTCATGATCACACAGAGTGGGCGGCCGGAAAGGCGCCCATGTGATCGATCACACACGGTGACGTCCGTCGCGCCCTCGGAGGATTCCGCCCAAAGCGAACATCCCCGCGTGTGTCACAAGTCGGTCAGATCGGCAGCGTGACCCGCATCACGAGCCCGCCGCCCTCCCTCGGCGTCGCCGAGATGTGACCGCCGTGTGCCCGCGCCACGGACCTGACGATGGACAGGCCGAGGCCCACTCCCTTGTCGCTGCCCGTGCGCTCGGTACGCAGTCGTCTGAACGGCTCGAAGAGGTTGTCGATCTCGTAGGCCGGCACGACCGGGCCGGTGTTCGAGACCACCAGCACGGCGTGCCCGTGCTGCACCTGCGTGGTGACCTCCACCCAGCCTTCCTCGGGCACGTTGTACCGCACGGCGTTCTGCACCAGGTTCAGGGCGATCCGCTCCAGCAGCACACCGTTGCCCTGGACGACCGCCGGTTTGCGTTCGCCCCGGATCTCGACGCCCTTGGCCTCGGCCTCGGCGTGCACCTGGTCGATGGCCTGCGAGGCGACCTCCGCCAGGTCCACGGGCTTGCGTTCGACGATCTGGTTGTCGCTGCGGGCGAGCAGCAGCAGGCCCTCCACGAGCTGCTCGCTGCGCTCGTTGGTGGCCAGCAGCGTCTTGCCGAGCTGCTGCAGCTCCACGGGCGCGCCCGGGTCCGACAGGTGGACCTCCAGGAGCGTGCGGTTGATCGCCAGGGGCGTGCGCAACTCGTGCGAGGCGTTGCCGACGAAGCGCTGCTGCGCCGTGAAGGCCCGCTGCAACCGCTCCAGCATGTCGTCGAAGGTGTCCGCGAGCTCCTTCAGCTCGTCGTCCGGGCCGTCCAGCTCGATCCGGCGGGACAGGTCCGACCCGGCCACCGCGCGGGCCGTGCGGGTGATCCGGCCGAGCGGTGACAGCACCCGGCCGGCCATGGCGTAGCCGAACGCGAACGCGATCACGGCGAGGCCCAGCAGGGCCAGCAGCGAGCGGCTGAGCAGATTGTCCAGGGCGACGTTGCGCGCGTGGTCGATACATTCACCGACAGCCGAGTTGAACTGGGTGAGCGTCAGGCCGGCGGGGTTGTTGATCGCGGGGCAGTCGGGGCTGGACACCTCGATCTTGTCGCTGGCGCTCACGATCTTGAAGGGCGGCTGGTTGCCCGTGCTGATCGCCTGCGCGGCCAGCAGGTAGATGATCGACAGCAGCAGGATGCCGGCGATCAGGAACATGCCTCCGTACAGCAGCGTCAGCCGTATCCGGATGGTCGGGCGCAGCCAGGGGAACGGGGGCTCCGGCCTCCTGGGGTCCCAGGTGGGCTTCGGGGGCGCCTGCGGAGGCGTGGGGGCGGCGGCCACGGCCGTCAGATCCGGTAGCCGGAGCCGGGGACGGTGACGATGACGGGCGGCTCGCCCAGCTTGCGGCGCAGCGTCATCACGGTCACGCGCACCACGTTGGTGAACGGGTCGGTGTTCTCGTCCCAGGCCTTCTCCAGCAGCTGCTCGGCCGAGACGACGGCGCCCTCGCTGCGCATCAGCACCTCCAGGACGGCGAACTCCTTCGGCGCGAGCTGGATCTCCTTGCCGTCACGGAACACCTCGCGGCGGTTGGGGTCGAGCTTGATGCCGGCGCGTTCCAGCACCGGCGGCAGCGGCACGCTGGTGCGCCGGCCGAGGGCGCGCACGCGCGCGATGAGCTCACTGAACGCGAACGGCTTGGGAAGGTAGTCGTCGGCGCCGATCTCCAGGCCCTCGACGCGGTCGCTGACGTCTCCCGAGGCGGTGAGCATCAGCACGCGCGTGGGCATGCCGAGCTCGACGACCTTGCGGCAGACGTCGTCGCCGTGCACCAGCGGGAGGTCGCGGTCGAGGACGACCACGTCGTAGTCGTTGACGCCGATGCGCTCCAGGGCGGCCGCACCGTCGTACACGACGTCGACGGCCATGGCCTCCCGGCGCAGTCCGGTGGCCACCGCATCGGCGAGCAGCTGCTCGTCCTCGACGACGAGTACGCGCACGTCGCTTGTCCTTCCTCTGTCCACCCGCGTAGCGCGCCGAAGCGCGCGCGGGCAGGGGTCTGTACGGGATTGTGTGACCTCCATCCTGCCCTTTTCCGCCATAAGTCGGCTGTAAGACGTCGGTGGCACCGGAGGATCACCGGAGGATCGAACGCCCGGCGGGGGAATACCAGATTTTCTCCTCCGGTCAGGTTTCCGCGTAAGGGAGCGGGGGGAGGACGGCTTTACACCCCGCGATCACGCTCTGCATGTGCCGCAGCACCATGTGGCACGCCGCGATCCGCTTGTCGCAGAGCGGGCGTGGGTGTCCGGCACCGTCGCCGCCCAGCCTGGGCAGCGCTGGGCACCTGCAGGAGACGTGATCGCCCCTTCCCAATCGGCACACCCCCGTGCCACCGACCCACGACCCTGGACGAGGGGGCGCAGCATGGACGCATTCACCGCAGGACTTCTGCAGCGCATAAGGGCGACCGAGACCGACCTGACGCGGGCGCGTGACGAGGGCGACGACTTCCTCGTCGATGTGGAGCTGGCAGAGCTCGACGACCTGCGCCGCCTCGCCGCCGAACACGGTGTGGAGGTCGGCGCGCCCAGCGTCTGATCGGCCGGTGACACCCGTACGGCCGCGCACGACCCGTACGTCAGCAGGGCCCCGGCGAATCCAGCGCCGGGGCCCTGCTGCGTCCTCAGGTCGGTCACCGGGGGCCGGTCAGTCGTGCCAGGCCCCGAAGTCCTCCAGCAGCCGCTGGAGGGGCTCGAAGACTCCCGGGGTGCCCGCGACCGTGAGATCGCGTGAGGGCCGCTCTCCGGGCCGTCCACCGGTCAGGGCGCCCGCCTGCCGGGCGATCAGGTCGCCCGCGGCCACGTCCCAGGCGTTGAGCCCGCGTTCGTAGTACCCGTCGAGCCTGCCGCAGGCCAGGTCGCACAGGTCGACCGCGGCCGAGCCGCCGCGCCGGATGTCGCGCAGCAGCGGGATCAGCCTCGCGGCCACCTCGGCCTGGTGGGTGCGGACCTCGGTGACGTAGTTGAAGCCGGTGGAGACCAGCGCGTGCTCCAGGGGCGGCGCGGGGCGGCAGGCGAGCGCGCGTTCGCCGTCCCAGGCGCCGGTGGCCCAGGCGCCGCCGCCGCGTACCGCGTGGTACGTCTCGCCGCGCATCGGGGCGGCGACGACCCCGACCACGGTTTCGCCGTCCTGTTCGGCCGCGATGGACACCGACCAGGTGGGGAGCCCGTACAGGTAGTTGACCGTGCCGTCGAGCGGGTCGATCACCCAGCGGACGCCGCTCGTGCCCTCGGTGGCCGCCCCCTCCTCGCCCAGGAAGCCGTCGTCGGGACGGTGGGCCGAGATCAGATCGGTGATCAGCTTCTCGGCCGCGATGTCCATCTCGGTGACGACGTCGATCGGGCTGGACTTGGTCGCGGCGACCGCGAGGTCGGCCGGCCGGCCGTCGCGCAGCAGCTCCCCCGCCCGGCGGGCCGCCTCCTGGGCGAGCTTCAGCAGGTCCGTGTGCAGGCTGTCGGTCACGGGGCTCCTCACGCGTAGGGGCTGTCGGCGCCCGCGGCGGCCGCGCGGGGGGCGCGGGCAGGGCAGCAGCCGACGGGGCAGACGTCATGGCTCGCGCCGAGGGCACCCAGGGCGCACGGCACGACGTCCTGGCCGCGCTCGACGGCGGCACGCTCCAGGATCAGCTCGCGGACCGCGGCGGCGAACCGGGGGTCGGCGCCGACGGTGGCCGAGCGGCGCACGGGCAGGCCCAGTTCCTCCGCCTTCGCCTTGGCCTCGGTGTCGAGGTCGTAGAGGACCTCCATGTGGTCGGAGACGAAGCCGATGGGGACCATGACCACCGCCGGGGCCCCGGCCGCGTGCAGCTCCTCGAGGTGGTCGCAGATGTCGGGCTCCAGCCAGGGGATGTGCGGGGCGCCGGAGCGGGACTGGTAGACGAGCCGCCAGGGGTGGTCGACGCCGGTGCGCTCGCGGACGGCGTCGGCGATCAGCTGGGCCACGTCCAGGTGCTGCTCCATGTACGCGCCGCCCTCGCCGTGGGCCTCGACGGGGCCAGAGGTGTCGGCGGACGCGGTGGGGATGGAATGGGTGGTGAAGGCGAGGTGGGCGCCGGCCCGGACCTCCTCGGGGAGGTCGGCGAGGGACTCGAGCACCCCGTCGATCATGGGCTGGAGGAAGCCGGGGTGGTTGAAGTAGTGCCGCAGCTTGTCGACCCGGGGCAGGTCCACTCCCTCGGCCTCCAGGGTGGCCAGGGAGTCCGCGAGGTTCTCGCGGTACTGGCGGCAGCCCGAGTAGGAGGCGTAGGCGCTGGTGGCGAGCACCAGGACGCGGCGGCGGCCGTCGGCGGCCAGCTCGCGCAGGGTGTCCGTCAGGTACGGGGCCCAGTTGCGGTTGCCCCAGTAGATCGGCAGGTCCAGGCCGTGCCCGGCGAAGTCCTTGCGCAGGGCGTCCAGCAGGGCGCGGTTCTGGTCGTTGATCGGGCTGACCCCGCCGAACAGGAAGTAGTGCTGCCCGACCTCCTTGAGGCGTTCCTTGGGGATGCCGCGCCCGCGGGTCACGTTCTCCAGGAAGGGGACCACGTCGTCCGGGCCTTCCGGGCCGCCGAACGAGAGCAGGAGCAGGGCGTCGTAGGGGGTGGCATCGAGCGCGTCTGGCATGGCTCGATCCTGCCACCCGGCACTGACCGCCCGGAAACAGTGGGGTGAAGAGTCGGGTTCCGGTCGGCTTTCGGCCGGTTTTCCCTCCTGTGGGCCCGGCTGTATTCCCGGATGCATCAGGGTTCGCTTACTCGTAAGCTGTATCGGCCGCGTTCGCGCCTTACGCCTTACGCCCGAAGACCGGAGACCCCCCGTGCCGAGCCCCTATCGCGCCCTGTTCGCCGCCCCCGGCACCAAGGGGTTCTCCGCCGCGGGGTTCGTCGGCCGGATGCCGCTGTCGATGATGGGCATCGGCGTGGTCGCGATGGTCTCCCAGCTCACCGGGCGGTACGGGCTCGCGGGCGCACTGTCGGCCGCCATCGCGCTGTCCGCCGCCGCGATCGGGCCGCAGATATCCCGGCTGGTGGACCAGTACGGCCAGCGCCGGGTGCTGCGCCCGGCCACCCTGGGAGCGCTCGCCGCGTCGGCCGGACTGCTGCTCGCGGCGCACCTCCGGTGGCCGGACTGGGTGCTGTTCGTGTGCGCCGCCGGCATCGGCTGCGTACCGAGCCTGGGCGCGATGATCCGGGCCCGCTGGGCGGCGCTGTACCGGGGCACCGAGAAGCTGCACACCGCTTACTCGTTCGAGTCGGTGGTGGACGAGGTCTGCTTCATCTTCGGGCCGATCATCTCCATCGGCCTGTCCACGGCGTGGTTCCCGGAGGCGGGCCCGCTGCTGGCCGCCTGCTTCCTGGCGGCCGGTGTCTTCTGGCTGACCGCCCAGCGCGCCACGGAGCCCGCGCCGCACCCGCGCGAGCACCACGGTGGCGGTACGGCGCTGCGCTCGGCCGGCCTGCGGGTGCTGGTGGCGACGTTCGTCGCGACCGGGGCGATCTTCGGGGCGGTCGACGTGGCCACCGTCGCCTTCGCCGACGAGCGCGGGCACAAGGGCGCGGCCAGTGTGGTCCTCGCGCTGTACGCGGCGGGTTCCTGCGCGGCCGGAGTGGTCTTCGGGCTGCTGCGCCCGGCGGGGGCGCCGGAACGCCGGTGGCTGCTGGGCGTGTGTGCGATGTCCGTGAGTATGATCCCCCTCCTACTGGTCGGAAACTTGTCGCTTCTGGCCGTGGCGCTGTTCGTTGCGGGTCTGTCCATCGCGCCGACGATGATCACGACGATGTCCCTCATCGAAGAGCACGTACCTCGCGCGCAGCTCACCGAGGGCATGACCTGGGTGAGCACCGGCCTGGCGGTCGGGGTCGCGCTCGGCTCCTCCGTGGCCGGCTGGGTGATCGACGCAGCCGGGGCGCGCGCCGGGTACGGGGTTCCGGCGGTGTCCGGGGCCGTCGCGGTCGCGGTCGGTTTCCTCGGGTACCGCCGGCTCAGCAGGCCGGCTCCGGGTCGGGGAGGCACCCTTGAGCACCACAGCGAGCGGGCAGAGCGGCACCTGGCGTAACTGGGGAGGCAACGTCGTCGCCCGTCCCGCGCGGGAGGTGACGCCCGCCTCGGTGGAGGAACTGGCCGCGGCGGTACGGCAGGCCGCCGAGGACGGCCTGAAGGTGAAGGCCGTCGGCACCGGGCACTCCTTCACGGCCATCGCGGCCACCGACGGCGTGTTGATACGGCCTCAACTGCTGACCGGTATCCGCGCCATCGACCGGGACGCCATGACGGTCACCGTCGAGGCCGGCACCCCGCTGAAGAGGCTCAACCTCGCCCTGGCCCGCGAGGGCCTGTCGCTGACCAACATGGGCGACATCATGGAGCAGACGGTCTCCGGGGCGACCAGCACCGGCACGCACGGCACCGGCCGCGAGTCGGCCTCGATCGCCGCCCAGATCAGGGGACTCGAGCTGGTCACGGCCGACGGGTCGGTGCTCACCTGCTCGGAGAAGGAGAATCCGGAGGTCTTCGCGGCCGCCCGCATCGGCCTGGGCGCCCTGGGCATCGTCACCGCGATCACCTTCGCAGTCGAACCCCTCTTCCTGCTCACGGCCCGTGAGGAACCGATGCCCTTCGACCGGGTCCTCTCCGAGTTCGACCAACTCTGGGCCGAGAACGAACACTTCGAGTTCTACTGGTTCCCGCACACCGGCAACACCAACACCAAGCGGAACAACCGCAGCGCCGGACCGGAGAAGCCGGTCGGGCAGCTGACCGGCTGGTTCGAGGACGAGTTCCTCTCCAACGGCGTCTTCCAGGTGGCCAACTGGGTCGGCCGCGCGGCGCCGGCGACCATCCCGGCCATCGCCCGGATCTCCAGCCGGGCGCTGTCCGCCCGGACCTACACGGACATCCCGTACAAGGTCTTCACCTCGCCCCGCCGGGTGCGGTTCGTGGAGATGGAGTACGCCGTCCCGCGCGAGGCGCTGGGCGACACGCTGCGGGAACTCAAGGCGATGGTCGACCGCTCGAACCTCAGGGTCAGCTTCCCGGTCGAGGTGCGCACCGCCCCGGCCGATGACATCACCCTGTCCACCGCCTCCGGGCGGGACAGCGCCTATGTCGCCGTCCACATGTTCAAGGGCACCCCCTACCAGGCGTACTTCACCGCCGCCGAGCGCATCTTCACCGCGCACGAGGGACGGCCGCACTGGGGCAAGGTGCACACGCGGGACACCGCGTACTTCGCCGAGGCCTACCCCCGGTTCGCCGAGTTCACGGCCCTTCGGGACCGGCTGGACCCGGACCGGCGGTTCCAGAACGACTACCTGCGGCGGGTGCTGGGGGCGTAAGGCCCCCGCCGGCCGGGGGAAGAGCGCCCATCGGCCAGGGGGGAAAAGACAGAAGGGTCCGCTTCCGAGGGCCGCGTGAGGTACGCCACGTCCAAGATCGCGGAAAGCGCTTGCGGACGGCCGGGGCGGGACCCTCGACAGAAGTTCGGCGGCGCGCCCATCCACGCACATGGTCCAAATGGAGTACTGTTGCGAGCCCTGGGTATCGGTCTCCCGCCAGGGTGTCCGGAGCCTTGCAGGAGCGCCGGGAGGGGGCTAGTTGCACAGGGTGACGGAGTTGGTCACTTAGCGTTGCGAACAGGTAACCGTGCCATAACGGCGTTCCAGGGCCCGCGCCCGACACGCCGGGCAACTCGGCAAGGTTGTGGCAGGCTGCACCCGGGCAGGCCACACTCGACTAGCGGAAGCAGCGACGCACGTGACGTCGGCAGCAGGCACCACCCGGGAGGTCCCCATGCCCGAACTGCGTGTCGTGGCCGTCTCGAATGACGGCACACGGCTGGTGCTGAAGGCTGCCGACGCAACGGAGTACACACTTCCGATCGACGAACGGCTGCGCGCCGCCGTGCGCGGCGACCGGCCCCGCCTCGGTCAGATCGAGATCGAGGTGGAGAGCCATCTCCGCCCCCGTGACATCCAGGCGCGGATACGAGCGGGCGCGACCGCGGAAGAGGTCGCGCAACTCGCTGGCATCCCCGTCGACCGGGTGCGGCGCTTCGAGGGCCCGGTACTGGCCGAGCGCGCCTTCATGGCCGAGCGGGCACGCAAGACCCCGGTCCGGCGGCCCGGCGAGAACTCCGGTCCGCTGCTCGGCGAGGCCGTCCAGGAACGCCTGTTGCTGCGCGGCGCCGAGAAGGACACCGTGCAGTGGGACTCCTGGCGCCGCGACGACGGCACCTGGGAGGTCATGCTGGTCTACCGGGTCGCGGGCGAGCCGCACTCGGCGAGCTGGACGTACGACCCGCCCCGGCGGCTCGTCCAGGCCGTCGACGACGAGGCGCGTTCCCTGATCGGGGAGTCCGACGACCTCGGCGCGCCCGAGCCGAGCTTCCCGTTCGTGCCGCGCATCGCCCGCCTGCCGCGCGAGCGCACCCTGGGCGCCCTGGACCGGGACCGGCCCACCCTGCCCTCGCAGTCGCCCGAGCCGGCCGAGGAGAGCACGGGCGAACGCGACTCGCTGACCAGCCTCCTGGAGGCGGTGCCCAGCTTCCGGGGCGACCTGGTGGTCCCGGAGCTGCCTGCGGCGGAGTCCTCCGAGGAGCCCCCGGACACCGAACCGGAGGCGGAGGAACCCCCCGCCCCGGCAGCCTCGGCGGGTTCCGCCTACGCCGACGTCCTCATGCCCCGCTCGGTCACGAGCCACCGGGACCGCCTGATCGGCGCCACCGACCGGCAGGCCGAGGCCGACGGGGTCCGCCCCGGCCGCCGGGCCGCGGTGCCGAGCTGGGACGAGATCGTGTTCGGGACCCGGCGCAAGAAGCAGGAGTAGCGGCCGTACCGGAGTTCGGCCGTACCGGTGCAACGGCCGTACAGGCCGTCGCACATGAGGGGGCTTCCGGGCGGGAAGCCCCCTTTCGTGTGCCGCTATTCGGGCTCCGGCCCCGTCGCCACCGGCCGGGACGGGTCGGAGGACCACTCGGACCAGGAGCCCACGTACAACGCGGCCGGGATACCCGCGACCGCGAGGGCCAGCACCTCGTGCGCCGCCGAGACGCCCGAGCCGCAGTACACGCCGACCTCGGTGCCCTCCGACGCTCCGAGGTTCTTGAACCGCGCCCGCAGTGCGTCGGCGGGCAGGAACCGGCCGTCCGCCGTCACGTTCTCGGTCGTCGGCGCGGACACGGCGCCCGGGATGTGCCCGCCGACCCGGTCGATGGGCTCGACATCCCCCCGGTACCGCTCCGCCGCCCGTGCGTCGAGGAGTACGCCGGAGCGGGCGAGCGCGGCGGCGGCGTCCGCGTCGAGCAGTCCCCCGGCGGCCGGCACGGGCTCGAAGTCGCCCGGCGCCGGGGCGGGTACGTCCGTCGACAGCGGTCCCTCCCAGGCCGGCAACCCGCCGTCGAGAACCCTCACGTCCGGGTGGCCCGTCCAGCGCAACAGCCACCACGCCCGCGCGGCCGCCCAGCCCTGCCCGCCGTCGTACACGACCACCGGCCGGCCCGACGACACACCCGCCCTGCGCATCGCGGCGCCGAACCCGGCGATGTCGGGCAGCGGATGACGGCCCCGCTCCCCCGGCGCCGCGGCGAGTTCCCGGTCCAGGTCGACGAACACGGCACCGGGCAGGTGACCGGCCGCGTACTCGGCCCGCCCGTCGAAGACCGGTTCTCCGGCCGCCCTGGCCAGGCTGAGCTGCCAGCGGACGTCGAGCAGCACCGGCGGGTTGGCTCCGGTCAAGTCGTGCGCGAGCTCCGTCGCGATGATGATGGCGTTCATGGCGTCCATCCTTTCAGGGGTGGCCGCGTCGTCCAGGTCCGGCTAATCTGCTCCGCCGGACAGGTTCGATCACCGAACGTACGGGGTCGGGCACGTGGTGTACATCCGATGAACACCACGTGAGGGGCCGGGGAGAGAGTGACGATGACCGAGGCACGGGGACCGTTCGGCCCGAGAGGCGGCACGCACGGTCGGCGCGCGCCCGGCACACCCTGCTGGGTGAGTCTCATGGTGCACGGGCTGACCGCGACCGAGAGGTTCTACGGGGGGCTCTTCGGCTGGAAGTTCGAACCGGGCCCCCAGCAGCTCGGACCCTATTCCTGGGCGCTGCTCGACGGCCACCGCGTGGGGGGCATCGGCCAGCTGGCGCCGGACCTCCATCTGCCCATCGCCTGGACGCCGCACTTCGCCACGGACGACGTCGACCGGACGGCGGAAACGGTACGGCTGTGCGGCGGCACCGTGGGCGTGGGCCCCGTGGAGGCCCGCGGCACCGGGCGGCTCGTGATCGGCTCCGACACCTCGGGGGCCGTGTTCGGCGTCTGGCAGGGAGTACCGGGCACCGGAACCGCCGTCATCGGCGTCCACGGCACGCCCGCCTGGACCGAACTGCTCACCTTCGAGACCGCGAGCGTCACCAAGTTCTACAAGGCGCTGTTCGGTTACGAGGAGGAGCAGGTGGTCTGCGCCGGCGTGGACTACGTGACCCTGCGTCTGGACGGCGTCCCGGTCGCCGGCGTGCACGGCGTCGGCCACTCCCTGCCCCGGGACCGGGGCTCGCACTGGCTGACGTACTTCCAGGTCGAGGACGCGGACGACGCGCTGCGGCGGGTGGCCGAGCTGGGCGGACGGGTGCTCGAACCCGCCCATGACAGCGCGCACGGCCGGGTGGCGAAGGTGGCGGACCCGGAGGGCGCGCTGTTCGCGGTCGTCCAGGACCCGCGCTGAGAGTCCGCGCGGGGCGCGCGGGGGCCGCTCAGGGGGTGGAGACCGGCAGGACGTCCGGGGACAGGGCGGCCGCGCGTGCCGACGCCGCCGTCATCCGGCGACGGTGGTGGCGGCGGCACAGCACCTCGTAACCGATCTCGTCGGCCGACTGGTTGACGTCGCCGACGACCACCTGGGCGCCCTCGACCACCATGACACCGCCCACCGTACGGGCGTTGTGGGTGGCCCGGGCGCCGCACCAGCACAGCGCCTCCACCTGGAGCACCTCGACCCGGTCGGCGAGTTCCACCAGCCGCTGGGAGCCGGGGAACAGTTTGGAACGGAAGTCGGTGGTGATGCCGAAGGCGTACACGTCGATGTCCAGGTCGTCGACCACGCGCGCGAGCTGGTCGATCTGCTCCGGCGCCAGGAACTGCGCCTCGTCCGCGATCACGTAGTCCGCGCGGCCGCCGTGCGAGAGGTGGTCGACGAGGTACACGTACAGGTCCTGCCCGTCCTCGACCTCGACCGCGTCGGTGACCAGGCCAAGCCGGGAGGACAGCTTGCCCTCGCCGGCCCGGTCGTCACGGGTGAAGATCATTCCGGCGAGACCGCGCGCGGAGCGGTTGTGCTCGATCTGGAGAGCCAGGGTCGACTTCCCGCAGTCCATCGTTCCGGAGAAGAACACCAGCTCGGGCATGGGGGATTGAGCACCTTTCGGCGGAGGCTGCGGGGACCGCGGGTGGGCGCGGACCGGCGGACGATTCTTCAGGAGCGTACTTCGAGCAGGGGGACCAACTGCTCGGCAGGGGTCATGGAGCCGTGGTTGCCGACCATCGACGACTCCTTCGGCTCGCGTTCGGAGGCGATGAGCAGCACGTCGTCGTACGCCGCCGCGACCACGTCGCCGATGCGCGCGCGCACCCGGTCGTCGATGTGCGCCCCGAACCAGCCCGCCGCGACGGCCTCGTCCCGCGAAGCCACCCAGAACTGCTCGCCGAGCACCTCGCGCCAGACGGTCAGGACGTCGCCCTCGGCGCCCGGCACCGCGTACACATGGCGGGCCCGCCCCTCGCCGCCGAGCAGGGCGACCCCGGCGCGCAGCTCCCAGTCCTCGTCGAAGTCGATGCGGTGCTGCTCGTCGAACGGGATGTCGACCATGCCGTGGTCGGCGGTGACGTAGAGCGCGCTGCGCGGGGGAAGTTGCTCGGCCAGGCGCTGGACCAGCCGGTCGACGTACATCAGCTGGCCGCGCCAGGTGTCGGAGGCGATGCCGTAGCGGTGCCCGGCGCCGTCCAGTTCGGCGTAGTACGTGTAGACCAAGGAGCGGTCGGCGGCGGCCAGCTGCTCGGCCGCGAGGTCCATCCGCTCCTCACCGGTCAGCCGTCCGAGGAAGGTGCCTCCGCTCAGCGCGACCTGGGTCAGCGGGGTGTTCTCGAAGACGGGGGACGACACCTGGGCGGCGTGCACACCCGCCTCGTGGGCCAGCTGGAAGACGGTGGGGTACGGCTGCCACGCGGCGGGCGGTGTCCACGGGTTCCAGCGGAGCTGGTTCATCAGCTCGCCGGTCGCCGGGTTGCGGACCGTGTAACCGGGCAGGCCGTGCGCGCCCGGCGGCAGACCGGTGCCGACCGAGGCCAGGGAGGTGGCGGTGGTCGCCGGGTAACCGGCGGTGATCGGGCGGCCGGTGCCCCCGCGGGAGCTGCCCAGCAGCGAGGTCAGGAAGGGGGCCTCGTCCGGGTGGGCCTTGATCTGCTCCCAGCCGAGGCCGTCGATCAGGAACACGCAGTTGCGGTCGGCGGGAGTCAGTTCCGTGATCGCCGCGGTCATGCCGGGTACGGACATCCCGGCGGCCAGGGTGGGCAGCAGGTCGGCGAGCGACCCGGTGCCGTACTCGGGCAGCGGGGCGGAGGCGAGGGAGAGCGGTTCCGGGTGGTCCCAGGCCGCGGCCGTGGACTGGGTCATCAGCGGCTGACGTCCGCGGTCGCCTCGGAGACGGCCTGCGCGAAGGCGAGCGCCTGACGCACCGTCTCCGGGCCGTCCCCGGCCTCGCTGACGCGCAGGCTGAGATCGTCCGCCGTGGAGCTGCCCGTGTAGCCGTGGTCCGCCTCGCAGTTGGGGTCGCCGCAGGCGGCGGGTTCGAGGTCGATGCGGGAGACGGCGCCCCAGCCGATGGTCAGCACGACCTCGCGGGGCAGGGTGCCCGGCTTGTACTGCTCCGGGTTGGCGACCACACGGCTGACCACGACCGACGAGATCCGGCCGAGCTTCACCGACTCGGTGGACGTCGTGGCGTACGGGGTCGGAGAGGTGTTGTCGGCGGCCTGCTCGTCGGTGTGGCTGACGATGAAGCGGTTGCCGGTGAGGACCAGCACGGTGACGTGCCGCCGCACTTCGTTCTGGTCGAAGGTGGTCTCCTGGTGGACCAGGTACGACCGGATGGGCTCGCCGCCCACGGCGGCCTCCACCGCCTCGGCCACGAGGGCCGGGTAGTAGCCGCTGCGCTCGATCGCCGCGCGCAGCCCCTGGGTCGTCGTACTGGTCTTGGCCATGACGTCCATCCTAATCCGTGGGCAGGGGCGGTCCGGGCCAGTCGGGGACAGCCGTGCCGGGGCCCGCGGCGGTGGTCGGGTACCCGACCACCAGCCCCGGCACGACGTCGAGCCGCTCGGCCGCGATCAGGCAGGAGACGGGCTCGGTGCCGCCGGCGTCGGCCTCGAAGGCGACCACCACGGACGGCGTCCCGCCGAGGAACCCCCGGAGCCTTGCCGTCTCGGCGGCGGTGGGGGCGCGGAACTCGGGGTCCTGGAAGGCGAGCGGGCAGGACACGAACGCCGGGCCTGTGAAGACCAGCTCCAGGCCATGGTGGTACGAGAGGTCGTACCCGGCGGCCAGCCGCAGCCGGCCCGCGTCCCAGGCGATCACCTCCCAGTCCCACCAGCTTCCCTCGGGCAGTGTCCGGCCGACGGCGATCTCCATGTGCCCTGCGTCCTTCCCGGCTCAGTAGACCGGCAGGGTCCGCGGGCCGAGGTCGTCCCGGGCGGGCGGGGGCGCGAGGCGTACGGAGGCGCTCAGGACGCTCACACCCCGCTGGGCGACCACGACGGGCTCCAGGGTGACCGCGACGACCTCGGGGTGGTCGTCGACC
Source organism: Streptomyces sp. NPDC001843 (assembly GCF_042891955.1). NCBI lineage: Bacteria > Bacillati > Actinomycetota > Actinomycetes > Kitasatosporales > Streptomycetaceae > Streptomyces > Streptomyces sp. NPDC001843. The sequence goes on along the minus strand of NZ_JBIATQ010000007.1, from coordinate 125,990 downwards.
AGGCGGGACACGCGCTGCAGCAGTTCCTCCAGGGCCGGGGTGTCGACGGGGGTCGAGCCGCGCCAGCCGAACAGCAGCGGCGCCGTCCGGATCGACCGCACCAGGGAGGTCGCGTCCCGGTCGGTCACCGGGACCAGCCGGTGCGCCATGTCGCCGAGCAACTGGGAGGCGGCTCCGGCGAGCCCGAAGGAGAGCACCGCCCCGGCCGCGGGGTCGATCACGGCCCGTACGACGGTGTCGACGCCCCGCGGTGCCATCGTCTGCACCACCGGCCGCAGCTCGTCGGGGCCGCCGAACAGCCCCGTCAACTCGGCGAACGCCCAGCGCAGTTGCTCCTCGTCCGCCAGGTCGAGGCGTACGCCGCCCAGGTCGGCGCGGTGCCTGAGGTGCGGGGCGGTGGCCTTCAGCGCCACGGGGTAGCCGAGGGTGCGCGCGGCTTCGGCGGCGGCGTCCGGGTCGGGGGCGGGCAGCGCGCGGTGCACCCGGATGCCGTACCTGCCGAGGAGCTCGCAGGTCTCCTCCGCGCCGAGGGTGAGGCCCTGCCCGCGTGCGAGCAGCCCGTCGATCAGCCGGGCCGCCCCCTTCTCGTCGATGTCCTCGTACTCGGGCACCTTCCCCGGGTCGACGGCTTCCGTGCGCCACTGCGCGTACTTCACGGCCTCGGCGAGGGCACGGACGGCCCGCTCGGCGGCGGGGTAGGCGGGGATGAGGCGGGAGCAGTTCTGCTCGGTGACCGCGGCCGGTGCGGGCCGACGTACCTCCGCCGCCGCGGGCGGTCGTCCGGCGGGCCGGTGGGGGTCTTCCCGCTCGGGTGCGGCCGGTGCCGTACTGGCCGCCGCCGACAACGCCTCCGCGAGGCCCCCGAGCTCCACGTGCACGACGAGCACCGGCTTCCCCGGTACGCCGGCGGCAGCCGACCGAAGTGCCTGGGCCAGCTCCGCGTCCCCGGGCGACGCCTCCCTGATGGCCGGTATCGCGGTCACCACGACCGCGTCGCACGTGTCGTCGGCCAGCGCCTCGGACAACGCCCTGTGGAAGTCCTCCGCCGAGGCCTCCGTCGTCAGATCGAGCGGCCGCGAGGGCCGCAGTCCCTCCGCGAGGCACTGGTCGTACGTCAGCAGGCCCAGCGACTCCGAGTTCCCGAGGATCGCCACCCGCGGTCCCGGGGGCAGCGGTTGCCGGGCGAGCAGCAGCCCCGCGTCGACCAGCTCGGTGATCGTGTCGACCCGGATCACCCCGGCCTGCCTGAGCAGCGCGGACACGGTCGCGTGCGGCAGCCGGGTGGCCCGTACCGCATGCCCCTGCGGAGCGGAGCCGGCGCCCTGGACCACCACCAGCGGCTTGGCCGCGGCGGTCCGCCGGGCCAGCCGGTTGAACTTGCGGGGGTTGCCGATGGACTCCAGGTACATGAGGACGACGTCGGTGTCCGGGTCGTCGTACCAGTACTGCAGGACGTCGTTGCCGGAGACGTCCGCGCGGTTGCCGGACGACACGAAGGTGGACACGCCCGTGACACCGGTGACGCCTCCGCCGCGCCGGTGCAGCCGGGACAGCAGCGCGATACCGATGGCACCCGACTGGGCGAACAGCCCGATGCGGCCGGGGCGCGGCATCTCGGGGGCGAGGGAGGCGTTGAGCCGGACGTCCGGCGAGGTGTTGATGATCCCGAAGGCGTTCGGACCGATGATCCGCATGCCGTACGTGCGGGCCTGCCGGACGAGTGCGCGCTGCCGTTCGCGCCCGTCGGGCCCGGCCTCCGCGTACCCGGCGGAGAGCACGACGAGGCCCTGCACACCGTGCTCGCCGCACTCCGCGACCACCTCGGGCACGTGTTCGGCGGGCACGGCCACGACCGCCAGGTCCACGGGGCCGTCGACGTCCCGCACCGAGCGGTACGCGGGCACGCCGTCGACCTCCTTGAGGTCCTCGGGGAAGGCCCGGTTCACGGCGTACAGGTGTCCGGTGTAGCCGGCGGCCCGGAGGTTGCCGAGCACTCCGCGCCCCACTCCCCCGGGCGTGCGCCCGGCACCGACCACGGCGACCGCCCCGGGCACCAGCAGCCGCCGGACCGAGCGCGCCTCGGCGCGCTGCTCCCGCGCGTACTGGACGGCGAGCGAGCGGTCGGTGGGTTCGAGGTCGAACTCCAGGCGTACGACGCCGTCTTCGAAGCTGCGTTTCTGGGTGTACCCGGCGTCCGTGAACACCTTGATCATCTTGGTGTTGGCGGGGAGCACCTCGGCGGCGAAGCGGCGGATACCGCGCTCGCGCGCGACGGCCCCGATGTGTTCCAGCAGGGCGGAGGCGACCCCGCGGCCCTGGTGCGCGTCCTGCACCAGGAAGGCGACCTCGGCCTCGTCGGAGGGCGCGGAGGCGGGCATGCCGTCGGCGTCGATGCGGTCATAGCGTACGGTGGCGATGAACTCGCCGCCGACCGTGGCCGCGAGTCCCACCCGGTCCACAAAGTCGTGGTGCGTGAAGCGGTGGACGTCCTTGGCGGACAGGCGCGGGTACGGAGCGAAGAAGCGGTAGTACTTCGACTCGTCCGAGACCTGTTCGTAGAAGCTGACCAGCCGGTCGGCGTCATCGACGGTGATGGGCCGGATGCGCGCGGTGCCGCCGTCGCGCAGCACCACGTCCGCCTCCCAGTGGGCGGGGTACTCGTGCCGGTCCTGCCGGTCCGCCGGGGTCTGCATGGGCCCCAGAGTACGGCTCGCGTCCGACAACGGCGCGAGGCAGTCTGTGGAGGACGGCGTCGGATCGAGGCCGCGATCCGACGCCGGCTCCGGACGGGACGAAGCACCGTCCGGGGATGCTTCGTGAATATGGGAAACTGGTCTAGACAACAGAGCGGTCTAGGCAACACCGAGAACTGAAGGGCAGCAACACATGGCTGAGCGCCGCGTCAACGTCGGCTGGGCCGAGGGCCTCCACGCCCGCCCCGCCTCCATCTTCGTCCGAGCCGCCACGGCCGCAGGCGTGCCGGTGACGATCGCCAAGACCGGCGGCACTCCGGTCAACGCGGCCTCCATGCTGGCCGTCCTCGGCCTCGGCGCCCAGGGCGGCGAGGAGATCGTCCTCGCCTCCGACGCCGAGGGTGCGGACGCCGCCCTGGACCGTCTGGCGAAGCTGGTCTCCGAGGGGCTCGAGGAGCTGCCCGAGACCGTCTGAGCCCCGGACCGCACAGAACGGCGGAGCCGCGTCGCCCCTTTCGGGCGGCGCGGCTCCGCCGTTTCTCCGGGAATTCCGGAGCGCACCACGAATTCGGGCAGGGGGAAATACACCTCGCCGAATTACCCTTCTTTGTATACGGCGCCCGTGTTAATGCCGCAGGCTCGACATGTTTACGGCTTGTTGCGAAGTCCTCACACGTTCCGGGCGGTCGGCGGTACCCGGGAAACGCAGCCGGTGGGCGGCCGTCGCCCGCTCGGTGTGCAGCGCCGTGATCGCCCGCGCGCGCTCGCCGTCGCCGCGCGCCACCGCGTCCACGATGGCGCCGTGCTCCGCCCAGGACTCCACCGGGTCGGCGGGTGCCTCCACCGCGTACATCCAGGCGATCTTGTGCCGCAGCTGGGTGAGCACGGAGGTCAGTGCGTGGCTGCCGGACGCCTGGGCGAGCGTCTCGTGGAACCAGCCGCCCAGGGAGCGCAGATCCTCGCTGCTGCCCCTGCGGGCCCGCTCCTGCCCCAGTCTCACCAGGCCGCGCAGCACCTTGAGGTGGGCCTCCGTGCGCCGCTGGGCGGCGCGGGCGGCGCCGAGCGGCTCCATCAGCACGCGCATCTCCAGCAGGTCGGCGGCCTCCTGCTCGGTCGGTTCGGCGACGCACGCGCCCGCGTGCCGCCGGGTCACCACGAAGCCCTCGGCCTCCAGGGTGCGCAGGGCCTCGCGGACGGGGACGCGCGAGACGCCGTAGCGGCGGGCGAGGAGTTCCTCGGTGAGCCGGCCGCCGCGCTCGTAGACACCGGCCACGATGTCGTCCCGGATCGCCGTGCATACCGAGTGCGCCGGAATACGCATACCGACCTCCGCCAATAATCCCCGTGAAACGCCGCCGATTGGCGCCCGTTCCGTGACTCTATTGCAATGGGCGGGAATTTCCGACGGCGGGTCGGAATCCATGGAGTTTTTTTGGACAGCGGAGGCCTGCACGGAGGCGCGGAAACCACGAAAGCCCCGGCTGTGGGGCCGGGGCTTCGGGTGGGGGGTGGAGCTTGGGGGATCTTGGGGGGGCGATCCCGGGTCAGACGTTCACGCCGTGCTTGCGGAGGTAGGCGATGGGGTCGACGTCCGAACCGTAGTCGGGGCCGGTGCGGGCCTCGAAGTGGAGGTGCGGCCCGGTGGTGTTGCCGGTCGAGCCGGACAGACCGATCTGCTGGCCCGGGGTGACCTTCTGGCCGACCGAGACACCGATGGACGACAGATGGCCGTACTGGGTGTACATGCCGTCGGCCATCTTGATCACGATCTCGTTGCCGTACGCCCCGCCCCAGCCGGTGGACACCACGGTGCCGGAGCCGACCGCGTGGACGGCGGTGCCGCTCGCGGCGTGGAAGTCGATACCGGTGTGCGAGCCGGACGACCACAGGGAGCTGCTGGCCTGGTAGCCGGTGGAGACGTACGAGCCGGTGATCGGCGCGACGAACGCGTTCAGCCGCTTGCGCTCGGCCGCACGGGCCGCCCGCGCCTTGGCCTCCTGGGCCGCCTCGCGCGCCTTCTGCGCCTGCTCGGCGGCCTTCTTGCGCGCGGCCTCCTCGGCCGCCTTCCGCTCGGCGGCCTCCTTCTGGGCGTCGGCCTGGGCGTCGATCTGCTGGGGCACCGAGTCGCTGATGGTGATGACCGGGGTGAGGGCGGTCTGCTCGGGTGCGGGCGCGGGCTCGGCGGCGAGCGCCGGAGCGGCGAGGGTGCCGATGGCGCCCGTGGTGGCGAGGGCCGCGACGCCCGCGGCGCGGGCGGTGGTGCGGTGCATCCGGCTGGGACGGCGGTGCTTCCCGGTGGCGCGGGTGAACGCCATGAAGTGGCTGGTCCTTTCCTTCCTTCTCGCCTACCGGGTTAGCTGACGGGTTCGGAGCAGGAAGGTCTCCTACGGGCCCCCTCGCGGTGTGCGCGGGCGTCCGATTCACCCCAAGGGACGGTGGGTCCCCGGCTCCCCTGGCTCGCGCCGTACGGGGACTCGGCGATGACTGTCCGGTGCCGCGGATGCGGCGCGATGCCTGACGAACAGCCCGGATGACGCTAAGCGGCGCACCTTTCAATCCTCAAACGCAACACGGTTTTTGTAGCGCATCCCACAGGGCAGACAGGCAACCTCTGCCCCAATTCGGACATCCTGCAGAGACTTCGGAAACACCGCGGGACCCTGGCGATCCATCGGTCACCAGGGCCCCACGCGCGCGTGCCGCTGTCGCACGGCTGCCGGGCTTGCCGGCCTTGCCGGTTACTCGGCGGCCACGACGGAGACCTCGCCGACGCCGAGCGCCTCGACCGGCTCCTTGATCTGTGCCGCGTCTCCGACCAGGACCGTCACCAGCCGGTCCACCGGGAAGGCGTTGACGACCGCCGCGGTGGCCTCCACCGTGCCGGTCGCGGCGAGCTGCCGGTACAGCGTCGCCTGGAAGTCGTCGGGCAGGTGCTGCTCGACCTGGTCGGCCAGCGTGCTCGCCACGGCGGCCGCCGTCTCGTACTTCAGCGGCGCCACCCCGACGAGGTTCTGCACGGCCACGTCGCGCTCCGCGTCGGTGAGCCCCTCCGCGGCGAGCGTGCGCAGCACCGTCCACAGGTCCTGCAGCGCGGGACCGGTGTTCGGGGTGTCCACCGAGCCGCTGATGGCGAGCATCGAGGCGCCCTCGCCCTCGGGGCCGGACCTCAGGACCTGGCCGAACGCGCGCACGCCGTAGGTGTAGCCCTTCTCCTCGCGCAGCACACGGTCCAGGCGGGAGGTGAGGGTGCCGCCGAGGCAGTAGGTGCCGAGCACCTGGGCGGGCCACACCCGGTCGTGCCGGTCGGGGCCGACACGGCCGATGAGCAGCTGGGTCTGGACGGCGCCCGGACGGTCGACGATGACGACGCGTCCGGTGTCGTCGGCGGTCACCGGCGGCACCGGGCGGGGCTGGGCCAAGGAGCCCTGCCAGACGCCCAGGGTCTCGCCGAGCAGCGCGTCCAGATCGATGCCGGTCAGGTCACCGACCACCACGGCGGTGGCGGTGGCGGGCCGCACGTGCCGGTCGTAGAAGGCGCGGACGGCCGCCGAGTCGATCTTGGCGACGGTGTCCTCGGTGCCCTGGCGCGGCCGGGACATGCGCGAGGTCGCCGGGAAGAGCTGCCGCGACAGCTCCTTGGCGGCGCGGCGGGAGGGGTTGGCCAGCTCGTGCGGGATCTCGTCGAGGCGGTTGCGCACCAGCCGCTCGACCTCGCCGTCGGCGAACGCGGGCGCCCTGAGCGCGTCGGCCAGCAGCCCGAGCCCCTTGGCCAGGCGGGAGGCCGGGACCTCCAGGCTGAGGCGGACGCCGGGGTGGTCGGCGTGCGCGTCGAGCGTGGCGCCCGCCCGCTCGAGCTCGGCGGCGAACTCCTCGGCCGAGTGCTTGTCGGTGCCCTCGGAGAAGGCCCGGGCCATGATCGTGGCGACGCCGTCCAGGCCGGCCGGCTCGGCGTCCAGGGGCGCGTCCAGGAGCACCTCGACGGCGACGACCTGCTGGCCGGGGCGGTGGCAGCGCAGGACGGTCAGGCCGTTGTCGAGCGCGCCGCGCTCGGGGGCCGGGAACGCCCACGGCCTGGCCTCGCCCGCCTGGGGCTGCGGGTGGAACTCCATAGCGGCGAGCTCGCTCACTTGCCGGCCTCCTCGTTCGCGTTCTGGTCGGCGTCCGCTTCCACGGTGGCCTCGGACTCCGGGTCCTCGGGTACGTCCACGTCCTCGGTCTCCTCGGCGGCCTCCGCGGAGACCGGCTCGTAGACGAGCACCGCGCGGTTGTCGGGGCGCAGGCGGGCCTTGGCGACCTCCTGGACCTCCTCGGGGGTCACCTCGAGGACACGCTGGACGGCCGTGAGGGCGAGCTGCGGGTCGCCGAAGAGGACCGCGTACCGGCACAGTTCGTCGGCGCGGCCAGCGACCGTGCCCAGCCGGTCCAGCCACTCGCGCTCCAACTGGGCCTGGGCGCGCTCCATCTCCTCGGGCGTGGGGCCCTCTTCGGCGAACCGGGCGAGCTCCTCGTCGATCGCGCTCTCGATGACCGGCACCTCGACGTCGCCGGAGGTCTTCACGTCCAGCCACCCCAGGGAGGGCGCCCCGGCCAGCCGCAGCAGCCCGAACCCGGCCGTGACCGCCGTGCGGTCCCGTCGTACGAGCCGGTTGTAGAGGCGGGAGGACTCGCCGCCGCCGAGGACGGTGAGCGCCAGGTCGGCCGCGTCGCACGCGCGCGTACCGTCGTGCGGGAGCCGGTAGGCGGCCATCAGGGCGCGCGCCGGGACCTCCTCCACGACGACCTCACGCAGCTGCTCGCCGATGACCTCCGGCAGCGAGCCGTCGCGCGGCTGGGGCTTGCCGTCGTGGGAGGGGATGGAGCCGAAGTACCGCTCGATCCAGGCGAGGGTCTGCTGGGGGTCGATGTCCCCGACGACGGAGAGGACGGCGTTGTTCGGCGCGTAGTAGGTGCGGAAGAACGCGCGCGCGTCCTCCAGCGTCGCCGCGTCCAGGTCCGCCATGGAGCCGATCGGCGTGTGGTGGTACGGGTGGCCTTCGGGATAGGCCAGGGCGGTCAGCTTCTCGAACGCGGTGCCGTACGGGACGTTGTCGTAGCGCTGCCGGCGCTCGTTCTTGACGACGTCCCGCTGGTTCTCCATGGACTCGTCGTCGAGGGCGGTCAGCAGCGAGCCCATGCGGTCGGCCTCCAGCCAGAGCGCGAGCTCGAGCTGGTGGGCGGGCATGGTCTCGAAGTAGTTGGTGCGTTCGAAACTGGTGGTGCCGTTCAGCGAGCCGCCGGCGCCCTGCACCAGTTCGAAGTGACCGTTGCCCTTCACCTGCCCGGAGCCCTGGAACATCAGGTGCTCGAAGAGGTGAGCCAGACCGGTACGTCCCTTGACCTCGTGGCGGGAGCCGACGTCGTACCAGAGGCAGACCGCCGCGACGGGGGTCAGGTGGTCCTCGGAGAGCACCACGCGCAGACCGTTGGCCAGCCGGTGCTCGGTCGCTGTCAGGCCCCCGGAGCCTGCCTCGGCCGTGGTCGTGTGACCCATGGGCATGTACGTCCCTTCGCTCGCGGAGGCGGTCGTGAAACCGCGGTGTTCCTGCCGGTCCTGCCACCATATGCAAGCGTGCGCACGCCGGGCGAAGTTCCCGCGAGACGTACGCCGACAGCGGATCGCGTAGCCTGCGGGCAGCCCTGCCGCGGACGGGGCCTGTCCGGTACTCCCCCGGTGGCCGGACCGGACCGCCCGGCACCGGGTCACGGCCCGCGCTGTCAGTGCCGCGGTCCACAATGGTCAGCGTCATATCCCGTCAATCGCTTCAGCAAGAGCGAGCCGAAGGGTGAGCGACCCGTAGGCGAGCGACCAGAAAAGAGGAGCCGGCAGCGATGGCCCGCCGCAGCACGAAGACCCCGCCGCCCGACGACTCGTACGAGGAGAGGATCCTCGACATCGACGTCGTGGACGAGATGCGTGGCTCCTACCTCGAGTACGCGTACTCGGTCATCTACTCGCGTGCCCTGCCGGACGCCCGCGACGGACTCAAGCCCGTGCACCGCCGCATCGTCTACCAGATGAACGAGATGGGCCTGCGTCCCGAGCGCGGGTACGTGAAGTGCGCCCGCGTCGTCGGCGACGTCATGGGCAAGCTCCACCCGCACGGCGACGCGTCGATCTACGACGCGCTGGTGCGCATGGCGCAGCCCTTCTCCATGCGCGTGCCCCTGGTGGACGGCCACGGCAACTTCGGCTCGCTGGGCAACGACGACCCGCCGGCCGCCATGCGGTACACCGAGTGCCGGATGGCCGCGGCGACCAGCCTGATGACCGAGTCGATCGACGAGGACACGGTCGACTTCGTCCCCAACTACGACGGCCAGGAGCGGGAGCCGCTCGCCCTCCCCGCCGCCTTCCCGAACCTGCTGGTCAACGGCGCCTCCGGGATCGCGGTCGGCATGGCCACCAACATGCCGCCGCACAACCTGCGCGAGGTCGTCGCGGCCGCCCGCCATCTGATCAGGCACCCGAACGCCGACCTCGACGCCCTGATGCGGCACGTCCCGGGCCCCGACCTGCCCACCGGCGGCCGGATCGTCGGCCTGGACGGCGTCCGGGACGCGTACGAGACGGGCCGCGGCACCTTCAAGATCCGCGCCACGGTGGCGGTGGAGACCGTCACCGCGCGCCGCAAGGGCCTGGTCGTGACGGAGCTGCCCTTCACCGTCGGCCCGGAGAAGGTGATCGCCAAGATCAAGGACCTGGTCGGTTCGAAGAAGCTGCAGGGCATCGCCGACGTCAAGGACCTCACCGACCGCGAGCACGGCCTGCGCCTGGTCATCGAGATCAAGAACGGCTTCGTCCCGGAGGCCGTCCTGGAGCAGCTGTACAAGCTGACGCCGATGGAGGAGTCCTTCGGTATCAACAACGTCTGCCTGGTCGACGGCCAGCCGCTCACCCTGGGCCTGAAGGAGCTGCTGGAGGTCTACCTCGACCACCGCTTCGACGTCGTGCGGCGGCGCAGCGAGTTCCGCCGCGGCAAGCGCCGCGACCGCCTGCACCTGGTGGAGGGCCTGCTCACGGCCCTGGTTGACATCGACGAGGTCATCCGGCTGATCCGCTCCAGCGAGAACTCCGCGCAGGCGAAGGAGCGCCTGATGGAGCACTTCTCGCTGAGCGAGGTCCAGACCCAGTACATCCTGGACACACCGCTGCGGCGCCTGACCAGGTACGACCGCATCGAGCTGGAGGCGGAGAAGGACCGGCTGGGCGCGGAGATCGAGGAGCTGACCCGGATCCTGGAGTCGGACGCCGAGCTGCGCAAGCTGGTCTCGACCGAACTGGCGGCGGTGGCCAAGAAGTTCGGCACCGACCGGCGCACGGTCCTGCTGCAGTCCGCGGGCACCCCGGTGGCGACGGTCCCGCTGCAGGTGGCGGACGACCCGTGCCGGGTGCTGCTGTCCTCGACGGGTCTGTTGGCCCGTACGGCGAACAGCGAGCCCTTCGCCGAGGACGCCGACGCCCGGCGCGCCAAGCACGACGTGATCGTCTCGGCGGTCCCGGCCACCGCGCGCGGTGAGGTGGGCGCGGTGACGTCGGCCGGCCGGCTGCTGCGGATCAACGTGGTCGACCTGCCGCAACTGCCCGACACGGCGACGGTGCCGAACCTGTCCGGGGGCGCTCCGCTGGCGGAGTTCGTCTCCCTGGAGGACGACGAGACGGTGGTGTGCCTGACCACGCTGGACGAGTCGTCCCCTGGCCTCGCGCTGGGCACGGCGCAGGGTGTGGTCAAGCGCGTGGTGCCCGACTATCCGTCCAACAAGGAGGAGTTGGAGGTCATCACGCTGCGGGACGGGGACCGGATCGTCGGCGCGGTGGAGCTGCGCACCGGCGAGGAGGACCTGGTGTTCGTGACAGACGACGCTCAGCTACTGCGCTTCCAGGCGTCCATCGTCCGACCGCAGGGCCGTCCGGCCGGTGGCATGGCGGGCATCAAGCTCGCCGAGGGCGCCAAGGTGATCTCCTTCACCGCCGTCGACCCGGCGGTGGACGCGGTGGTCTTCACGGTGGCGGGCTCGCGCGGCACGCTGGACGACTCCGTGCAGACCACGGCCAAGCTCACCCCGTTCGACCAGTACCCGCGCAAGGGCCGGGCCACCGGCGGCGTGCGCTGCCAGCGGTTCCTGAAGGGCGAGGACTGCCTGTCCCTCGCGTGGGCGGGACCGGCCCCCGCGCGGGCGGCACAGAAGGACGGCACCCCGGTCGAGCTCCCGGAGCCGGACCCGCGCCGGGACGGTTCGGGTGTCTCGCTGCCGAAGACGGTGTCGGTGGTGGCGGGAGCGGTGATCTAGGCCGGCGGGTCCTCGGGGGCCTTCGGGCCCTCGGGGTCGGGTACGTAGCGCAGGATGCCCCACATGGCGTGCTCGTCGGCGTGCGGGGCGTCGTTCCCGCACGCCTCGAGTTCCTTGCGGAGGGTGGGCGCGTCGATGCCGCTGCCGATGAGGACGAGCTGGGTCAGGCGGGCGTCGGCGGGGCTCCAGGGCTCCGGGTAGAACCGCAGGAAGCGGCCTACGGCGTGCACGGCGTAGCGGTTGCGGGTGTCGTACGGGCCGAAGTCGACGTACCCCTTGATCCGGTAGAGCCCCTCGGGCCGGCTGTCGAGGAAGGCCATCAGCCGGCGTGGGTCGAGGGGGAGTTCGCTGACGAAGGACAGGCTGTCGTACCCGGTGTGCAGATGACCGGTGTGGTCGTCGCCGTCCTCGTGGGCGTGCAGGTCGTCGAAGGACAGCTGGCCCACGCGTTCCTCGCTCGGCCGGCAGTCGAAGAGGAACCCGGGGTCGATGCGGCCGTAGGTGGCGGGGACGGCGGCTGCGCGGTCGGTGAGGGAGCGCACCAGGCCGAGGACGTGCTCGCCGTCCGCGGCCCGGTCGAGCTTGTTGACCACCACGAGATCGGCGAGGGAGAGATGCCGGTCGATCCCGGGGTGCTTCGCGCGCGTGTCGTCGAACTCCGCGGCGTCGACGACCTCGACCAGCCCGCCGTAGACGATCCCGGGATGCTCGCTGGCCAGCACCATCCGGACGAGTTCCTGGGGTTCGGCGAGTCCGCTGGCCTCGATGACGATGACGTCGATGCCGGTGGCGGGGCCCGCGAGCCGCTCCAGGTAGACGTCGAGTTCGCTCGCGTCGACGGCACAGCACAGGCATCCGTTGCCGAGCGAGACGGTGGAGTCGCCGAGCGCTCCCGCGACCGCCATGGCGTCGATCTCGATGGCCCCGAAGTCGTTGACGATCGCCCCGATGCGGCTGCCTCCGCTGTGGTGCAGGAGGTGGTTGAGGAGCGTGGTCTTCCCGGAGCCGAGGAAACCGGCGAGTACGACGACCGGGATCTGCTGCGGACTGCGGCTGTGCTCCAACGTGCGGCCTCTCTCACGCGGACGCGCGCACCGGCTCACGGCCCGGCGCACGGTACGGGGACGGAATGCCGACCCAGGATACGAGTGGTCGGAAACACCGCGAAGTGAACGATTGTCAGCAGGTTCCGCGGGGCAGACGTCGGGCATGGCGCCGAGGTGTGCGACCCCACTTCCCTCCGTGCGCCGCCTCTCCGCCTCCCCGCCGATCAGAGCCGCTCGGCACTCTGGGAGACGGCAAGCGCCGCCCACCGCTCGCCGGTCCCCTCCAGTCGACCCAGTCCCGGCAGTCGACCCGCATCCCGACGACCGGCGTACGGCTGCCTGATTCGGGGGTTGACATGGCCACACAGAGGACTGGGATACGGAGGCTCGGCTGCGCCGCGGCCGCGGCCCTCGCGCTTTCGGTCACCGGAACCGTGGCTTCCTTCCTGGCACACCGCCGGGCCGTCGAGGCACTCGTCCGCGCGCACACCGAGCTGCTGCGGCGCCTGGACGCCCTGGAGGAGCAGCGCCGACGGGCCGGGTGGCGCATGGACCTCGTCGAGTACCAGCGCGATCACCGGCAGCTTCTGCGGGCGGCGATGGAGGACCAGGAACTGCTCCTCGTGCTGGACACCTATGAGGCCGACCTCTCCCCGCAGGCCCAGAAGCAGTACCTGTTCGCCAACGCCCTCTACGTGCACGCGCTGAACGGCTACCGCACGGGACTGCTGACCCGTGGTGAGCTGCGTGGGCACATCCGCATGCTCTTCCAGAACCCCGTCATGCGCGCCTACTGGGAAGCCACCCGGCCGCACCGGGCGAGCCTGCGGGACGACTCCGAGGAAGCCGAGATCGGCCGGATGGTGGACGAGTTGCTGCTGGAGCTGGACGAGGCGGACACGGACGAGTGGTGGGTCGTGGGCGACTCCCCCGCGGACTGACACGTCGGGGCCCACGTCGCTCAGGACCGTATGGTGTCAGCGCCGGGTCAGCGCGATGCACCCATGTCACTCGCCCAGGCTACGAGTCTGGCCCCACGCGCGATCTCGTCAGGCTAGGTTGTGCGTCGCCTGCACTGGAGCACACCCGCCGTCGCAGCAGGCCCGACCGCTGCCGCCCCCGGGGCCCACCCCTCTCCGGGCGGCCGGCAGGAGGCCAGCAATTGACCGACCCAAGCAAGGACCGGGATCGACTTGAAGATCGTGCGCCGCATTGGTACCTCACCTCGTGAGAGAGGGAGCGTGACCGGGCAGTCCTGCCCGGACATCTTTGAACTGCAGGACGGGAACTTCGCCGTGATCGGGACGGACCGCACGGCGGCGTTGGACGCCGAGTTGCCCGCCGACGCCGCTCGTGCCGATTACGAGCGGATCGTGGTGATCAGCCGCGACACCCTCGTCCGCGCGAAAGCGGACATCCCCGACGCGTAGCAGCACGGCGACCGGGGAGCCCGATCACCACGACACCCGGTGACTTGGGCGAGCGACGGGTGGCGGGCAGAGGTCTCCCCGGGGGCAGCTCTTGTCGCTCGGACCTCAGGCCACCGTCGGCACCGCGACGGGCGCCCGGGGTCCGACGTACCGGGCCGCCGGACGGATGATTTTCGAGTCCGCCGCCTGTTCCAGGACGTTGGCGCTCCAGCCCACCACCCGGCCGGCCGCGAAGGTGGGCGTGAACATCTCGCGCGGCAGCCCGCACAGTTCCATGACCACGCCCGCGTAGAACTCGACGTTCGTGTGGAGTTCACGCCCGGGCTTCAGCTCGGCGAGGATCGCCTCGACCCTGCGCTCGACCTCGACGGCGAAGTCGACGCGCGGCCCGCCGAAGCCCAGGGCGATGTCGCGCAGCATCCGCGAACGGGGGTCCTCCGTGCGGTAGACAGCGTGCCCGAAGCCCATGACGCGGTCCCCCGCGAGGACCCGCTCCCGGATCCAGGGGTCGATCCGGTCCGGCGTCCCGATCGCGTCCAGAGCGTCTAGGGCACGGCTCGGCGCACCCCCGTGCAGCGGCCCCGACAGCGCTCCGACGGCACCCACCAGGCAGGCCGCCACATCCGCGCCGGTCGACGCGATGACCCTGGCCGTGAAGGTTGACGCGTTGAAGCCGTGATCAATGGTTGAGATCAAGTACTGCTCGATCGCGCGGGCCCGCCGCGGGTCCGGTTCCGAACCCGTCAGCATGTAGAGGTAGTTCGCCGCATAGGAGAGGTCCTCCCGCGGGTCCACCGGCTCCAGCCCCCGTCCGAGCCGGTGGAGGGCCGTGAGCAGGGTGGGCACGGCCGCGCAGGCGGTGACGGTGTCCGCGCGACGCTGGTCGGCGTCAATGTCGTACACCGGGCGGAACCCCTTCGCCGCGCCGAGGAGCGACAGTGCCGTGCGCACCCCGGCCAGCGGACCGGAGGCGCGGCTCGCCGCCGCAAGAGCGGGCAGCGCCGTGCGCACCTCGTCGGGCAGCCGGCGCAGCACCGCGGTCTCGGCGGCGAAGGCGGCGCCGCGCCCGGCGTCCGGCAGTTCGCCGTGGACCAGGAGATGCCAGACGTCCTCGAATCCGCGCGTCCGAGCGAGGTCGACGGCGGAGTACTGGCGGTAGTTGTAGAAGCCCTCAAGCCCCCGCACGTCACCGATCCGGGTGTCGGTGACGACGACGCCCGCGAGTCCACGCGGCACGTCGACGACGGTGGCTGCGGCCCTGTTGTCGGACATGTCTCTTCCTCCCTGGTCTTGATCCGACGATCGATGATTGATTCATCTGTGTCAATATTGATTGAATCAATGCTCAGGGGGCGGATACCGTGGCTTCCATGCGCGATCAAGACCCCGCTTCCGGCCGTGCGGAGCGTCGGCTGAGCACCAGGGAGACCGCCGAGCTGCTCGGGGTGAAGCCCGAGACCGTGTACGCGTACGTCAGCCGCGGTCAACTCAGCAGCAGGCGGGCACCGGGGGGCCGCGGCAGTACCTTCGACGCGGAGGAGGTGGCGGCGCTCGCCCGGCGCAACAGGCGGGAGGGCGGCGTCAGTACGGGGGCCGGGGGCGAACTGTCCGTTCGGACCCGGATCACCCTGATCGACAAGGACCGGTACTTCTTCCGGGGGGTCGACGCCACCGAACTCGCCACGCGTCACTCCTACGAGGAGGTCGCCGAGTGGCTGTGGACGGGGCGGATGCGTCCCGGCGTCACGTTCGCGGCCCCCGAACAGGCCGTCGCCGTCGCCCGCCGCGCGGTGCGGTCACTGCCGGAGCACACCTCCCCCGTCGACCTGCTGCGGGTCGCGGCCATCGCCGCCGCCGCCGAGGACCCGATGCGCTTCGACCTGTCGGAGGAGGCCGTGCTCGGCACCGCGCGCGTGCTCATCCCGACCCTCGTCGCGGCCCTGCCCCAGCGACCCTCCGCCGCCCGGCCGGACGACGGTCCGCTCGCCCGCCGGCTGTGGAGCCGGCTGACCGGTCACGAGGCCGACGAGGCGTCCCTGCGCGTCCTGGACACGGCGCTCGCCCTGCTCGCCGACCACGACCTCGCCGCCTCCACGCTCGCCGTGCGGGTGGCCGCCTCCGCCCGTGCGCACCCGTATGCGGCCGTCTCCACCGGGCTCGGGGTCATCGAGGGCCCGCTGCACGGCGCCGCCAGCGGCCTGGCCCACCGGCTGCTGCTCGACGTACTGGACCAGGGCACCGCCGTACCGGTCATCGCCGACGAACTCCGGGCCGGGCGCCGCATCCCCGGACTGGGCCACCGGCTCTACACGGGTGAGGACCCACGCGCGCGTGTCCTGTTCGGCCTCCTGGAGCAGGTCCCGCGCGCCGAGTCCGCGCTCCTCGCGGCCCGGGACATCGTCGCCACCACCGCCCGCCACACCCCGCTGCACGCCAACGTGGACCTGGCCCTCGCCGTGCTCACCGTGGCCACCGGCATGCCCGCCACCGCCGGAGAGACGATCTTCGCCGTCGCCCGGACCGCCGGCTGGATCGCGCACGCGCTGGAGGAGTACGGGGAGCGCCCGCTGCGCATGCGCCCGAGCGGCCACTACGTCGGTCCGCCGCCTCCCCAGCCCCTGCCCGGGTAGCCGCACGGGGCGGCCGGAAGTCACTTGCAGCAAAGTCAGGTTAGGCTCACCTGTGTGAGTAGGTGTGCGACCGTCTCCCGGAACCTCGAGGAGCCCGTGTCCGGTACCGCGGCCACGGCGACGACATGGCTGCTGCTGGAACAGTCCGGCCCGTGGGGTGCCAAGGCGCTCACTTCGAGCCACCTGGACCCCGCGCTTGGCCGCGCCCTTGAGGCCGCCGCCGAGGGCACGGGCGTCCGGATCGCGCTCATCCGCCGCCCCGGCCGGCACGCCGACCCCGGGACACCTGCCGTGCGCCAGGTGTACGTGGCCCACACGGTCCCCGGAGAAGGGTGGCTGCACCACGCCACCACCCGTGATCCGCGAGAGCTGCTCGGTCTCGACTTCGCCGCCCTGGGCGCCGGTGACCACCGCAGCTTCGGCGCGGCGCTCGGCGGCCGGCCGCACGAGGACGGTCCGCTCGCCCTCGTCTGCACCAACGGCAAACGCGACCGCTGCTGCGCCCTCCTCGGCCGCCCCCTCGCGGCCGAACTCGCCTCGTCCGGTGTGCGGGGCGCGTGGGAGGTCACTCATCTGGGTGGCCATCGCTTCTCACCGACCGTGCTCGTGCTGCCGTACGGATACGCCTACGGCCGGGCCGAGACCCACGCCGTCAAGGAGGTCCTGCACGCCGCCCAGGAAGGCCGTGTGGTGGTCGAGGGGTGCCGAGGGCGGTCCGCCTGGGAGCGGCCCGGCCAGGCGGCCGAGCTGGCCGTGCGCTCGGCGACGGGCGAGTACGCGGCGGACGCGCTGAGCGTCGTACGGACTCAGGGCGCCGCTCCACGCTGGGAGGTGACCGTCGCCCATGCCGACGGCCGCCACTGGCGGGTGACCGTGGCCCAGGGCGCCTCCCTGCCGCACCGTCCGGAGAGCTGCGGCACCTCCGTGTTCGGCTCACCGGCCCGGATGGACGTGGTGGCGGTGCGGGAACTGACGGCGGCGGGACTGGCGGGCTGAGCGCTCCGCGCGGCCCCGGAAGCGGCCTCACGGTTTCCCCAAGAACTGGTCAAGAGATCCACGCCACACCCCTTCGGCAGCACCCGTCCGCCCACGTACCGTCTTGGGTATGAGCCCCACTCCCTCCGCACGCCGCCGGCGCCTCGGTCTGCCGCGGCGGGTCTTCTCCCAGGTGCTGCTGATGCAGGTGGCGATCGCCGCGGGAGTCGCGGTGCTCGCCACCGGGCTGTTCCTGGCGCCGCTGAGCAAACAGCTCGACCAGGAGGCGATGCGCCGGGCGCTCGCCATCGCCGAGACCACGGCGCAGGACCCGAAGATCGCCCAAGGAGTCCTGAGCACCCCGCCCAGTGCCGACGGCCCGGTGCAGAAGGAGGCGGAGCGGATCCGCAGGGCCACGCACGCCGAGTACATCGTGGTCCTGGACCGGCACTGGATCCGCTGGTCCCACCCCACCCCGAGCGAGATCGGCCGCCGGGTCTCCACCTCCCCGAAGGACGCCCTGGAAGGCAAGGAGGTCATGGAGATCGACAAGGGCACCCTGGGCCGCTCCGCGCGCGGCAAGGTGCCGCTGTACGACTCCCGCCACCGGATCATCGGCGCGGTCTCGGTCGGCATCGAGTACAGCAGCGTGCGCGCCAATCTGATCGGCGCGATACCAGGGCTGTTCGCCTACGCGGGCGGCGCCCTCGCGGTCGGCGCGCTGGCCGCCTGGCTGATCTCCCGCCGGGTGCAGCGGCAGACCCGGGACCTGGCCTTCTCGGACATATCGGCGCTGCTCGACGAGCGCGAGGCGATGCTGCACGGCATCCGGGAGGGCGTCGTCGCCCTCGACCGCGCCGGCCGCATCCGTCTGCTCAACGACGAGGCGCGGCGCCTGCTCGGCATCGGTGACGAAGCCCTGGGCCAGTCGCTGGACGAGGCGCTGGGCACGGGCCGTACGGCCGACGTGCTGGCCGGCCGGGTCACCGGCACCGACCTGCTCACCGTGCGCGGCCAGCGGGTGCTGGTCGCCAACCGCATGCCCACCGACGACGGCGGCGCGGTGGCCACCCTGCGCGACCGCACCGAGCTGGAGCAGCTCGGCCGCGAACTCGACTCCACGCGCGGCCTGATCGACGCGCTGCGCGCCCAGGACCACGAGCACGCCAACCGCATGCACACGCTGCTGGGCCTGCTGGAGCTGGAGATGTACGACGACGCGGTGGAGTTCGTGGGAGAGGTGGTCGGCGACCACCGGGTCACCGCGGAGCAGGTCACCGAGAAGATCAAGGATCCGCTGCTGGCCGCCCTGCTGGTCGGCAAGGCGACCGTCGCGGCCGAGCGCGGGGTGGCCCTGTGGATCTCGGACCGGACCCGGCTGCCGGACCGGCTGATCGACCCGAGGGGGCTGGTCACGGTCGTGGGCAACCTGGTCGACAACGCGCTCGACGCCCTCGGGGGGACCCCGCACGCGCGCGTGGAGGTCGAGTTGCGCACCGAGGGGCGTACGGCCGTCCTCAGGGTGCGCGACACCGGGCCGGGGATCCCGGAGGAGCAGCGGGAGTTGGTCTTCACCGACGGGTGGTCGACCAAGAAGCCGCCGGCGCACGGCAAGCGTGGCCTCGGGCTCTCCCTGGTCCGCCGGTTCGCCGAGCGGCAGGGCGGGAGCGCCACGGTGAGCGAGGCGGACGGCGGCGGCGCCGAGTTCACGGTCGTACTGCCGGAGGCACTGACCGAGCCGGGTCTGGACGCGGGCCTGGAGCCGGCCCTCACCGCATCCGGCCCGGCCGCCGACGAGGAGGAGGCGCGATGATCGAGGTCCTGGTCGTGGACGACGACGTACGGGTGGCCCGGGTCAACGCCGCCTACGTCGAGAAGGTGCCGGGCTTCCATGTGGCCGCGGAGGCGCACAGCGCGGCTGACGCGCTGCACCGGCTGGAGACGCTGCCACGGCTCGACCTGGTCCTGATGGACCACTATCTGCCCGACGAGACAGGGCTGGCGGTGGTGCAGGAGATGCGCCGGCGGGGTCACCAGACCGATGTGATCATGGTGACGGCCGCCCGGGACGTGGCGACCGTACAGGCCGCGATGCGGCAGGGGGCCCTGCAGTACCTGGTGAAGCCGTTCGCCTTCCCCGGCCTTCGGGCGAAGCTCGAGGCCTATGCGCGGCTGCGCCGCACCCTGGACGGCGGTGGGGAGGCCGAACAGGCCGAGGTGGACCGCATCTTCGGCGCGCTGTCCGCGCCGTCGGAGCCCGAGCTGCCCAAGGGGCACTCCCCCACCACCGCCGAACTGGTGCGTCAGGCCCTGATGAACGCCTTGGGCCCGCTGTCCGCCCAGGAGATCGCCGACCGTACCGGGGTGAGCCGGCAGACCGCCCAGCGGTATCTGAAGCTGCTGGAACGCACCGGCCGGGCCAGGCTGACCCTCAAGTACGGCGACGCGGGCCGCCCGGAACACCGTTACGTGTGGGCGACCCGCGCCTGACGGGGTCGGACGGTCCGTCGGTCCGCCTACTTGGCGGCCTTGTCGACGAACTCGGTCGTGTAGGTCTTGCTCAGGTCCACCTTGGCGTTCTTGATGTTGGGGTTGAACGCCTTGAGGACCTTCTCGACCGTCTCGGGGCCGTCCTTGGGCATCACGCCGTCGTCGGTGAACATCGGGAGGGTGCTCTTGATGGCTTCGGCGTACAGCGTCTTGTTGCCCTGGGAGTAGTCGGCGGGCATCTTGGCCGCGATCTCGGACGCGCTGTGGGTCGACATCCACTTGAGCGTCTTGACGAACGCGTTGGCCAGCTTCTGGACGGTGTCCTTGTGGCTGTTCACCCAGTCCGTCTGCATGTACAGGCTGGACGACGGGTACGGGCCGCCGAGCGCCTTCTGCGAGCCCTCGGGCGTCCGCATGTCGAGGAGGACCTTGCCCGCCTTCTTGTCCAGGATCGTGGCGACGGTCGGATCGGTCGTCATACCGGCGTCGATCGAGCCCTGCTGAAGCGCCGAGATGAACGTCGGTCCGGCACCGACGGCGATCGGGCTGAAGTCGCTGACCTTCACGCCGTTCTTGACGGCGAGGTATTTGGTGAGGAAGTCGGTCGAGGAGCCGAGACCGGTGATGCCGAGCTTCTTGCCCTTGAAGTCCTTGGGCGAGGTGATGTCGCCCGCCTTCTTGGTGGAGACGACCTCCACCTCACCCGGCGCGTGCGAGAACTGCACGACGGACTCCACGCTCTTGCCCTTCGTCTGCAGGTCGAGGGTGTGGTCGTAGAAGCCGACGGCACCCTGGACCTGTCCGGAGACGAGCGCGGTCTCGGCCTGGACACCGGCGGGCTCGCTCAGCAGCTCCACGTCGAGGCCCTCGGAGTCGAAGTAGCCGAGCCGCTGGGTGAGCATCGCCGGCAGATAGATGACCTTGTCCAGGCCGCCGACCATGATCTTGACCTTCGTGCCCTTGCCGTCGCCCTTGCTGCCGGCGGCGGAGGTGCTGCTCGCCGCGTCGTTGGCGCAGGCGGTGAGCGAGGAGAGGGCGAGCAGGCCGGAGACGGCGAGCGAGGCGTATCTGGCGGTCTTGCGCATGGCGGTTCACGTCCTTGTGAGAGGGCGGTGCGGGGGGGGGAGGGGGTGTCCTGGAGCGCTTGGGCTCGGGCCGGTGCCGGTCGGGCCGGACTCAGTGGCCGGAGTTCGCCGGCTTCCAGCGGAAGATGCGGCGCTCGGCGAAGGTCAGCGCGCCCTCGGCCACGAGTGCGACGGCCGCGAGGATGACCATCGCGGCGTAGACGCCGGCGGCGTTGAAGGTGCCCTGGGACTGGGCGACGAGCAGGCCGATGCCCTTGGTGGCGCCGATGTACTCGCCGACGATGGCGCCGATGAGGGCGAAGCCGAAGCTGACGTGCAGGCTGGTGAAGATCCAGGAGGTCGCGGACGGGATGACCACCTGCAGCGTCACCCGGCGATCGCCGGCGCCGAGGATCCGGGCGTTGGCGACCAGGTTGTGGTCGACCTCACGGGCGCCCTGGAAGGCGTTGAAGAACACCGGGAAGAACACCAGCACCACGGCCGACGCGACCTTGGAGGCGGGGCCGAGTCCGAACCAGATCACGAAGATCGGGGCCAGGACGATCCTGGGAATGGAGTTGAGCACCTTCACGTACGGGCCGAGCACATCGGCGAGGAAGGCGATCCGCCCCAGGGCGATACCGAAGAGCACACCGGCGACGACACCGATGACCCAGCCGAGCAGCGCCTCCTGCAGCGTGGCCCAGATCTGCTCGCCCAGGGAGCCCTGTGCCGTTCCGTGCATCACCCAGGTGCTGATCTGGTCCCAGATCTGCGAGGGCATCGAGAAGTTGAACGGGTCGATGATCTTGGACCGGGAGAGCCCTTCCCACAGACCGAGGACGGCCACCAGGACCAGCACCCGTGCGGCGTTGACGACCACCTTGCGTCTGCGGGCGGCCTGGGCGCGCGACTGCGCACGGCCCGGAACCTTCGCCGTGTCGACGACCGGCGTGCTGAGGACCTCAGGCGACATTGGCGGCACCCCTCTCGCGGGTGATGCGGACCTCTTCGCCGAGCGACTCCCAGATCTCGCGGTAGATCTCGATGAACCGCGGCTCCAGGCGTACCTGCTCGACCTTGCGCGGCCGCGGCAGGTCGATCTCGAAGACCTGCTTGACGGTCGCGGGCCCGGCGGTCATCACGACCACCTTGTCGGCCAGCGCGATGGACTCCTCCAGGTCGTGGGTGACGAAGACGACGGAGGCGCCCGTGCCCTCCCACAGCTCCAGCAGCTCGTCCGACATCAGCGCCCGGGTCTGCACGTCGAGCGCCGAGAACGGCTCGTCCATCAGCAGGATCTCGGGGTCGTTGACGAAGGTGGCGGCGAGGGCGACACGCTTGCGCTGACCGCCCGACAGCTGGTGGGGGTACCGGTCCTCGAAGGCGGCGAGACCGACCCGGGCCAGCCACTCGCGGGCCTTCTGCTTGGCCTCCGCCTTCGGTACGCCACGGAAGCGGGGGCCGGCCATGACGTTGGACAGCACCGTCCGCCAGGGGAAGGTGGCGTCCTGCTGGAAGACGAAGCCGACCTTGTCGCCGACGCCCTTCACCGGCTCACCGGCGACCAGCACATCGCCCTCGGTGGGCTCCTCGAGGCCACTGACCAGGGTCAGCGTGGTGGACTTTCCGCAACCGGTGGGGCCTACGACGGCCACGAACTCACCGCGCCCGACGGTGAGGTCCAGGTCACGGACGGCCGTGTGCAGCCCCCCCGACGGGGTCCTGAAGGTCTTGCTCGCACCCCGTAGCTCGATGGCGGGGCTGGTGTCTGCGCTCATGGCCCGGGACGGTAGGTGTGGCCCGGGCCACAGCATCAGTCTTCTGAGCGCAAGCCATTCTTTTGCTCGCAAGAGCCTGTTGTGCTCATTTTGCTCGCGTTACAACTGCGGAGCACGAAACACGGGCTTAACGCTCGCCGGCCTTGAAGGAGAGGCCTGATGATTGACGTCCTGGTCGTGGACGACGACTTCCGTGTCGCCGAGATCAACGCCAAGTACGTGGGAAAGGTTCCCGGCTTCCGGGTGGCCGCCCGCGCGCACTCCGCCGCCCAGGCGCTGGCCGCCGTGGAACGGGGAGCCATCGACCTGGTGCTGCTCGACCACTATCTGCCGGATCAGACGGGTCTCGACCTGGTGCACCGCATGCGGGAGCAGGGACACGGCACCGACGTCATCATGATCACGGCGGCCGGTGACGTGACGACGGTGCAGAAGGCGATGCGTCTGGGCGCACTGCACTACCTGGTCAAACCGTTCACCTTCGCCGCGCTGCGCACCCGCCTGGACTCCTACGCCGCGCTGCGCCGCACGGTCGACCGGGTCGGTGGCCACGGCCTGGCCGGCCAGGAACAGGTGGACCGGATCTTCGGCGCGCTGCGGACCGCGCCCGCACCGGCCTCCCCGGGGCTGCCCAGTGGCCATTCCGAGCCCACCACGGACCTCATCTGCGGCGTCCTGCACCGTGCCGACCACCCGCTCTCCGCCCACGAGGTCGCCGCCGAGACCGGCCTGAGCCGCTCCACCGCCCAGCGCTATCTGCGCCACCTGGAACAGGCCGGCCGGCTCCGCCTCTCCCTGAAGTACGGCGACACCGGCCGGCCGGAGCACCGGTACGCGTGGGTGGCGCCGTAAGGGTTCACCTCCGCGACGGGTGCTCCGCCCTCTCCCTCTCCCGCTCTACACGGCTCCGGCCCCGGTCAACGACCGCACCTCGGTCTCCGCGTACTTGGCCTCGTCAGGTACCTCGTCCGAGGTGACCGTGCCCAGCCAACCGGCAAGGAAGCCGAGCGGGATGGAGACGATGCCCGGGTTCTGCAGCGGGAAGTACTGGAAGTCGACGTCCGGGAACAGGGAGCCCGGACTGCCCGACAGCACCGGCGACAGCGCGACCAGTACCAGCGCCGGCACCAGCCCGCCGTACACGGCCCACACCGCGCCGCGCGTGGTGAAGCCACGCCAGAACAGCGAGTAGAGCAGCACCGGCAGGTTCGCCGACGCGGCCACCGCGAAGGCGAGGCCCACCAGGAAGGCGACGTTGAGGTCGCGGGCCAGCAGACCGAGCGCGATCGCGACCACCCCGATCCCGACCGCCGCGACCCGTGCCACGGCCACCTCGCTGCGCGGTTCGCCGCGTCCGCGCCGCAGGGTCGCGTACAGGTCGTGCGCCACGGACGCCGACGAGGCGAGCGTGATCCCGGCGACCACCGCGAGGATCGTGGCGAAGGCGACGGCTGCCACGACCGCGAAGAGGACCGTTCCCCCCGTGGAGTCCGGGCCTCCGCCGAGGTCGAGGGCGAGCAACGGCACTGCCGTGTTCCCGGCCGCGTTGGAACTGCGCAGCTCCGCCGGCCCGACGATCGCGGCCGCGCCGAACCCGAGCACGATCGTCATCAGGTAGAAGCCACCGATCAGCCCGATCGCCCAGACGGTCGAACGGCGCGCGGCCCGCGCGGTCGGCACCGTGTAGAAGCGCGCCAGGATGTGCGGCAGACCCGCCGTGCCCAGGACCAGTGCGAGGCCCAGGCTGATGAAGTCCAGGCGCGCGGTCCAGTCCCCGCCGTACTTCAGGCCGGGCGCCAGGAAGGCCCGCCCGTGGCCGCTGCGCTCGGCGGCCGCGACCAGCAGCCGGTCGAAGTCACCGTGGAACCGCACCAGGACGAGCACGGTCAGCGCCACAGTGCCGCCGAGCATCAGGACCGCCTTCACGATCTGGATCCAGGTGGTGGCCCGCATCCCTCCCAGCGATACATAGATCACCATGAGCGCACCGACACCGACGACGGTCCAGGCCTGCGCCGCCGCGCCGGTCCGACCGAGCAGCAGCGCTACCAGGCTGCCCGCACCCACCATCTGCGCCACCAGATACAGAACGGACACGGTGACCGAGGAGGTTCCCGCGGCGATCCGGACCGGCCGCTCGCTCATCCGGGCGGCGATCACGTCGGCCAGGGTGAACCGGCCGCAGTTGCGCACCAGTTCCGCGACCAGGAACAGCACGACCAGCCAGGCGACCAGGAAGCCGACCCCGTACAGCAGGCCGTCGTAGCCGAACAGCGCGATCAGCCCGGCCACGCCCAGGAACGAGGCGGCCGAGAGATAGTCACCCGCGATGGCAAAACCATTCTCCATGGGCGAGAAAAGTCGTCCTCCGACATAGAACTCCTCGGCGGAGCCTCGCCGGTGGCGCCCCACCCACGTCGTGATCACCAGGGTGACGACCACGAACGCGATGAACAGCCCGAAGGCCAGCGTCTGATGGCGATCCGTCACAGTGCACCGCCCCTGCTGCCACGCGTCAGCTCCTGAGTGTCCCAGCGCAGGTCCAGCGCCGCCCGGTCCCTGCGCAGGCGCGCGTGCCGGGAGTAGGCCCAGGTGAACAGGAAGGTCGTGAGGAACTGCCCGAGCCCGGCGAGCATCGCCACGTTCACCGCGCCCACCACGGGCCTGGCCATCAGACCGGGCGCGGCCGTCGCCGTCACGACGTACCCCACGTACCAGCTGAGGAAGAGGACGACCCCGGGCAGCACGAACCTCCGGTACCGGCCACGCACCTCCTGGAAGGTCGCACTCCGTTGCACCTCCAGATACACCTCGCGGGCGCGGACTTCCGGCCCCTGCCGCTCGGCGCGGGCACCCGGCACGGCGGCCGGAGTGGGCACGCCCGTGCCGTCCAGCTCGCCCCACCCGGAGGCGAGCGCGTCGTACCAGGGGTCCTCGTACCCCGCGTGGCGGGGGGCCGTGCCGTGACCGTCGTGGTTCTCGGCCGCCCTGTCCGGACCGCCCATGTCTGGGCGGTAACGACCGTTGTTTGGCTGCATGCCCAAGGATGGACAGATCGGGCTGATCCCTGACTGTTCTTCGCCAGGCTCTTCACCCCATCAGGTGACTCAACCCGCTGGTGGCCGTGCCAGTCCCTTCGCGTACGCGTAACGCACGGCCTGTGCACGGTCCTTGAGCCCCGCCTTGGCGAAGAGGTTGTTGATGTGTGTCTTCACCGTCGCGGTCGAGACATGCAGTTTGCGGGCGATCTCCTGATTGCTGAACCCCTCCGCGATCAGAGCCAGCACCTCGGTCTCCCGAGCGGTCAGTCCGTCCGGGGCCTCCTCGGGTGCAGAGGGTGGCTCGGGCTGCGACAGCCGTTCCAGCAGCCGCCGTTGGACTCGCGGTGACAGCCCCGCGTGCCCCGACAGCACACTCTCCACGGCCCGGACGATCTCGTCGCCGCCCGCGTCCTTGGTGAGGTAACCGCGTGCTCCTGCTCTCAGCGCCGGGAAGAGCGACTCGTCGTCAGCGAAAGTGGTGAGCACCACGACCTGGGTCCCGGGGTGCTCCGCCCGGATCCGCCGAGTCGCCTCCACGCCGTCGCAGCGGGGCATCCGCAGGTCCATCAGGACGACGTCCGGCGCGAGTTCCGCGACCAGCCGCACGGCCTCCTCGCCGTCTCCCGCGGCCCCGACGACCTCGATGCCCGGCAGCAGTCCGAGCAGCATCACGATGCCCTCACGGACCACGGTCTGGTCGTCCACGACGATCACCCGCGCCGACACCTTCCCGGTCTCCTCCGTCATACGGGTACCTTCAGCGTCACCACGAACCCCTCCTCGTCCGGCTCCGCCACGAGCGAGCCGCCCAGCAGTTCGGCACGCTCCCGCATACCCAGCAGACCGTATCGCTGGCCCGCGCCGGTCAGTTCCCCCGGCTCACCGCCCGAGTCCCTGACGTCCAGGGTCACTTCGTGCTCGCCGTACTCCAGCCGGATCCGGACCTTGGCCCCGTAAGCGTGCTTGCGCACGTTCGTCAGCGCCTCCTGCGCGACCCTGCGCACGGCCTGGGACGCCTCCGCGGGCAGCGGTCTGCGATCACCCGTGACGGTGACCTCCGCGCCGGCCGCCGCGCTGACGAGCTCGGCCAGGAAGTCCTCCAGCGGGGTCAGCTCACCGCGCAGTGCGGACAGTGCCTGCCGGGTCTCGGCCAGACCGTCACGCGCCATTCCCCGCGCCGCCACCACCCGCTCGAGGATCTGCTCCTGGTCCGCTCCCCGCTCGATCAGCAGTCGGGCGGCCTCCAGATGCACGAGCTGGGCGGAGAGACTGTGGGCCAGGACGTCGTGGATCTCCCGCGCGATCCTGGCCCGCTCCGCCAGTGCCGCGGACTCCGCCTCCGCGGACCGGGCGGCCCGCTCCTGGGCGAGCAGCCGCTGGGCGTTGCCTCGGGCCTCGGCGTCGAGCCGGAGGACGTAGCCGGCGAGGCCCATGCCCGTGACCGTGGCCGCGGTGGTCAGCCACGCGTCGTTGTTGACGGCGGAGAAGGCGGTGAGGGCGAGAGCTGAGACGGGCAGGGCCGCTCCGAGGGGCATCCGCTCCAGCGCGCTCACAGCGCAGCCGCACCATATGACGAGGGCGGACTCGCGGAACCCGGTCGCCTGAGCCACGGTCGCCAGCCCCAGCAGAAGCGTGACGACGATCATCGACGTCAGCAGACGGTGCTGGTAGGTGGCGCGGAAGAAGGCCCAGGAGAGTACTCCGGCCAGGGTGATGCCACCCACCGCCGCGACCGTCGCCCACCCGTGCACGTGACGGTCGTCGAAGGCTCCCCACAGCAGCAGGGCGAGGACGAGCAGCCGGACGGCCCAGGCGAGCATGCGTCTCGGTCCGGAGACGCCTTCCCGGCCGAGCGCCTCGCGGGAGGGCCAGCGTGTCCAGGCGTTGTCCGTCACACACGCTCCTTCCACGCGGGCCGCGGCATGGCGTCACCGTACGCCGCGGCCGGGCCGGTCGCCGAGGGGAGGGACTGAGCACGCCAGGCCAGGATGGCGGAGCGCACCAGCAGGGTGCCCGCGAGGGCGAGGAGCAGAGCGGAGCTGTCCTGGTGGACGCCCAGCAACACCCCGAGCCCGAAGAGACCCGCGCGCAGGGCGACACCGAGGATCCAGACGGCCACGCTCGCCTTGCTGCTCCTGCTCCACACGACCCCGTCCGGCTCCCGCCACACGCGGCTGGTCCAAGCCCAGCCGGCACCGGTGGCCAGGCCTATGAGCAGTTCGACGGTGAGCAGCAGGACGGATGCCCAGCGGTGGTGGGCATCGACCATCCCGGGCTCGCGCAGTGCCGCTGCCGCGAGGACGACGGGCATGAGCCACCACCGTCGGTCGCTGTCGATCGCCCGGGCACGGCACTGGCGCACGATCACCAGCGTGGCAACGGCCACGATCACCAACGCGTTGACGAGCCCGGGCATCACAGCCTCCGTGAGCGGAAGGGAGAGCCGGCAACGAGCGCTGCCGACGCCTTCGACGCTACGGAAATTCGCAGGTCAGCAGATCGGAGCCGGGGTGGATCGCAGGTGGATCCGCCACACCCCGTCGCCTCCACCCAGGGGTGGAGAAGCACCGGCGAACCCGATTGCCGGGCAGTCGCCAGCCCGGGCGGCAGCGGCAGGGCGTTGCCGCCGGGCGTCGGAGCCACACCGCGACCGCGCCAGCCGCACCGCACCCCACCGCACCCCACCGCACCCCACCGCACCGCACCGCACCCCACCGCACCGCACCGCACCGCACCGCACCGCACCGGCTCAGCGGGCGCCACTGCCCAGCCGATCCCGGCCGCACGCCCCGCCGGCCCGCACGGCACCCCGGCTCAACCCGCCCGGAGTGCCCTGCCCGCCCGACCGAAGCCGAGCCGGCAGCCGAGCGGCAAGCCGAGCACGGCGCCTACGTGTCGATCCGCGACCGGTCCAGCGTCGCCGCCGAGCTGGAGATGAACTCCTTGCGGGGGGCGACCTCGTTGCCCATCAGCAGATCGAAGACCTGCTCGGCGGCCTCGAGGTCCGAGAGGTTGATCCGGCGCAGGGTGCGGTGGCGGGGGTCCATCGTCGTCTCGGCGAGCTGGTCGGCGTCCATCTCGCCCAGACCCTTGTAGCGCTGGATGGAGTCCTTGTACCGGACGCCCTTGCTCTGCAGGTCCATGAGCGTGTCACGCAACTCGCGGTCCGAGTACGTGTACACGTACTTGTCCTGGCCCTTCTTCGGCTGGACGAGCTCGATGCGGTGCAGCGGCGGTACCGCGGCGAACACCCGGCCGGCCTCGACCATCGGCCTCATGTAGCGCTGGAAGAGCGTCAGGAGCAGGCAGCGGATGTGGGAACCGTCCACGTCGGCGTCGGTCATCATGATGATCTTGCCGTAGCGAGCCGCGTCGAGGTCGAACGTCCGGCCCGACCCCGCCCCTATGACCTGGATGATCGCGCCGCACTCGGCGTTCTTCAGCATGTCGGTCACGGATGACTTCTGCACGTTGAGGATCTTGCCCCGGATCGGCAGCAGCGCCTGGAACTCGGAGTTCCGGGCGAGCTTCGCCGTACCGAGCGCTGAGTCGCCCTCGACGATGAACAGTTCGCTGCGGTCCACGTCGTCGCTGCGGCAGTCGGCGAGCTTGGCGGGCAGCGAAGAGGACTCCAGGGCCGTCTTCCGGCGCTGGGCGTCCTTGTGCTGGCGGGCAGCGATGCGCGTACGGGCGGCGGCGACCGCCTTCTCCAGGACCACCCGGGCCTGGGCGGCGGCGTCGCGCTTGGTGGAGGTCAGGAACGCCTTGAGTTCCTTGCTGACCACGTTGTTCACGATGCGACGGGCCGCCGAGGTACCGAGGACTTCCTTGGTCTGGCCCTCGAACTGCGGCTCGGCCAGACGCACGGTGACGACCGCGGTGAGGCCCTCGAGGGCGTCGTCCTTGACGATGTCGTCCTCGGCGACGCGCAGCAGCTTCTTGGCGCGCAGCACCTCGTTCATCGTCTTGGTGACGGCCTGCTCGAAGCCGGCGACGTGGGTGCCGCCCTTGGGGGTGGCGATGATGTTGACGAACGACTTGAGCGTCGTGTCGTAGCCGGTGCCCCAGCGCAGCGCCACATCCACACCGAGTTCCCGGGTGACCTCGGTGGGGGTCATCTGGCCGTGGTCGTCCAGGACCGGGACGGTCTCCTTGAAGGTGCCCTGACCGGTGAGGCGGAGTACGTCGCACACCGGCTTGTCGGTGGCCAGGTACTCGCAGAACTCGCTGATGCCGCCGTCGAAGCGGAACGACTCCTCGCCCTTGCTGCCCCCCTCGCCCAGGCCGTACTCGTCGCGGACGACGATGGTCAGGCCGGGCACCAGGAACGCGGTCTGGCGGGCGCGCTGGTGCAGCGTCTCCAGCGCGAGCTTCGCGTCCTTGAGGAAGATCTGCCGGTCGGCCCAGTACCGCACGCGCGTGCCGGTGCGGGTCTTGGGGATCTTCTTGGCCTTGCGCAGGCCGCCCTTGGCCTCGAACCTGGCGTCCGCGCCGTTGCCCGCGAAGGCACCCGGGACACCGCGCCGGAAGCTGATGGCGTGGGTGTGACCGGCGCGGTCGACCTCGACGTCCAGGCGGGCGGAGAGCGCGTTCACCACGGAGGCGCCGACGCCGTGCAGACCGCCGGAGGCCGCGTACGAGCCCCCGCCGAACTTGCCGCCCGCGTGCAGCTTGGTCATGACGACCTCGACGCCCGAAAGGCCCGTCTTGGGCTCGACGTCCACGGGGATGCCGCGGCCGTTGTCCCGGACCTCCACCGAGCTGTCATCGTGGAGGATCACCTCGATGTGGTCGCAGTAACCACCGAGGGCCTCGTCCACGGAGTTGTCGATGATCTCCCACAGGCAGTGCATCAGGCCACGACTGTCGGTCGAGCCGATGTACATACCAGGGCGCTTGCGCACGGCTTCGAGGCCCTCAAGGACGAGCAAGTGCCGCGCGGTGTAGTTGGAGCCGTCCCGGTCTGCTCCTGCGAGCAGTGCTGTGGACGGCACGGACGTCTCGGCGGTCACGCGGTTCGCTCCTCGCTGAATTTCAGTTGGGCCCGGTCTGGG
The DNA here is from genome assembly GCF_042891955.1 of Streptomyces sp. NPDC001843. Taxonomy (NCBI): domain Bacteria; kingdom Bacillati; phylum Actinomycetota; class Actinomycetes; order Kitasatosporales; family Streptomycetaceae; genus Streptomyces; species Streptomyces sp. NPDC001843. The sequence goes on along the minus strand of NZ_JBIATQ010000007.1, from coordinate 95,458 downwards.
TAAGGGCCCGGCTTCGGTCGCCGCTCCGAGGGTACCGAGGCCTGGTAGAGCCGTTGTACCGCCACCCTCGCCGGGAACTCAGCCTAGTCCAGACTCGCATACTTGTTCGATCCCTCGTTGGAGTGAAGTACACATCACGTTCCCTTCGAGGCATGAACCATTTAGGCTCCGGGCACGTCCTCATGAACAACCGGCAAGCCAGCCGGGTGGACGGAAACCCTAAGACCGAACACTGACAGCGCGAACCCGTAAGCACCTAAGACACGCAATACGGCACATTCGCCGCCAACCGGCAGCAGACAGCCGCCCCGGGAAAGATTTCTTCGAGGAAAGGCCACGAGCGGGAACGTTTTCGGGCTGGTTGGATGTTGACCCTGGTACGACAGCTCGTCGAGCTAGAGAAGAGGCGACGTGACTACTGTTCTGACCCCCGCGAGCCCCCTGACGGCCGCCGATCGCTGCGACCGCTGCGGCGCCCAGGCATACCTGCGCGTCGTACTGCTCAGCGGCGGAGAACTGCTCTTCTGCGCCCACCACGGCCGCAAGTTCGAGCCGGAACTCAAGAAGATCGCCGCTGAGATACAGGACGAGACGGAGCGGCTGACGTCCGTTCCCGCGAGCACGTCCGAAGATGAGCGCTGACATCTCGCACAGACGACGAGCCAGCCCCGGCACAGGCCGGTGAACGGGCGGCCGCTCCTGCTGACAGGAGCGGCCGCTCGCGTTGGTACACCCGTCGGCCCGCCGCCGTCGCGGCACCAGGGGCCCACCGGGCCGCTCAGGCGCCTGTGTGGGGCGCCCGCAGACCGCCCGCCTTGCTCCCCAGCCCTATCGTCCGCACGATGTCGGACACCCGCGTGTAGACGCCCGGGCTGCCCGGCCGTCCACAGCCGTTCCCCCACGACACCAGTCCGATCAACCGCCCCTGGGCCACCAGAGGGCCTCCGCTGTCGCCCTGACAGGCGTCGGGGCCGCCCTCGGCCTCACCGGCACACACCATGGTCTCGGACCGGTACGTGCCGTCCAGCCCGCCGGGATATGCCTGGGCGCACAGGGCGTCGGGCAGCACGCGCACCTGTGCGGCGTGCAGGCGCCGGGCGTAGTCGCCTGCGCCGGTCGTGTCGCCCCACCCGGAGACCAGGGCCTTGGCCCGCGGCTCGTACGCCGGGTCGCCGGCGGCCGCCATCGCCACGACCGAGCTCTGCGGCAGGGGCTCGGCCAGGGTGACCACGGCGAAGTCGCCGGAGTTGCGGATCTCGTCGTAGCCGGGATTGACCCACACCCCACGAACGGCGATCTCCTCGCCGCCACCGGCCAGCAGGTCCGTTCGACCGGCGATGACCTTGAGGTCCCGCATCTTGTCGGGTGGTGCCCCCAGGACGTCCTCGGTCAGGCAGTGGGCCGCGGTCAGCACCGTGGTCCTGCCGACCACGGCCCCGCCGCAGAACTGCCCTGCTCGCATACCCCCGAACCGGTCACGGCTGGACAACGCCACCGTCCACGGGCTCACGGACACATCGACGGGAAACCCCCCGACGACAACGCTGTCGGCGGACGTGGGCGCCGCTCCGGCCAACGGTATGGCGGCCGAGAGGGCCACGAGGAACAGTGGCCGGGCCAACGCCCGGGCCCAGGGTCGAGGCATGAACGCTCCTTACTCCAGGTTCCGATCGAGAAACCCAGAGTCATCCAGAGCGCCACGGCGCGCAGCACGAAGGCCCGGCCTCCCCTTGCGGGGGGGGGCCGGGCCTTCGACGTGCTACTGCCGGGATGCGATCGGCGTGCGACCTAGTCGAGGTAGTCGCGCAGCACCTGCGAACGCGACGGGTGGCGCAGCTTCGACATGGTCTTGGACTCGATCTGGCGGATGCGCTCACGCGTCACGCCGTACACCTTGCCGATCTCGTCGAGGGTCTTCGGCTGGCCGTCGGTGAGACCGAAGCGCATGGAGACGACGCCGGCCTCGCGCTCGGACAGGGTGTCGAGCACGGAGTGCAGCTGCTCCTGCAGGAGCGTGAAGCTGACCGCGTCGGCGGGGACGACGGCCTCGGAGTCCTCGATGAGGTCACCGAACTCGCTGTCGCCGTCCTCGCCCAGCGGGGTGTGCAGCGAGATGGGCTCGCGGCCGTACTTCTGGACCTCGATGACCTTCTCCGGGGTCATGTCGAGCTCCTTGGCCAGCTCCTCCGGAGTGGGCTCGCGACCCAGGTCCTGGAGCATCTGACGCTGCACGCGCGCGAGCTTGTTGATGACCTCGACCATGTGCACCGGGATACGGATGGTGCGAGCCTGGTCGGCCATGGCGCGGGTGATCGCCTGACGGATCCACCAGGTGGCGTACGTGGAGAACTTGTAGCCCTTGGTGTAGTCGAACTTCTCGACGGCACGGATCAGACCGAGGTTGCCCTCCTGGATGAGGTCCAGGAAGAGCATGCCGCGGCCCGTGTAGCGCTTGGCCAGGGAGACCACCAGACGGAGGTTGGCCTCCAGGAGGTGGTTCTTGGCGCGTCGGCCGTCCTCGGCGATGATCTCGAGCTCGCGCTTGAGCTTCGGCGCCAGCTTGTCGGCGTTGGCGAGCTTGTCCTCCGCGAAGAGGCCCGCCTCGATGCGCTTGGCCAGCTCGACCTCCTGCTCGGCGTTGAGCAGGGGGACCTTGCCGATCTGCTTGAGGTAGTCCTTGACCGGGTCGGCGGTGGCGCCGGCCGCGGCGACCTGCTGCGCGGGAGCGTCGTCCTCGTCCTCGTCGGACAGCACGAAGCCCGCGCTCTCGGCGCCCTCGGGCTCGTCGGCGACCTTGGCGTCCTCGAGCACCTCTTCCTCGAGGAGCTCGGCGTCGTCCTTCTTGGCGGTCGTCTTCTTGGCCGCCGTCTTCTTGGTGGCGACGGTCTTCTTCGCGGCCGCCTTCTTGGCAGTCGCCTTCTTGGCTGCGACCTTCTTGGCGGGTGCGGCTTCCTCGGCGGGATCGGCGACGGCGGGGTCGGCGGGCACGGCCGGAGTGGCCGTGGTGGCGGTGGCCTTCCTGGTGGTCACCGTCTTCGCCGCGACCGTCTTGGTGGCGGTGCGCTTGGCCGGGCTCTTCGCTGCGACGCTCTTCCGGGTCCGCTTCGGTTCCGCGGCACTGACCATCAGCGTCACACCCTCTTCCTCGAGGATCTGGTTGAGGCTGCGCAGTACGTTCTTCCACTGAGTGGCCGGGATCTGGTCAGCTTCGAAGGCCCGACGCACATCGTCGCCGGCGATCTGCCCCTCAGCCTTTCCCCGCTCAATGAGCGCCATGACAGAGACGGACTCGGCGATCTCCGGCGGGAGCGTACGGGATGTGCTGGCCGACACGAACAACCTCTCGGAACGTTGGAAAACGGCTTCCGGCCCCGTCCAAGACGGACAGGAGCCGACCGCCGGCTTGGGGATGGGCCGACGGCGCGGGCGGGGGCCGGGAAGATGCACAGCGCCTTGAATGGCGTCCGTATTCCCTCCGCGGCTGTCACCTCTTAGGTCATCGCGTTGTTCCCGCAAGCGTTACGCCCAATCTGCGTGGCCCGAGTCACACCCCGTAAGCAGTCAAAATTGGTCAGACATAGACAGAAGATGTCTTGGGTGGTCGCGTCACCCAACCCGCCGGACACGCCGGGTGCCCTGAGGACCCGGCGAGCCCGGCGGCAGACGGTTCCCGGGCCCGGCGACGCCACGAGAACGCGGCACACCCCGACCCCACCGCCCGAGGTCCGGGTCAGTGCTCGCGCGGGGCGGGCACCACGCGCTCGACCTCGGGATGGACGGTGAGCAGTTGACGCATGGCCGCCTCGGCCGCCGCACCGTCCCCGGTGCCGAGCGCGTCGACGATCCGGGCGTGCTGGGCCAGGGAGGCGTCGTTCGGCCGCTCACAGCCTGTGACCGGCCCCCCGGAGACCTGCAGGGCCGCCGACACGATGCCGGAGAGGTGCTCCAGCATGCGGTTGCCCGCGATCTGGATGAGCAGCGCGTGGAACTCCGCGTCGGCCCGCGAGAAGGTGAGTGCGTCACCCTGCGCCATGGCGTGGCTCATGATCTGAACCATGTCGGAGAGGCGCTGCTGGACGTCCTCGCGACCGTGCCCGGCGGCGAGGCGCGCCGCCAGCGGTTCGATCGTCCAGCGCAGTTCGCTCAGCTCGCGCCGCTGGTCGTCCCGCTGCGGCCCGAAGGCGCGCCACTCGATGATGTCCGGGTCGAGGAGGTTCCAGTCGCTGACGGGACGCACCCGCGTGCCGACGTTCGGGCGGGCGCTGACCAGCCCCTTGGCCTCCAGTACACGGAGGGACTCGCGGACGACGGTGCGGGAGACCTCGAAGCGCTGGCCGATCTCCTCGGGCACCAGCGGGCGGTCCGCGCCCAGGTCCCCAGAGACGATCATCTGACCCAGCTGTTGCACGAGCTGGCCGTGCAGACCGCGGCCGCGGCTGCCCGCGGCGCGTCGGCCCACACGACCGAGTTCGGGGTCCGCGCCGTCCCAGACGGGCGCTCCGACGCGGTCGGGCGCGGGCGCCTCGGCGTAGGGGTAGCGGTCGAGTTCGCCCGGGCCGGACAGACCGGAGTCGGTGGAGCGGGCGGCGGTCATCATGGTGTGCGCAAGGGTACTCACGGATCCTTTGTCGGCGTCGTCTCCAACTCCCTTGAGGTCTTTGGTGAAAAGCACACGAAAGGGTGATCGCTCACGCCGTCGCAATTGACGCCTTATCGGAAAGAAATGGGCTTTCTGTGGGGAGTTGTGCGCATGGCGGGTTCGGAAGTGCACGGACAGTAGTCACCGGAGTCCGCCCCTGAAGGTCACGAGCAGATAGGCGCAGAGCAGGGCGGTCAGGGACAACGTGAGCGCACCGCCCACGGGTTGGGCGATGACCCGGGCCGCGGCGACCAGGTAGCGCTCGCCGCCGAAGGGCCACTGCAGCAGGAAGACCCGGTGCATGCGCAGCGGGAAGTCCGCCGCCATGCGCACGGCCGGCCCCTCGAGCGCCTTCTGCACGACAGGCACGACCACGACCGGTACCGCAACGACCGCGGCGAGCCCGGCCGAGGTGGACCGGAAGACCCCGGCGGCCAGCACGCCGGCCCAGGCGCACCCCACCACCAGGCCGAACCAACCGGCTCCGAGGGAGAGCCAGTCGGCCGGAACCCGCGCGAGCTCCCGTCCGTAGACGACGTAGAGCGCTTCGGCGTCGCAGCCCACGGTGAGGAAGGCCAGCATCGCCGCCGTGACACCCGAGACGAGGAGTTTGGCGGTGAGCAGCCCCAGCCGGCGGGGCACGGTGCCGCGGTCGGCGGCCAGGGCGGGATGGCGGAACTCGTCGCCGAAGGCCAGCGCGCCGAGCAGCGCCGAGCCGAGCGCCGCGGGTGGCAGAGGGAGTCCCGCCGGCCACGCCGCGAACAGCCGTGCCTGCGGGGTGTGGCCGAGGCGGGCGAGCAGCACGGCGGTGAGGGCGGAGACCATGAGCACGGCTCCGCAGGTGAGGAAACCCGTGCCGATGCCTGCGGCGCGGCGGAGTTCGTAGCGCAGCGGGCGCAGGGGGCTGGGGGCGGGACATACGGCGATGGGGGGCGGGAGAACGGACAGGGCGTCGGGAACGGCAGTCGCGGCGTCGTTCCTTGAGCCCCGGGGGGCATGCCGGTCACCGGTCGGCTCGCGCCGTTCGTGCGGGTCGCATGCTTCCGTGAGGGGCGCGCGGGCAGGCGCTGCCGTGTCGGAGGTCTCCGCCTGCGACTGAACGGTGGGGGCGTCGGAGGGCTGTGGCGAGTGGGCGACGGTTGCGGTGGCGGTGATCGCCACGGCGGACGGGGCGGGGATCGACGGTGAGGTGTCGGCGGCGGGCGAGTCGCCGTCCGTCGGCGGCCGGCCCTGCTTCCGCAGCGCGCCGACGACCGGGGCCCGGTCCACTGCCGGCAGATCCTGAGTGGCCGGCGCGCGATCCGCGGCGGGCACCTCGTGGGCGGCCCCCGAGCGCCCCGGGGCGGACGCGTCGCCCGCTCCGTGGCTCCCGCCCTTGCGCGGCTGCCCGACCACGGGCTGTCCGTCGGCGTTCTGCCGTCGGCCCGTCGGCGGTGGCTCGTCCGCGTCGCCGGATCCGTCCTCCGGCGACAGCCGGTCGACGGCGAACTCATGCCCGTCCGGCGCGAGTGAGCCCGCACCGGGTCCCATGTCGCCCGTCTCGTCCGCGAGTTGGTGGACGAGGATCCCGTGGCGGAACGCGATCTCGCCGACCTCGGCTGTCGTACTGCCGTACACGGAGAGGCGGTTACCGCCCTCCGGCACGACCTCGACGGAGCGCCGTGACGTACGGGCCTCCTTCACGAGGACGGCGGTCAGACGTGCGGCGTGCGGGCTGCGGACGGCGACGCGGGGACGCAGCCGGGTGCGGCCGAACTCCGCGGCCTCCTGGTCCGCGAGGAGCCGGCCGCGCTCCAGGGTGACGACCCGGTCGGCGTCGCGAGCGGCCTCCTTGGGGTCGGCCGTGGTGAACAGGACCGTGCCGCCCTGTGCCGCGTGGGCGCGCAGCATGCCGTGGAGCCAGCGGCCCTCCCGGGCGGAGAGCCCGTCGGCGGGATCGTCCAGCACGAGCGTGTGCGGGTCGGGCAGCAGGGCGCAGGCCAGACCGAGCCGACGGTCCATGCCGCCCGAGAGGGTGCCCAGGCGTTCCTCGCGCAGGCTGACGAGACCGACGGCCTCGAGCACCTCGTCGGCGCGTCGGACGGGCACTCCCGCCGCGGCGCAGAGCATGCGCAGGTGACCGCGGACCGTGCGTGCCGGGTGTCCCGGCACGTCGCCCAGGAGTACGCCGACCTCACGCGAGGGATGGGGAACGCGATGCAGGGGCCGCCCTTTGAAGTAGGTGATCCCGCGCCCCTGCTCAAGTTCCAGCATCAGTCGGAGCGTTGTCGTCTTGCCCGCGCCCGGAGCGCCCAGAAGCGCGGTGACACCGCCCGGCCGAGCCTCGAAGGAGACGTCGTCGACGGCAGGCGGGCTCCCCTTGCGGGCGTTGCTGGTCAGTCCGAAGGCCTGGATCACCCGCAGCAAGATAGCGCGATATGTCCAGATTTTCGGGTACCGCTTCGGTGTAGTCGCCCGCCGCCCGAGCCTCAGACCTCGGGTCGCAGCATCGGAGGGTTGAGCAGAGTGGCGCCGCCGGCCCGGAAGAGCTGGGCGGGGCGGCCTCCCTGGCGGGTGGTGGTGCCACCGGTGGGGACGAGGAAGCCAGGGGTGCCGGTGACCTTGCGGTGGAAGTTACGGGGGTCGAGCGCGACGCCCCAGACCGCCTCGTAGACCCGGCGCAGCTCTCCGACGGTGAACTCGGGCGTGCAGAACGCGGTGGCCAGCGACGAGTACTCGATCTTCGAGCGTGCTCGTTCCACTCCGTCGGCCAGGATCTGGGCGTGATCGAAGGCCAGCGGTGCCACCGGTTCGCCGTCGCGGCCGTACCCGCCGTGCTGCAGCAACTCCTCGACGGGCGCCCAGCGCGCGTTGCTGGCGTCGCCACCCGCCCGGGGCGGGGGCAGGTCGGGGGCGAGCGCCAGGTGCGCGACGCTGACCACGCGCATGCGCGGGTCACGCTTGGGGTCGCCGTAGGTCGCCAGCTGTTCCAGGTGGGCGCCCTGGTCGTGGGCGGGGGCGTGCGGGTCATGGGCGCGCAGCCCGGTCTCCTCGGCGAGTTCCCGCGCCGCGGCCTGTGCCAGGTCCTCGTCCTCCCGCACGAAGCCGCCCGGCAGCGCCCAGCGCCCCTGGAACGGCGCCTCGCCCCTGCGTACCGCCAGCGCGCACAGGGCATGGCGGCGCACGGTCAGCACGACCAGGTCCACGGTGACGGCGAAGGGCGGGAACGCTGACGGGTCGTAGGGCATGCCGCGATCATAGTCGTCTTCCTGACGATAAACACGCCCCTACGCGGTCAGGATCCCAGCTGCAGGCCGTCCGCCGCCTCCTCGACCATGGCCAGGCCGAGTCTGCTGACCCTGGTGGAGAAGGGCGCGCCCGCGACCCGCAGTCCGGTCAGACCGATCTCGCCCAGCGGCGTGCTGCGCGCGGGGCGCAGGGTGACCGTACGGGCCGGCGCGTCGGGGCGGATACCCGTGAGCGCGACGAGGATCAGCACGGTGGAGGCCGCCGCCGTGGCGGCCGGGCGGCAGGCCGCCGGGTGCGGCAGGGGAGCGCTCCCCTCGGCACGCTGTTCCCCGGCGTACATCTCGGGCAGCCGGTGGCCGAAATGCTCGGCCGCGGCGAGCAGCCCGCGCAGCAGACCGCCGGCCTCCTTCTCATGGCCCGCTGCGGTCAGTCCGGCGACGGCGAGTGCCGTCTCATGGACGCGGACGGCTCCGGTCCGGTGGCCGAACGGATTGTGGCCCGCCTCCTTGGCGCTCAGCCCGCGCAGACCCCAGCCGGAGTCCATGGCCGGGCCGCCGAGCAACCGGGCGAGTTGCTCGGTCTGCGCCTTGTCCAGCAGACCCGGCGCGAGTTCTCCGGCGCCCAGCAGGCCCGTGTCCAGGAGATGGACGGTTGCGGCGCCGAGGTGCGGAAGGGGGCGGCCGTCCGGGCCGCGGGCGGCGACCGGCCGGCCGCCTCCGCGATCCTCGGTCCAGAAGTCGCGCCGGAAGGCGGTCCGCAGCTCCTGCGCCCACTGCCGAAGCCCCTCGCCGCCCGGTCTGCCGCAGTCGTCGAGGAGATCCGCGCCGAGCAGCGCCGCGCGGTGCGCGTGGGCCTGTGTCTCGCAGCGTATCGGCCCTCCCGGCTGCGGATCGCAGAGGTATGCGCCCTCTCCCGCGGTGCTCCGTAGCCACGTCAGGCAGCGCTCCGCCGCGGGGAGCAGTTCCTCCGTCTCCCGCTCCGGGAGTCCCCAGCGGCGGGCCTCCGCCAACAGGACCGGGAACAGCAGCGTGGCCTCGGTTGCCGTGCAGCCGGGCGGCAGGTGGGCTCCCGCGTCCCGACGCGGTCCCGGGACGAGACCGGCCCGTGGCCCCGGGCCCGTGAGCTGGGTGCGGGCGAGGATGCGCAGGGTGCCCGCGGCGAGCCGGGTGCCGAGCGGCAGTGTCATCCGCGCGGCGGCGAGCGCCTCGGCCGGGGCCGGGCCGCAGCGCCAGGGCACTCCCGCCGCCAAGCAGGTGTCGGAAGGATGCGCGGGGTCGCGCAGCAGCAGGGCCTTGAGGTCCTCGATGCTCGTGCGCAGCAGGGCGGGGACCCTTCGGTCGTCACCCGTCGCGCGGGCAGGGGCCAGGGGGCTCGTCGCGGCTCGCCCCACGGCTCTGACCGGTCCTGCTCGGTCCGCTCTCACCCGCAGCTGCACTGTGGCCGTACCGCCCGGTGGAAGTTCCAGTTCCCAGCGCAGGAGTCCGGCGGAGGCCAGCGCGTCGGCGGGCGGCGGATGGGCCGTGACCGACGAGCCGCCGGTGGGGCAGGTCCAGCGCAGGCCGGAGTCGTGAACGTCGGCGGGCAGTTCGCCCCCCGTGTTCCCGGAGGCGATGGCCCTCAGGTCCGCGAGGTCCGTGGCCAGGGCGACCTCGACCGGCAGGCGCAGTGGGCGCGGGGCGGAGCTGTGCACAATGATCCGTTCGGTGCCGTCGGCGTCGCGGAGCCGCTCGACGACGACGTCCGGATCGGGTCCCGCTGCCGGGGAGGAGCGCACTGTGCCCACGAATCGGGCCCGGCCGGCTTCGGTCATCCTGGCCTGCACCGGCAGCGGTTCGCGGCCGGCCACCCTGACCTGGCAGCGGGAGAGCAGGCGGCGGCCCGCCCGGTAGAACCCCTCGAGGCCCCGCCCGGTCAGCTGTCCCTGCTCCGTGGAGATGGCGAGGCCGGGCAGGGCGACGCAGACCAGGGCGTTGTGGGTGGGCGGCAGGTCGGCCGGACGGCGTGCCGCAGGGAGTTGTCCGCGTGCGGTGGCATTACGGCGGGGCGAGGCATGGCCGGGACCGGCGCCCTGCGGGGACGGCACGGGCCGGCCCGGGGAGGGACGCCCGTCGCCGGGGAAGGGCTGGGGCGGCTGATGCATGGCGGGCTTCTTCTGCGCTCTGTGCGCCGGGGACGTCTCCGGCGCCGGGTGGAGGAGGGCTCGGGAGGGACGAGGGACCGGCGGCACGGCCCGTCCTGGCGTTCCGCCACTCAGGTGAACGGAACGGGGCTCCTCCGGGTCACGCCTCCCCCCGGGTGAGCCGCCCGAACGGCGGTGTGGCCGCAGGGCGGGCGCCCGGTCCGGATCGCCGCGCCAGTGCCGGCGAATGAGTGCGAGGCCGCCGGAACCCAGCGGGACGCCGCGGGCGGGCCGACGGCCTCGCCGGCGAACGGCCGGCCGCCACCTCCAGCAGGTCCCGATGAGTCCTCCGCCCAGTCCTGCCCGGCCGCCCAGTCCTGCCCAGGGCGGGTTCACCCGTCCCCGTCCGTGCCGTTGTGCACGGACGGTGTGCGCTGCGGCGCGGCACAGCCCTTTCGGGCCCTGCTCCTCCCCGCCGCTCGCGTGCGCGTACTCTCCGGCTTCGAGGCGCCCGGGCGGGATCGGCCCGGGGCGGCCGGACGAACCCTCTCGGCCTCCGGCGATGCCGCGTCCGGGCATGGGCGGGCGGGGCCCTCAGTCCGACGGGAGGGGTGCCGTCGGCGGCCTCCCGTCTCCGGTGTGCCCCGGCCGTCCGTGGTGACGTCCGCCTCCGTGACGGCCTCGGGCGTGTCGTCCGGTCGCGCGTGTCCCGCGCGCTGCGCGCGCAGACAGCGGCGGATCGACTCCGGGTCCAGGCCCTCGTTGCATGCCTGGTGCAGGAGGCGGGCGAAGAGGTAGTCCGGGTCCGCGCCCAGCGCCATGGCCAGGGCCTCGCGGGCCTCGATGTCGTCGCCCGCGGACCATGCGACCCAGCCGGCCAGAGTGAGGGGTGCGGCGGCGTGCTCGCCGTAGGGCCCTACGCAGCGGCGGGCCAGAGCACGCCAGAGGCGCAGGGCGGGACCGGCGTCGTCGCCCTCCATCCACGCGGCGGCGCGGTCGCGCGTCGTGCGGTCCTGCAGGCCGAGGATCAGCGCCGCGGCTTCGTCGTGAGCGAGCAGTTCGTCGTCGCGGCGGTCCGCCTGATGCGTGCCGGACACGGAAGGTGCCACGGCGAACCGGTTCATGATCCGTTCGGCGAGAGCGAGGGTTTCCTCCGCCACGTCCGCGCGGCTCGCGTCGTCGAGGATCCGGGGCACCAGGGACATGCCCGCGGCGTCCAGCACGATCTCCTGCTCCAGCGCGGCCCCGGTCTGCCAGGGCAGCAGCCTCGCATGCAACTCGCCGAGTGTCCCGCGTACCTGGATTCCGGCGTAGGCGGCCGCGGCCGCCAGCACGGAGGTGCCGGGCAGGCCCATCGGCACCCCTTCCGCCGGGCAGCAGTCCTGGTTCGGGCAGCAGTACGACCAGAAGCGGCCGTCGGAGATGCACAGCGCCTCGATCACCGGTACGTCGAGGGTGCCGCACTCGGTGCGCAGCAGTTGGGCGAGCGGACGGAGACGCTCCATGACCTCGCTGCCCGACTCTCCCTTTCCGGGTTCCTGGCAGACGTAGGCCACCATCTGCTCCGGGCGGGCACCTCTGCGCTCGCTGCCGGTCACCAGGCCGTGGGCCAGCTGCCGGGCGGCCGCGGCCCAGTCCTCCGCACCGGCGGGGATGCCGAGCCTGGCTCGTCCGCCGAACCTGCCGCGCCCGTCGCGGTCATGGAGGGCGACCAGGACGATGCTGTCCTCGGGGCGGTACCCGAGCAGATAGGGGAGGGCGTCGGCCAGCTCGGCGGGGGTGCGCAGGGTGACCTGGCCGTCGTGTGCGATGCCTGCGTTCAACGCTCCCGGTGCGGTGATGTCTCCGTTTTCGGAGGGTCCGGTCGTTTCACTGTGGTTCGTCATGCGTCGACGATCTCGCGGATCACGAAGTTCCGCTTCGACCTGTGGATAAGTCCGAGCAGGGACACGCCAAGCACGTACCGCTCGGGGCACCTCGGCCGGCCCGTCTGTCAGTGCCGTCCTGTTGTATGGAACGCATGGACCACACGAGCAACGCGGACCTCCGGACTCAGGCCGACGCCGTCCTCGCCCGCCTCGTCGGAGACGCCACCGGCGCCGCCCGGCTGCGCGAGGACCAGTGGCGGGCGATCGAGGCGCTGGTCGCCGACCGGCGCCGGGCCCTGGTCGTGCAGCGCACGGGATGGGGCAAGTCCGCGGTCTATTTCGTGGCGACCTCCCTGCTGCGGGCCCGCGGCAGCGGCCCCACCGTGATCGTCTCGCCGCTGCTGGCGCTGATGCGCAACCAGGTGGAGGCGGCGGCCCGGGCCGGTGTCCACGCCCGGACGATCAACTCCTCGAACACCGAGGAGTGGGACACCATCCAGGGCGAGATCACCGCGGGGGAGGTCGACGTGCTGCTGGTCAGCCCGGAGCGGCTCAACAACCCGGACTTCCGCGACCAGGTCCTGCCCAAACTGGCCGCCGCGACCGGGCTCCTCGTGGTGGACGAGGCTCACTGCATCTCCGACTGGGGCCACGACTTCCGTCCGGACTACCGTCGACTGCGCACCATGCTCGCCGACCTCCCGCCGGGTGTCCCCGTGCTGGCCACCACCGCCACGGCCAACGCACGCGTCACGGCGGACGTCGCGGAGCAGCTCGGCACCGGGAACTCCTCGGACGCGCTGGTGCTGCGCGGCCCGCTGGACCGGGAGAGCCTCACCCTGAACGTCCTCGGACTGCCGGACGCCGCCCACCGCATGGCGTGGCTCGCCGACCACCTCGACGACCTGCCGGGCTCCGGGATCGTCTACACGCTCACCGTGGCCGCCGCCGAGGAGGTCACCGCGTTCCTCCGGCAGCGGGGGCACGCCGTCGCCTCGTACACCGGCAGGACGGAGAACGCCGACCGGCAGCAGGCCGAGGACGACCTGCTCGCCAACCGGGTCAAGGCACTCGTCGCGACATCGGCGCTCGGCATGGGCTTCGACAAGCCCGACCTCGGGTTCGTCGTCCACCTGGGCTCCCCCTCCTCCCCCATCGCCTACTACCAGCAGGTGGGCCGCGCGGGCCGCGGCGTCGAGCACGCCGAGGTGCTCCTCCTGCCCGGCAAGGAGGACGAGGCGATCTGGGAGTACTTCGCATCACTCGCCTTCCCCTCCGAGGACCTGGTGCGCCGCACCCTCGACGTGCTCGCCCGTGCCGACGGCCCGATGTCGCTTCCCGCCCTCGAGCCCCTGGTGGAACTGCGCCGCTCCAGGCTGGAGACGATGCTGAAGGTCCTCGACGTGGACGGCGCGGTCAAGCGCGTCAAGGGCGGCTGGATCGCCACCGGCCGACCGTGGACGTACGACTCCGAGCGGTACGACTGGGTGGCCCGCCAGCGGAAGGCCGAGCAGCAGGCGATGCGGGACTACTCCGCCGGCACGGGCTGCCGGATGGAGTTCCTGCAACGCCAACTGGACGACGAGGACGCCAAGCCCTGCGGCCGCTGCGACAACTGCGCGGGCGCGCGTTTCACGGCGGACACCTCCACGGCCGCGCTGGACGCCGCGCGTGTCGATCTCGGCCGGGCGGGTGTGGAGGTGGAACCCCGCCGTATGTGGCCCACGGGGCTTCCGGCGATCGGCATCGACCTCAAGGGCCGTATCCCTGCCGGTGAACAGGCCGCCACCGGGCGTGCCTTGGGACGACTGTCGGACATCGGCTGGGGCAACCGGCTGCGGCCGATGTTCTCACCCGGGGCGGCCGACGCGCCCGTGCCGGACGACGTGGCGCGAGCCGTCGTGGGCGTGCTGACCGACTGGGCCAAGGGGCCCGGCGGCTGGGCCCCGGGTGCGTCCGGCCCGCAGGACCGCCCGGTGGGTGTCGTCACCGTCGCCTCTCGCACCCGGCCACGGCTGATCCACTCCCTGGGCGCCCGTATCGCGGAGATCGGCCGGCTGCCCCTGCTCGGCTCCGTGGAATACGCCGGTGACGTGCCGCGCGCCTCCCGCAGCAACAGCGCGCAACGCCTCAAGGCCCTGGACGGCGCCCTGACCGTGCCGCCGGAGCTCGCCTCGGCACTTGCCGAGGCCCGAGGCCCCGTCCTCCTCGTGGACGACTACACCGAGACCGGTTGGACCCTGGCGATCGCGTCCCGCCTGCTCCGGAGGTCCGGCGCACAGGGGGTGTTGCCGCTGGTCCTGGCCGTCCAAGGCTGACTCCCCCCGTGTCACCGGAGGCCCAGCGGGTAGGGATATATGCCACGCACCACCAGATAACAGTCTGCCGCCCCAATTGCTCGTTGCCGCATCGAAGTTCGACAGGAAGAATTGAGGTCCGCTCCCCGCACGGCTCGCTCGTGATCCGGTTGGGCTTTGCTGCGGTGCGCGCTCCCCTGAAATCCGACCCCGCCCGTCAGTATGGGCGCGTAGCCGAAGGGAGGAACGTGACCTTCGGATTCGCTCCGTCCTCGGCGGCATCGCTGTCGACGTCCGCGTCCGCCGCTTCCGCCAGCCGCCTGCTCGAGCCCGCGGAATGGGCCGCCGCCGGAATCCCGCTGCTGCGCAACCCCCGCGAGGTGGTCAGCGGGCTGCACGCCCGGCACCGTCCCACACCGGCCACCGCGATCGTGGCCGTCCTGGACCCGGACGATCGGCTGTGCGCCAGTGCCTCGTTCGCCCGCCGCCCGGCCCCCGCCGACGGCTGGATGTTCCGCAACGCGCTGCTGGCTCAGCTCCGCCGCGTCATTCCGCACGACCTGCGGCGCCGCACCCCGGTGCGCACCGCGGTACTGCTCTACTGCCGTGAGGGCGACGCGCGTTGGACGGAGGAGGACGGTGCGTGGATGTGGGGGCTGCGTGACGCCTGCACCCTGCACGGGCTGCGCTGCGGGGCGTACATCACGCTGACCCGGGACGGCTGGCAGGTGCTCGGCGAAGGCCGCGGTGGACGCCGCCCGAGCGCGGACTCGGCACCGGAGCCCTTCGCCACTTCGGACGCCCCGCCCCCGCTGCCCCGCACCGGTGGCGCCGTCTCGGACGTCCTGCGCCGGGCGGCGGCCCGCTGAGAACGGCCCGTACGGGCACGAAGAAGACCGTCATCACGCACCCTGCGACGCACGGCAGGCGCCTGTTTTGGCCAGGCACTGGTCCGGTGCGGCGCCGGGGCGGCGTACGGTGACCGCGCAGGGGCCGCACAGCGCGGCAAAGCGGAGCGCGGGGCCGCCCCGCGCCGTGGCACACAGGGGTGCGGCGCGCGGAGCGGCCGTTCAGGGTCCACCACTCGGTACCCGAGGTGCCCGGCCGGCCCTCCGCGTCCCCGTCCGTCACACGGGCACGCCGAAGCCCGCTCCGGGCACGTGCCGCCGCGGCGGCACTACTGACGCCCACGGCACCCCGGACGGCGCCGGACGCGGGTCAGACGCCCGCGACCAGCGCCGAGTTGATCCGCTGCGGGTCACCACAGACGATCAGCAGGGCGCTCGCCCGCGTGCGGGCGAGCGGAAGGACCTTGACGGCATCGGCGTCGGAACCGCCGTTGACGGCGACGACGACCACAGGGCGGGAGGCGGCGCGGGAGGCCGCGACGGCGTCGGTGTAGAAGACGTCGTCGCCCGCGTCGTGCTGCGCCCAGTAGGAGGCTTCACCGAAGGACAACTCGTGGGCGGCCCACGGGTGCGGTTCGCCGGTGGTGATCACCAACACGTCACCAGGGGCACGACCCGATTCCAGGAGCAGGTCCACCGCTTCCTCGGCGGCGTCGAGGGCGCCGTCGGCGGAGGCGGGGATCAGCTGGATCTGCGGGGTCGCGGTCGCGGTGACGGCGGCAGCGGCCGGGCCCGCCGGGCCCGGCTTGGCAGTGGCCGTGTCACGCGGCGTGCGTTGCACCGGGGGCGCGGGCCGGAGAGGGCCGGGACGACCGGGACGCGACGGAGCCGCGGGGCGGGGGCCGGGTACGGGACGGGGGGTCGGCGCGGTACGGCCACTGGCCGGAGTGGCGCGGGGACCCTGGGCACTCTCGTGAATCTGAGGCTCCTCGGGAATGAGAGGCATGAGCTGTTATTTATCAAACGTTGGTGCGGCTCGCGCGACCGGGTGGTACATCAGTGCGAGCGGAACCGTCAGAAATCGAAGCCGAGCTGGCCCTCGATTTCCGGAACGCTTCCATCCGCCCAGCTGCGGGCCTTCTTGAGGTGCCGCCACTGGGGCAGCGCATCAAGATACGCCCATGACAACCGGTGGTACGGGGTGGGGCCCCGCTCCGCCAGCGCGGCCTTGTGCACGGGTGACGGATACCCGGCGTTGTCCGCAAAACCGAAGTCTGCATGGTCGATACCCAGTTCGGCCATCATTTTGTCGCGCTGAACCTTGGCGATCACCGATGCCGCCGCCACCGCTACGCACGACCGGTCGCCCTTGATCACGGTGCGCACCGTCCAGGGCACGCCGAGATAGTCGTGCTTCCCGTCGAGGATCACGGCTTCGGGACGGACGGGCAGGCCTTCCAGGGCACGGACCGCGGCGAGCCGCAGCGCGGCCGTCATCCCCAGATCGTCGATCTCCTGCGGCGAGGCGTGTCCCAGGGAGTAGGACGTCACCCACTGCCGCAGCGCCTCGGCGAGCTCCGTGCGCCGCTTGACGGTCAGCAGCTTGGAGTCGGTGAGGCCCACGGGCGGGCGGCGAAGGCCGGTGATCGCCGCGCAGACGGTCACGGGTCCGGCCCACGCGCCGCGCCCCACCTCGTCGACACCGGCAATGACCTTGGCTCCGGTCGTGGCGCGGAGTGAGCGCTCGACGGTGTGAGTTGGTGGTTCGTACGGCATGGCGCACTCAGGGTACGCCGCCGGGATCCCCGCGCGACACCCCGGTGCCCCAAGCCGCGCGAAGGCCGCCGCAACGAGTGATCAGGAGCCGTACGGCCGAAGCAGCGGCAGCATCAGCTGGTCGATCATGTCTTCCAGATCCTGGTCGCTCCATTCGCTTCCGCAAACCTTTGATCGATACATCATCATCGCCGGAATGGCGTCGAAGACATAGCCGTTGGCCGCATCGGGACGGACCTCACCTCGCTCTATACCACGGGAGATGACGTCACGCAGCAGCCTGAGGGTCGGCTCCACCACACCGCCGAAGATCACTTCGTGGAAGCGTTCAACCTGCGCGGGATCGCATTCGTGAATGATGGCACGCAGCGCGAAACCGGGGCGGGAGAACATGGCCCGGCGGGCCTGGAAGCACAGCTCGAGGAGGTCCTCGCGCACGCTACCCATGTCGGGAGCCTCTTCGAGGCTCGGCAGTCCGGCCCGAAGCGCGTCGACGACGAGGCTCTCCTTGGACGGCCAGCGCCGGTAGACCGCCGCCTTGCCGGTCTGCGCGGCAGCGGCGACCCCTTCCATCGTGAGGCCGTTCCAGCCGACGGTACTGAGCTGCTCCAGCGCGGCGTCGAGGATCGCGCGTTCGAGCACGGCGCCGCGCCGGCGGGGGGAGGCCGTCCGAGCGGGAGCGGCCGTCCAGCGCGAGGTAACCATCCGAGTTTCTCCAGTGAGCGGGGGGCGGGGATACAGGCAACGGGGAAGGGCGCCGCACGGCAGCAACGGGGGACGCGAGGCGGCGACAAGTCAAGTGAACGCTTGCGTTCCTTATCGGGGAGTCTCTACCGTGGACACGGCAGTGAACGCGATCGTTCACTAATGGCTTTGTGGGGGACCCAAGGTGACAACCTCTCAACTGATCGAGGACGACAAACCGAAGACGGCTCGCCGGGAGGGGCGTCCCGGCATCGCGCTCACCGTCATCGCGGCCTGCCAGCTCATGGTGGTACTCGACGCGACGATTGTGAACATCGCTCTTCCACACATTCAAGACGCGCTCAAGTTCAGCACGACAGACCTGACCTGGGTGGTCAGCGCCTACACGCTCACCTTCGGTGGCCTGCTGCTGCTCGGCGCACGCGCCGGCGACATCCTCGGCCGCCGCCGGGTGTTCATGACCGGCATCCTGCTGTTCACCTTCGCGTCGCTGCTCGGCGGTCTCGCGCAGGAACCGTGGCAACTGCTCGCGGCACGAGCCCTGCAGGGCATGGGCGGCGCGATCGCGTCGCCCACTTCGCTGGCGCTCATCACCACCACGTTCCCCGAAGGCCCCGAACGGAACCGCGCGTTCGGCGTGTTCGCCGCCGTCTCCGCGGGTGGCGGCGCCATCGGCCTGCTCGCGGGAGGCATGCTCACCGAGTGGCTGGACTGGCGGTGGGTGCTCTTCGTCAACGTACCGATCGGCATGCTGATCGCGTTTCTCACGCCGCTCTACATCAACGAGTCCGAACGGCATCCCGGGCGCTTCGACATCGCCGGCGCGCTCACCTCCACGGCCGGTATGGCAACGCTCGTGTACGGCTTCATCCGGGCGGCCGAGGAGGGCTGGCGGGACAGCCTGACCCTCGGATCCTTCGGCGCCGCCGTTGTCCTGCTGCTGGGCTTCACGTTCACCGAGAGGCGGGCCAAGGAGCCGATCACCCCGCTGAGGATGTTCGCCGACCGCAACCGGTCGGGCACGTACGTGATCATGCTGAGCCTGGCCGCGGCCATGTTCGGCATGTTCTTCTACATCGTCCTGTTCGTTCAGAACGTGCTGGGCTACAGCCCGATCAAGGCCGGTGTGGCCTTCCTCCCCGTCACGTTCGCGATCGTCGTCGGCGCCGGGCTGTCGCAGCGCTTTCTGCCCTCTCTCGGCCCCAAACCGTTCATGGCGGCAGGCTCGGCGCTCGTGGTGATCGGGCTGGTCTGGCAGACGTTCATCAGCCCCGACAGCTCCTACCTCGGCGGAGTGCTGGGGCCGATGCTGGTGTTCGGCTTCGGCATGGGCCTGAACTTCGTGACGGCGACGGTCACGGCGGTCTCCGGTGTCGCCCAGCACGAAGCGGGCGCGGCGTCCGGACTGCTCAACGCCACGCAGCAGGTGGGCGGTTCGCTGGGACTGTCGATCCTGACCACGGTGTTCGGTTCCGCCGCCAAGGACGAGGCGAAGAAGCAGCTGCCGAAGTTCCTCGCCGACGGCACGCCCGCGCAGAAGGCCGAGTTCACCAAGACGCACCAACTGCCCGCGCCCTGGGGACACGAGGTGCTGGCCCACGGGATCTCGACCGCGTTCATCCCGGCCGCCGCGATGGCCGTGCTCGCCCTCGCCACCGCCGTCCTGGTGATCAAGGTGCGCAAGAAGGACCTCGAAGCCCTCGCCGGCACGGCGGGCCCGGGCATCGGCTGAGACGACCGGATCGGCACAAGGCCGCGGATGGCCGGCCCGAGCCCGGGGGAACGACCGCAAGGGCGCCCGGTCGGCCATCCGCACGTATGTCACGCCCCCACCCCCCGCGGCCCCGACGACCCATGACTCGATGACTCGATGACCGCGCGCCCTCCGCGTCGCACGGCGACTGTCAGTACAACGTGCGAAGGTGACGCACAGTTCCCACCGAACACGCAGAGTTCGCAGCGCTCGTGGTGTTCGTACGCCGGTCCCCGGTTCCGGAGCGGACAGGCGTCACGCGGTCGTGCGCACCCAGTCCGGCAGCGACTCCGTCCGCTCCACCCACTCGGTGGGCGGAGTACCCGCCTCCCCGGCCGCGAGGACGCCACCGACGATGGCGCAGGTGGTGTCCACGTCGCCGCCCACCTGGGCGGTCGTCCAGAACGCCGTCTCGTAGTCACCGAGAGCCCGCGCGGCCGACCAGAGAGCGAAGGGGACCGTGTCGTGGGCACTCGTACGCCGCCCGCAGCCCAGCACGGCCGCGACGGTGCCGGCGTCGTCGTAGTCGAGCATGTCCCGGGCGCGCCGCAGCCCGGCGCCTACCGCGCTCTTCGGGACGAGAGCGACCACCGAGTCGAGGAGTTCCCCGGGGCTGGGCGGACCGTCCGGGGCCGCGACCAGTGCGGCGGCCGCGGCGACGGCCATGGCGCCGACCACCGCTTCGCGGTGCTGGTGCGTGGGATATGCGGAGATCTCCGCCTGGTGACTGGCCTGCTCCGGGTCTCCCGCGTACCAGGCGCCCAGGGGCGCGATCCGCATCGCGGCCCCGTTGCCCCAGGAGCCCTGCCCCTTGAAGAGTCCGGCGGCCAGCTCCCGCCAGTCCTCGCCCTCGCGGACGAGGCGCAGCAACCGGTTGACCGCCGGGCCGTAGCCCCGGTCGAAGTCGTGGTGGTGGGCGAAGGAGTGGGCCAGTGCGTCCTGGTCGACGCGGTGGTGGGCGGCCAGCACCGCGACGACCGAGCAGGCCATCTCCGTGTCGTCGGTCCACTGCCACGGACCGGCGGGCAGCTCGCGGCGCTTCAGCAGGGGATAGTGCGCCGGAACGAAGAACTGCGAGCCCAGCGCGTCCCCCACCGCAAGCCCACGCAGGCTGGTCAGGGCTCGTTCCAGGCGCGCGGGAGGTGAGGAGTCAGCGGTCATCGCCCTGCCACTCTAGCCGTTGATCCAGTGGGGCACCGGTTCCCGCCGGCACTCGAGCCGTCGATGGACGTAAGCGCCCCGTTGAATCCTCGGTCCCGTTACCTGCGGCGCAGGTCGCTGACGGTTTCGCCGAACTCGCGTTTGAGAGCCCTGCCAAGGTGTTCGGGAGCATGCACTCCCCATCGTGCGGCGATCGCGGCCGTGGAGACGTCCGAGGAGGCGGGGTCGAGAAGATCCCGGCGGATCCGTAGCAGGCGTTCGTGCCGTACCCACACGGCGAAGGGCAGGTCACTGCCTTTGAAGAGCGCGTGCGGGTGCCGGACGGAGATGCGGTGCCGGCGCGCGACTCGCTCCGCATCGAGCTGGGAGTCGCCGAGGTGGGCCAGTGCGTAGGCACGGATACGGTCGACGAGGCCGGTGGCGACGGGAACCTGCTCGGGGGTGGTGTCGGCGAAAGCGGCGAGGAGGAGCGCGGTGAGCGCGTCGCTCAGATACGTGCGTGCCACACCCCGACATGGGAGGTCCTCGTTGACGGCGGACAGCGCGTGGCCGAGGAGTCCGCCGATCCCGCCCTCCGTCGACAGGGGCAACGCCGTGCGTCGGCTGACGGAGTTGGCATACCTGGCTATGCCCTCGACGCCCACCGGCGGATGCAGCAGCACGCCCCCACCCGCGCCGAGCGCATCGTCCTCGGCCGCACCTGATCCGGACCGCGCCGCAGACCTCGCGACGACGCTCGCGGATCGTCACTCCACACTCCACACACGCTTCCCACCCGCGCCTGGGACGGCACCGACTGCGGCGGTGTTCCCTGTGCGGCCACGGCCCGTCGACATCGCACCAGCGGGCCGTGCCGTCATCGAAGCCCTATATCGCGTTTGCCGCAGCTCAGTCAGTCAGTCAGGCAGGCAGGCAGGCAGAAGCACCGAAAACTCGAAGGGTGCCCTACTTCCACCGCTCGAAGGGCCGGTCGAGGGTGTACTTGCCGTCGTCCCCGAGAACGAGCATGCGCATCTCGGCGTTCCCGGGGTTGGACAGCGACTCGAACTCCGCGACGGTCCAGTGGAACCAGCGCATGCAGAACAGGCGCATGGCCAGGCCATGGGTCACCAGCAGCACGTTCGGCGGGTGGTCGGGGTCCTCGAAACTGCGGAACAGGCTCTCAAGGAAGCCGCCGACCCGGTCGTACACGTCGGCACCGGACTCCCCCTGAGGGAAGCGGAAGAAGAAGTGCCCGTAGGCGTCCCGGTAGGCCTTCTGGAGGCGCACGTCGTCGCGGTCCTGCCAGTTTCCCCAGTCCTGCTCGCGCAGCCGGGGTTCCTCGCGCACCCGTATGAGCTCCGGGTCGAGGTGGAAGGCGCGGAGCGTCTCGTGCGTACGCCGGTAGGGGGACACGTACACGCTCACGCGTTCGCGTCCGAAGACGTCGCGGAGAGTCTTGCCGGTCTCCTCCGCCTGCCGGCGGCCCCGCTCGGTCAGTGCCAGAGCGTGGTCGGGTTCCCGCTCGTACACGGAGTCATCAACATTGCCCGTTGACTCCCCGTGGCGGACAAGGACGATGCGCCGTGGTCGTGCCATGCCAAAACCCTAGATCCAATGGGAGCCGGTCGAGCACCCGTACGGGCTCCATACGGCGTAGGTCACACGAATCCTGCACCGCAGAGGCCCCAAGGGCGCGGAATCCGCGGGTCCGGATGTCAGACCGTCCAGCTCGGCTCCAGTTCCACTATGTCACCGGTGAGCGCCGCGACGTCCGCCTCCGTCTGTGCGCGCAGGGCCAGGCGTTCCACCCGCTCGGTCCGGTACTTGCCGTGCTCCGCGGCCGACCGCCACATCGACAGCACCAGGAACTCCTGCCCCGGTGCCTCGCCGAACATACCGCGGATCATGCCGGGCGAACCGGCCATCGCGGGGTTCCAGACCTTCTCCTGCATGAGGGTGAAGTGCTCGACGCGCTCCTCGTGGATCCGGCAGAGGGCCACGCGGATCAGGTCGGTGTCCGTGAACCGCGGTTCGAAGCCGGTCTTCACGTCGAAGCGGTACTCGAACAGCTTGACCTGGACGTCCTTGAACGTGCCCGACTGCGCCGCCGCCAGCCGGTCGTGGGAGCGGGCCATGAAGGAGTCGTAGAAGGCACGGCTCTCCCAGAAGGCGAAGATGTGCGCCACGCCGGGCCGCTGCCGGCTCCATCCTCCGCCCTGCCCCCGAAACCCCGGCTCCCCGAGAAGCCCCGCCCACTTTCGCTGCCCCCGCTCGAAGCCGCGGCGGTCCACCACGGTGCAGCGAATCCACTTGACCAGCACCGCGCCATGGTAAGGCCACCTGGCGTGGCGCCGGTCACGCTCCGGCGGAGACGGACCGCGCACGCGCCCCCGTGCCCATGGCACGATGGACAACGATCTGTCGCTGCCCAGAAGTTGAGGCAGTGAGGCCTCCAGGGGGAAGGGGACGCGCGGTGACCGGCTTCAGCAAGGGGATCCGCAAGGTCGAGGTCGCACTCAAGTGGGACCCGAGTCCGGCGGGCGAGCCGCCCACCGACCTCGACATCGTCGCCGCGACGTTCGCCGCGGGCGACCCGTACGGCGCTCCGGTCTATGTGGTGCACTTCGACAGCCGGTCCCCCGACGGCACCATCTTTCTCAACCGGGACAGCACCGACGGCAGGGGCTTCGGCTGGGACGAGGTGATGACCCTCGAACTCGACCGCCTCGACGGCCGGTACGCGCGCGTGGTCGTCGGTGTGGTCATCCAGCAGCGCCTGGTGGACCGGACCTTCGCCGGCGTTCTGAACCCGGCGGTGCGCATCCGGGAAGGCTACGACGTTCTTGCCGAGGACGACTTCGGCTCGGTGCTCGGGGCGACGGCGGCGGCGGTCGCGGAGTTCACGCACGACGAGTCCGGCAACTGGAACTTCCGTCCCGGGGTGCACGGCTTTGAGGACGACCCCGCGACCTTCACCAGATCCATGGGCAGGATGCACCAGCCCTGACGCCCGCTCGGCGGGCGCAGACCACGGGCCGGGCGCGCGCCTGGACAACGGTAAGGGGCGCCGGCCCATGGCCGGCGCCCCTTACCTCAGTCACTGCCCGTCATCAGCTGCAGCCGCTGGTCGAACCGCAGCCCTCGCAGATGTAGCAGGAGCCGGCCCGCTGCATCTTCGTGCCGCAGGAGAAGCACAGCGGGGCGTCGGCCTGGATGCCCAGCTGCATCTCCACCAGTTCGGCACTGGTGTGGGCCTGCTTCGGGGCGGGCTTGGCCGCCTCTGCCTCGGCCTTCGGTGTGGCGACGGCCTTCAGCTCCTGGGCGCGCGGCGCCGACTGCGCCAGGCCTTCGACGTCGACCTCCTCGTCGGTGGGCTCGTAGGAGCCCGTCTCGAGGTGGCGCTGGCGCTCCTCGGCGGAGTGGATGCCGAGCGCGGAGCGCGTCTCGAAGGGCAGGAAGTCCAGCGCCAGGCGGCGGAAGATGTAGTCGACGATCGACTGCGCCATCCGCACGTCGGGGTCGTCCGTCATGCCTGCCGGCTCGAAGCGCATGTTGGTGAACTTCGAGACGTAGGTCTCCAGGGGCACGCCGTACTGCAGGCCCACCGAGACGGCGATGGAGAAGGCGTCCATCATGCCCGCGAGGGTCGAGCCCTGCTTCGACATCTTCAGGAAGACCTCGCCGAGACCGTCGTCAGGGTAGGAGTTGGCGGTCATGTAGCCCTCGGCGCCACCGACGGTGAAGGAGGTGGTGATGCCGGGACGGCCCTTGGGGAGGCGCTTGCGGACCGGGCGGTACTCGACGATCTTCTCGACCGTCTCGCGGATGGTCGCCTCGGCCTTCTCCGTGACGGCGTCGGTCGCGGACTTCTCCTTCTCCTTGGTCTTGGCGGAGAGCGGCTGGCCGACCTTGCAGTTGTCGCGGTAGATGGCGAGGGCCTTGATGCCCATCTTCCACGCCTCGAAGTAGACCTCTTCGACGTCCTCGACGGTGGCGCTCTCGGGGAGGTTGACCGTCTTGGAGAGGGCGCCCGAGATCCACGGCTGGATCGCGGCCATCATGCGGACGTGGCCCATCGCGGAGATGGCCCGCTCGCCCATGGCGCAGTCGAACACCTCGTAGTGCTCGGGCCGCAGGCCCGGGGCGTCGATCACGTTGCCGTGCTCGGCGATGTGGGCGACGATCGCCTCGATCTGCTCCTCCTGGTAGCCCAGACGGCGCAGGGCCTGCGGGACGGTGCCGTTGACGATCTGCATCGAGCCGCCGCCGACCAGCTTCTTGAACTTGACCAGGGCGAGGTCGGGCTCGAGGCCGGTGGTGTCGCAGGACATCGCGAGACCGATGGTGCCGGTCGGGGCGATGACGGACGCCTGGGAGTTACGGAAACCGTTCTGCTCGCCGAGGCGCAGCACGTCCTGCCAGGCCTCCGTGGCGGCGGCCCAGACCGGGGTGTCCAGGTCGTCCATGCGGACGGCCACGGCGTTGGCCTCGGCGTGCTGCGTCATGACGCGCTTGTGCGCGTCGGCGTTGCGGGCGAAGCCGTCGTAAGGGCCGACGACCGCGGCGAGCTCGGCGGAACGCTTGTACGCGGTGCCGGTCATGAGGGAGGTGACCGCACCGGCCAGCGCGCGGCCGCCCTCGGAGTCGTAGGCGTGGCCGGTCGCCATCAGCAGGGCGCCGAGGTTGGCGTAGCCGATGCCGAGCTGGCGGAACGCGCGCGTGTTCTCGCCGATCTTCTGGGTCGGGAAGTCGGCGAAGCAGATGGAGATGTCCATCGCCGTGATGACGAGCTCGACGACCTTGGCGAAGCGCTCGACCTCGAAGGACTGGTGGCCCTTGCCGTCGTCCTTGAGGAACTTCATCAGGTTCAGCGAGGCGAGGTTGCAGGACGTGTTGTCCAGGTGCATGTACTCGCTGCAGGGGTTCGAGCCGTTGATGCGGCCGGACTCCGGGCAGGTGTGCCAGTGGTTGATCGTGTCGTCGTACTGGATGCCCGGGTCGGCGCAGGCCCAGGCGGCCTCGGCCATCTTGCGGAAGAGGGTCTTGGCGTCGACCTCCTCGATGACCTCGCCGGTCATCCGCGCGCGCAGACCGAACTTGCCGCCCTGCTCGACCGCCTTCATGAACTCATCGTTCACGCGGACCGAGTTGTTGGCGTTCTGGTACTGGACCGAGGTGATGTCGTCGCCACCGAGGTCCATGTCGAAGCCCGCGTCGCGCAGGGCGCGGATCTTCTCCTCCTCCTTGACCTTGGTCTCGATGAAGTCCTCGACGTCGGGGTGGTCGACGTCCAGGATGACCATCTTGGCGGCGCGGCGGGTGGCACCACCGGACTTGATGGTGCCGGCGGAGGCGTCGGCGCCGCGCATGAAGGAGACGGGGCCGGAGGCGTTGCCGCCGGAGGAGAGCAGTTCCTTGGAGGAGCGGATCCGGGAGAGGTTCAGGCCGGCGCCGGAGCCGCCCTTGAAGATCATGCCCTCTTCCTTGTACCAGTCGAGGATCGACTCCATGGAGTCGTCGACGGACAGGATGAAGCAGGCGGACACCTGCTGGGGCTGCGAGGTGCCCACGTTGAACCAGACGGGGCTGTTGAAGCTGAAGATCTGGTGCAGGAGGGCGTAGGCCAGCTCGTGCTCGAAGATCTCGGCGTCGGCGGGCGAGGCGAAGTACTTGTGGTCCTCGCCGGCCTTCCGGTACGTCTTCACGATGCGGTCGATCAGCTGCTTGAGGCTGACCTCGCGCTGCGGGGTGCCGACGGCACCGCGGAAGTACTTGCTGGTGACGATGTTGACCGCGTTCACCGACCAGAAGTCGGGGAACTCGACGCCGCGCTGCTCGAAATTGACCGAGCCGTCGCGCCAGTTGGTCATGACGACGTCACGGCGCTCCCAGCTCACCTCGTCGTACGGGTGCACGCCGGGGGTGGTGTGGATGCGCTCGATACGCAGGCCCTTGGTGGCCTTGGCGCCCTTTGATCGGGAACCTCGTGCCGGACCGCTCGCCGTCTCTGTCATGCCGCCTCCCTGTACGGGCGAAAACGCCCTGAAATGCCACGATGTTCCCGTGACACGGTGATCTGTCTTGTGTTGCGGACACCCTCACGCTGCCGCCCGCAACAGGCCTCTGGTCGCCGCCGTCCCGCCGGAACCGGTGTCTCCGCCCCGTTCCGGCCCGCCGGTCAGTCGGCGTGGGCGGGCACGGGGACCTGCGAAGTCCCTCCGGGCCCGCGATCGTCTTCCTTGCTCCCCGCTCCCGCGTCCTCGTCGACCGCGGCGGGTCCTCGCGTCCCCTCCCTGAGTTCCGCGATGGCGGCCTCGAAGTCCTCGAGCGAGTCGAACGCCCGGTAGACGGAGGCGAATCGCAGATAGGCGACGAGGTCGAGCTCCTGCAGTGGGCCGAGTATGGCCAGCCCCACGTCGTGGGTGGTCAGCTCGGCGCTTCCGGTGGCCCGCACCGCCTCCTCGACCCGCTGGCCGAGCTGGGCGAGTGCGTCCTCGGTGACAGGCCGTCCCTGGCATGCCTTGCGCACGCCGTTGATGACCTTGGTACGACTGAAAGGCTCGGTGACTCCGGACCGCTTGACCACCATGAGCGAGCACGTCTCCACGGTCGTGAAACGACGGGAGCAGTCGGGACACTGGCGGCGCCTGCGGATGGACGTGCCGTCGTCGGTCGTACGACTGTCGACCACGCGGCTGTCGGGGTGCCTGCAGAAGGGGCAGTGCATGATCTCCAACCCTCCTCACAGCAGACTCAACAGCCCCAGAGACCTCACGGGCCTCTCGGAGCAGCCACAAGCATAGGGGATCACCGGAGCATCGCCGACCCGGGGGACCACAACTTGTGGGCAGCTGCAGCAATCCAACCACTACATGTGGGGCTTGGCCCATACACCAACACGCTCGCGTGTCGCAGATGTACCACTGCCGCGGATACGGAGATACCGTGGGCGCCGCACGGAGGTCACGTAGGACTCCGGAACAGAAGGGCTCCGGTAGCCCGGTTGACGGGATTCCGGATGGCAGACTGGGGACGCAGCCCACGAGGTCGCCACCCCGGCGGTGAAGAGTACAACAATGAGCCTTTTTGTCCGCCAGGTGCCGCGTTAGCCATACACCCGCACACACGACAACGTCAGGTGAACGGCGTTTTTTCACTCGAACGTGTGTTTGGCGCAACCTTTCGAAAGCAACTACCGTTGTCCAGCAGGGAGACCATCGAGAGGGGCCGACGTGACCACCACCGCAGACAGCGCCACCATCACCGCCCAGGACCGCTCCCAGGGCCGACTCGAGCCGGTGCACGCGATGAACGAAGCCACGAATCCCGAGGGACACAAGCGATCCCTGCCGGGCCGACCTCCAGGCATCCGGGCGGACAGCTCCGGACTCACCGACCGGCAGCGCCGGGTGATCGAGGTCATCCGGGACTCCGTGCAGCGGCGGGGCTACCCGCCGTCGATGCGGGAGATCGGCCAGGCCGTGGGCCTCTCCAGCACGTCCTCGGTCGCGCACCAGCTGATGGCGCTGGAGCGCAAGGGCTTCCTGCGCCGTGACCCGCACCGTCCGCGCGCGTACGAGGTGCGCGGATCCGACCAGTCGGTCACGGTGCAGCCCACCGACACCGCGGGCAAGCCGGCCGCGTCCTACGTTCCGCTGGTCGGCCGCATCGCCGCCGGTGGCCCGATCCTCGCCGAGGAGTCGGTCGAGGACGTCTTCCCGCTCCCCCGGCAGCTGGTCGGTGACGGCGAGCTCTTCGTCCTCAAGGTCGTCGGCGACTCCATGATCGAGGCGGCGATCTGTGACGGCGACTGGGTCACCGTCCGCCGCCAGCCGGTCGCCGAGAACGGCGACATCGTGGCCGCCATGCTCGACGGTGAGGCCACCGTCAAGCGCTTCAAGCGCGAGGACGGCCACGTCTGGCTCCTGCCGCACAACGCGGCCTACGAGCCGATCCCCGGTGACGACGCGACCATCCTGGGCAAGGTGGTCGCGGTGCTGCGGCGCGTGTGACCACCGCGGCGGACGGCTGGGTGCGGCCCGTCCACTGACCGGGCCCCGGAACCTCTGCGCCGGTTCCGGGGCCCTGTGCTGCGCGGGGCCGGGTACCGGGCAGCTCTGTCTGTACCCGGGGCCGCTCCCGAACGGGGGCGGCCCTCGATCACCCGATCACTCTTCTTCCGCCTGCTTGGCCGCCGCGTCGATGGCCGCGAGCGACTTGCGGACCTGATTACGGTCCGTGGTGTACCAGAAGTCGGGCAGTGACGCCTTGAGATAACCGCCGTACCGCGCGGTGGCCAGCCGCTGGTCCAGTACGGCCACCACGCCCCGGTCCCCCGACGCCCGTACGAGACGGCCGGCGCCCTGGGCCATAAGGAGCGCGGCATGCGTGGCGGCGACAGCCATGAAGCCGTTGCCGCCGGCGTCCTCCACCGCCTTCTGGCGGGCGCTCATCAGCGGATCGTCGGGACGCGGGAACGGGATCTTGTCCATCACGACCAGCTGACAACTGGGGCCGGGGACGTCGACGCCCTGCCACAGCGACAGCGTGCCGAACAGACAGGTCCTGGGGTCGGCCGCGAAGTTCTTGATCAGTTCGCCGAGGGTCTCCTCACCCTGGAGCAGGATCGGGAACTCCGGGATGCGGGAGCGCAGCTCCTCCGCGGCGAGCTGAGCCGCCCGCATCGAGGAGAACAGACCGAGCGTGCGGCCGCCGGCGGCCTGGATGAGTTCGGTCAGCTCGTCCAGCATGTCGGCACGGTCTCCGTCGCGCGCCGGGCGGGCCAGGTGCTTCGCGACGTACAGGATGCCCTGCCTGGGGTAGTCGAACGGCGAGCCGACGTCGACGCCCTTCCACTGTGGGGCGTCCTCGTCGTCCGTGCCTTCGGGGGCGAGCCCCAGGGATGCCCCCACCCCGTTGAAGTCACCGCCCAGCTTGAGCGTGGCGGAGGTGAGGACGACGGAGCGGTCCGCGAAGAGCTTCTCCCGCAGAAGGCCCGAGACGGACATGGGGGCGACGCGCAGGGAGGCGCCGAACCGGTCATGGCGCTCGTACCAGACGACGTCCCACTCGGATCCGTTCACGATCCGCTCCGCCACGTCGTGCACCGTTTCCACGGAGGCGAGTGCCTGCTTGCGGACCGCGTCCTCGTCCTGCACCGACTTGTCACGGGTGGCGCCGATCGCCGAGATGACCGTCCGGGCCGCGTCCCGCAGGGCCATCAGGGCGTAGCCCAGGTCCTCCGGGATCTCCTCCAGACGGCCCGGGAGGGCCAGCTCCATGAGCCGCTCGAAGCCCTCCGCCGCGGTCTGCAACTGGTCGGCGGCCTTCTCATTGACCAATTTCGCGGCGCGGCGCACGGCGCGGTTGACCTGCCCGGGCGTGAGCTCGCCGGTGGCCACACCGGTGACACGCGAGACCAGCTCGTGCGCCTCGTCCACGATCAGCACCTCGTGCTGGGGAAGCACCGGCGCGCCCTCGATGGCGTCGATGGCGAGCAGGGCGTGGTTGGTGACGACGACCTCGGCGAGCTTGGCGTGCTCGCGGGCCATCTCGGCGAAGCACTCGGCGCCGTACGCGCACTTCGAGGCGCCCAGGCACTCCCGGGAGGACACCGACACCTGCGACCAGGCGCGGTCCGAGACGCCGGGTGTGAGGTCGTCGCGGTCACCGCTCTCGGTCTCGTCCGCCCAGTCACGCAGTCGCAGCAGGTCCTGGCCCAGTTTGCTGGTGGGGGCGGCGGTCTCGAACTGGTCGAACAGGCCCTCCTCCTCGTCCTGTGGCATGCCCTCGTGCAGACGGTGCAGGCACAGGTAGTTCGACCGGCCCTTGAGCATGGCGAACTCCGGGCGGCGGCGCAGCAGCGGGTGCAGCGCCTCGACCGTGCGCGGCAGGTCTCGCTCCACCAGCTGGCGCTGCAGGGCCAGGGTGGCGGTCGCCACGACGACGCGCTCCCCGTGCGCGAGCGCGGGCACCAGGTAGCCGAGCGACTTTCCGGTGCCGGTGCCGGCCTGGACCAGCAGGTGGGATCCGTCGTCGATCGCCTCGGCGACCGCTTCGGCCATCGTGACCTGGCCGGGGCGCTCCGTACCGCCGACGGCTGTGACGGCGGCGTGCAGGAGTTCGGGGAGTGAGGGCTTAGTCATAGCGCGACAACCCTACGGCCAGGCACTGACAAACGGCGGATCAAGTGCGGAACCAGGGCTGGGACCACGGGGACCCCGGGGCTGCATCAAGAATTTTCCCCATTCGTCCGGCGACTGGGAACCCGGCCGGTTCGGCCTTCGTTCCATGAGTGACGGTGTCGTTACGGAGTGCTACATCAGGTGGCGCAGGGATCTGTCCCGGATCATGAGGGCGGCCCGCTTGGCGGGCAGGTCGACCTCGGCGCCGAACCGGAAGCCCGCGCCCAGGAAGGCTGCCACGGAGGGGGTGTTGCGAAGGTCGGGTTCAGCGACGACGCGAGCGCAGGCCGGGCGGTGGTCCAGCACCAGGTCGGCCACTGCTCTGAGCAGGGCCGAGCCCCGTCCGCGTCCACGGTCGGCGACGGCTCCGACGAGGAGGTGGAGCCCGGTGTCGTGCGGGCGGGCCGGGTAGTGGCGGGCCAGTTGGTCCAAGTCGGCCCGGTACACCTCCCAGTAGCTCATCGGAGTGCCGTCCAGCACGCCGAGGCACGGGACGCTGCGTCCGTCGCCGTCGAGTTGGGCGCGCAGGTGGTCCTCGGTCCGCGTCGGGGCGCCGGCCAGCCCCCAGAACGCGGAGACGGCCGGGTCGTTCATCCAGCGGCTGATGAGCGGCAGGTCGTGTTCGATGCGGACCGGTCGCAGCTGGAAGGTGCCCACGGGCGTCGTGGTCGGGCCCCAGTACTGGATGCCGTCGAGAAGGTCGTCGGCGGGTGGGATCCGCGGGCCCGTGCCTTTCCGGTACCCGGGTACGGGGTCCGCGGCCTCCCGGGTGCCGGTGGCCTCCGCGGCGAAGAGGGCGACGAGTTCGTCGGGCAGCCGCAGGTCCAGTGTGTCCTCGCCGTTCCCGGCCGGCTCGGGGCCGTCGGGGTGGGTGGGGACACGGTCGGCATCGGTGCTCGCGTCGATGGGAGGCACTTGCGCTCCTCTCAGGAGGCGGGGCGGGGCATGTTCCTCGGAGGTGAATGGGGTCGGTGTGGTGGCGCTGTCGGAACGGCCGGAAGCGCGGGATCAGGAGTGGAGGGGGTTGGCGATGGTGACGTAGACGGACTGGGTGTCGACCGGGCCGACGAGTTCGTCGAGGCCGTGCAGCCGGGTCAGCAGGTTGGCCTTGCAGCGCAGCACGGGTGAGTCGAGCAGGAGGGCGGGCAGGGAGGTGCGCAGCGGGGCGGGCCCCGAGGCCACGTCGCGGAGGAAGCGGCGGAAGGCGGCGAGCAGCAGGTGTTCGTCGGCCAGGCCCTGGGATCCGAACGCACCGATGAGGCCGAGCACGTTGTTGACGGCGAGGTAGTACGCGAATCGCTCGTCCGTGACCTCGTCGGACACGAAGGTGTCACTGTGCACGCCGATCCCGGGCAGTCGCGCCTCCAGTTCGGCACGGCGGGACTCGCGGAAGTAGTAGCCCTGGTTGTCGCGGTAGCGGCCGCCCGTGGGCCAGCCGTCGCCGTCCAGCAGGAGCAGGGTGTTCTGCTGGTGTGCCTCGAGGGCGATGCCCGCCTCACCGTCCAGCCAGAGCACGGGCCGTACGACCTGTTCCAGGTAGCGCAGGAACCACTCGGTGGCGACGGCGCCGCGTGGCCGGCGGGTTTGCTCGGCGAGCCGGGCGACGACCACGCCCAGCCGGGAGCGCACGGGTGGCATGCCGGCGAGCGGGCGGTCGTCGTCGCCGGCAGCGTGGGCATGGGGCCGGGGCGAGACGAGTCCGGCGACGCACGACACGTCGTCGGACGGGGTGAACGGGTTGTGCCGGATCATCACGTCGAGTCCGGGTACGGGCCTGCCGTCCGGGTCGTCGACGGCCAGCCAGGCCGGGTCGCGGACGATGTCGAAGGACGGGTGCGCGGCCTGCCACTGCCGGGACACGCCGCCGCGCAGCAGGCGGTGCACCTCGACGCCGCGGTGGAGTTCCTTGCGGAGGTTCTCCCGGCGGGAGTTGGTGATGCGCAGGCCTAGGGACAGTTTGAGCATGGCGGGTGCGCCGGACCGGTGGACGGTCCGTACGGAGGAGGTGGGGTGCCACGGGGGGCCGTGGCTGCCGAGTGCCCTGAGCAGCCCGGCGTCGAGGAGGGCGGCGGTCGTGTCGCGGTGCTGGGTCTCGCGCCACTGCCAGGGGTGCAGGGGCAGGGCGGCGTAACCGTCGGGCAGGGACAGTCCCGGGCCGGCGAGCCGGGCCGTGAGCCGGTCGGCCGGGACGGAACGGCCGCGCTCGGTCCAGGCCGAGTCGGTGGCGAGCAGTGAGGGGGCTACGGCGATCCAGTGCAGGGGGAAGGAGCCGCGCAGTTCGGGTGAGTACAGACGGGCTTCGGAGTCGGTGAGTCCCTCGCGGCTCTTCGGGGCCGGGTGGAAGGGATGGCCGAGCAGCAGCGCCTGTTCGGCGGTGAGGAAGTGGTCGGGACCGTCGGCGGGGTGTGCGCGCCGGTCGCTGATGAAGGTGGCGGTGCGGCGGAGGGAGTCGGCCACGCGGGCGACTAGGTCACCTCCGTCGGCGGCGTCCGGGCTGGGACCGGTGCCGTCGGCCCGAGCCTGTGCCTCCCTGCTGATCAGGGCGGTGAGCGTCACGGCGTCGAGCGGTGGGGCGCCCTCAGGGGCGTCGGCGAACCTGGGCGGTCCGAAGCGGTGCCAGCCGGCCGGGGACCAGTGGTGCACGGGGGCGATCAGCGCCGTGCCGCTGGCGGGCAGCGGGATGCGCAGGACACCGGTGCGCGGTTCGCGGAGGTCCGTCTCCCGCGCCCAGCAGCGGAGCAGGTTGTCCACGGCGGCGGTCTGCGCGGCGATGTGCGGTTCCGGGTGCTCCAGGAGGCCGGCCGGGGCTGCCCTCGTCGGCTCGGCTTCCCGGGGCCGCGGTGCGTGCCGGGGCGCCGGCTCGGCGGCGGGTACGGGCGGGGAAGGGAGGTGCTGGGTGGGGAGGTGCGGGAGGGGGGAACGGCCGTCTGGTGCCGGAATGGCGTTCAAGTCTGGTCCTCCGGGTTCGTGCGGGGGCGCTCGGCGGGGGCGATCGGCGGCGCGGTGGGCGAAGAGTGCCTGCCTCAGAGCCGGGGCGTCCCGGCCGCCTGGGCCGGGGAGGCGCCGCGGGCCACCGCCGCCACCGCGTCGGTGAGACGGTCGAGTACGGCAGTGGCCTGCTCGTCGCTGATCGTCAGCGGCGGGAGGAGCCGGACGACGCTGGCGTGGCGGCCGCCGAGTTCGACGATCAGACCACGACGCAGGCACTCACGCTGGACGGCCGCGGCCAGTTCGGGAGCGGCGGGCCGTGGGGTGCGGGTACTTCGGGGTGCGGCCGTCGGAGCTGCCGGGGCGCCGTCCGGACCGGCAGCCGGTCCCGGCACGGCAAGGGCCTCCCCCGGCCCGTCCGTGTCCGTCTCCCCGTCCCGCTCCGGATCCACCACCTCGATGCCGATCATGAGGCCCCGGCCCCGCACATCGCCGACACAGGGGAACTCTCCCCTGAGCGCTTTCAGTTGGGACAGCATGCGGGCGCCCACCCGGGCGGCGTGTTCGGCGAGGCCGTTCTCCCGGACGTGGGCGAGGGTGGCCGTACCCGCGGCCATGGCCAGCTGGTTGCCGCGGAAGGTGCCCGCGTGCGCGCCGGGTTCCCACACGTCGAGGTCGTCGCGGTAGACGACGACGGCCAGCGGGAGGCTGCCGCCGATGGCCTTGGACAGGACCATCACATCAGGGGTGACACCGCTGTGCTCCACGGCCCAGAAGGTGCCGGTCCGCCCCACTCCCGTCTGGACCTCGTCGGCGATCAGCGGGATGGACCGGGCGGCGGTGATCTGCCGCATGCGTCGCATCCAGTCGTCCGGGGCGGGGATCACTCCGCCCTCGCCCTGGACGGGTTCGAGGATCATCCCGGCGGGCAGTGGCACACCCGACTTGGGGTCGTCGAGGACGTACTCGGTCCACCGGGCGGCGAGTTCGGCACCGCGCGGTCCTCCGACGCCGAACGGGCAGCGGTAGTCCTGCGGATAGGGCAGGCGGGCGACCCGTACGTCGCAGGCTCCGCCGGACGCTGCCAGGGCGCCGGTGGTCATCCCGTGGTAGGCGCCGGTGAAGGCGAGGATGCCGGAACGCCCGGTCGCGGCGCGCACCAGCTTGAACGCGGCTTCCACCGCGTCCGTGCCGGCCGGTCCGCAGAACTGCACGCGAGCCCGGTCGGCGAGGCCCGGCGGCAGCGTCCGGAACAGCTCGGTGACGAAGGCGTCCTTGACCGGGGTCGCCAGGTCGAGGACGGACAGGGGGGCGCCGGAGTCGAGGACCTTGCGGATGGCGTCCAGCACGACGGGATGGTTGTGACCGAGGGCGAGGGTGCCCGCGCCGGAGAGACAGTCGAGGTAGCGGCGGCCGTCGGCGCCCTCGATGGTCAGTCCGCGGGCCCGGACCGGCACGATGGGAAGGGCGCGTGCGTAGGTGCGCGCCGCGGACTCGCGCGCCGACTGACGCCGCAGGATGCCCTCGTGTGCGCCGCGCGCTCCCCCGGACACCGGTTCCGTCACGGTCACGGCCTTGCCCTCCCGCTGTCCAGAGGCGACTTGCTCCCTCAGGAGGACCCGGCACAGGCAGCAGGCCCCCTCACCGCTACCAACCGCGGACCGGCCGACGGGTTACGGGTTGCTTCAAGATCATTACCGTGACGGAACCGTAGCCGTTCCGGCAGAAGTCCCCCACTGCGAGCGCATAGTGTGTGATGCCGTTCCCAGACGTCCGTGAGAGCGGCGTGAACTCCGCATGAGTTCCGCCGGATCGCACGGGCGCAGCGCCGAGTTCCGTCACGTCACGGGGAGTCAAGAGCATGCGATCCATACGGCCGCCGTTCACCGTTCGCCGAAGGGGGGCCGGATCCCGCGGGACCTCCTCCTCCGCACTGGCGGCCGTCGCCCTGGCCTCGGCGCTGGCGCTGACCGCCACCGCCTGCAACGGTGACGACACCGCCGACGCCAAGCCGTCCGCGTCCGCTTCGGTGTCCGGTGACGGCAAGATCAGGATCCCGGACGACATCAGGAACAAGCTCAAAGAGCACGGCATCGACATCGACAAGTGGAAGCACGGCGCCTGGAAGAACTGGAACCGGGACGACTGGCTGCGCGAGGCCAACGACTTCATCAACCCGATCATCAAGGGCCTGTGGAACCCGGACCGCATGCGGGACGCCGACGACCCGGACAAGGGTGTCGACGAAAACGACATCTCCGGTGACCAGGGTGTGACGGACCCGACGCCGGCGCCGGTCAGGGCGCAGGCGGTGCGGGCGCCGTACCACACCAACGCGGCCACGGCCGGCAAGGTGTTCTTCGACGCCCCCGGGGGCACGATGGTCTGCTCGGCGACGGTCGTGGAGGATCCGGCGCATCCGGGCAAGTCCAACCTCATCTGGACGGCGGGCCACTGCGTGCACGCCGGCAAGAAGGGCGGCTGGTACCGCAACATCGCCTTCGTGCCGTCGTACAACAACACGGCCATGACGGCCAAGCAGCTGGAGGGCGCCACCAGGGACCAGGTCGCCCCGTACGGCGTCTGGTGGGCCGACGCGGCGCAGACCTCGCAGCAGTGGATCGCGCAGGGCGGCGAGACCGGCGGGAACGGCGCGTCGTACGACTTCGCCGTCATCCACGTCACGCCGGAGCAGGGCAACAGCGGCAAGTCCCTGGAGGAGACGGTCGGTTCGGCGCTTCCGGTGAACTTCGACGCGCCGGCCGTGCCGAAGGTCCAGAGCATCACGGCGACCGGCTACCCGGCCGCGGCACCGTACGACGGCCAGCTGGCGTACCAGTGTCAGGACAAGCCGGGACGGCTGTCGATCCAGAAGTCGGATCCGACGATGTACCGCATCGGGTGCACGATGACGGGTGGTTCGTCCGGCGGCGGCTGGGTGGAGACCGGCTCGGACGGCAAGCCGGCGCTGGTTTCCAACACGTCCATCGGCCCGGTGTCCGCGGGCTGGCTGGCTGGTCCGCGGCTGGGTGACGTGGCCAAGGGCGTGTACGACAAGGTCAGCAAGCAGTTCGCCGGCCGGTAGGGCTCGGTGAGCCGGCCCGGCGCCGGTGTGCGGAAGGCCCGCCCCCGCGGCAAGCGGGGGCGGGCCTTCGCCGTTGTGCGTCCGAGCGGTGATGCCGTTCGAGCGGTGATGCCGTTCGAGCGGTGGTGCCGTTCGAGCG
Source organism: Streptomyces sp. NPDC001843 (assembly GCF_042891955.1). Taxonomy (NCBI): domain Bacteria; kingdom Bacillati; phylum Actinomycetota; class Actinomycetes; order Kitasatosporales; family Streptomycetaceae; genus Streptomyces; species Streptomyces sp. NPDC001843. Next base: position 58,746 of record NZ_JBIATQ010000007.1, on the reverse strand, counting down.
GTGATGCGTCGGAGCAGTGGTGCGTCAGAGCGCGGGAGCGGGCACGTACGGTGCGAGGTCCGCGGCCAGTTCCTCGTGCACCCGCGCCTTGAGCAGGGTGCCCTCCGCGGTGTGCTCCTCGGAGATCACCTCGCCCTCGGTGTGGGCACGGGCGACGAGCTTGCCGTGCGTGTACGGCACCAGGGCCTCGATCTCGACGGACGGCCTGGGCAGCTCGTTGTCGATGAGGGCCAGCAGCTCGGTGATGCCCCGGCCGGTGCGGGCCGAGACGGCGATGGAGCGCTTCTCGATCCGCATGAGCCGCTGGAGCACCAGCGGGTCGGCCGCGTCCGCCTTGTTGATCACGACGATCTCGGGCACGTCGGTGGCGCCGACGTCCCGGATCACCTCGCGCACGGCGGCCAGCTGCTCCTCCGGGTTCGGGTGCGAACCGTCCACGACGTGCAGGATCAGGTCGGAGTCGCCGACCTCCTCCATGGTGGAGCGGAACGCCTCGACCAGGTGGTGCGGCAGGTGCCGGACGAAGCCGACCGTGTCGGCCAGGGTGTAGAGGCGGCCGCTCGGGGTCTCGGCCCGGCGCACGGTCGGGTCGAGGGTCGCGAACAGGGCGTTCTCGACCAGTACGCCCGCGCCCGTCAGACGGTTGAGCAGGGAGGACTTGCCGGCGTTGGTGTAGCCCGCGATGGCGACGGAGGGCACCTTGTTGCGGCGGCGCTCCTGACGCTTGATCTCGCGGCCCGTCTTCATCTCCGCGATCTCCCGGCGCATCTTCGCCATCTTCTCGCGGATCCGGCGCCGGTCCGTCTCGATCTTGGTCTCACCGGGACCGCGGGTGGCGAGGCCGCCGCCCTTGCCGCCGCCCATCTGGCGGGACAGGGACTGACCCCAGCCGCGCAGCCGCGGCAGCATGTACTGCATCTGGGCGAGCGCGACCTGCGCCTTGCCCTCTCGGGACTTCGCGTGCTGGGCGAAGATGTCGAGGATCAGGGCCGTACGGTCGATGACCTTGACCTTGACGACGTCCTCGAGGTGGATCAGCTGGCCCGGGCTGAGCTCACCGTCGCAGATGACGGTGTCGGCGCCCGTTTCGACGACGATGTCGCGCAGCTCCACGGCCTTGCCGGAACCGATGTAGGTCGCCGCGTCGGGCTCGTTGCGGCGCTGGATCACGCCGTCGAGGACGAGTGCACCGGCGGTCTCCGCGAGGGCGGCGAGCTCCGCGAGGGAGTTCTCCGCGTCCTGCGCGGTCCCCGAGGTCCAGACGCCGACGAGGACGACCCGCTCCAGCCGGAGCTGGCGGTACTCGACCTCGGTGACGTCCTCGAGTTCGGTGGACAGGCCCACCACACGGCGCAGGGCCGCGCGCTCGGAGCGGTCGAACTGGTCGCCGTCCCGCTCTCCGTCGATCTCGTGGCTCCAGGCGACGTCCTCTTCCATCAGGGCATCGGCCCGAAGACCTTCGGGGTAAGTCTGCGCGAAGCGCTTGGTGTCCTGGGAAGCGGAAGAAGAGGAGGTCATTTGATCCTTACGTCCTGAGGAATCCGGATGGCGGCGCCGGTGGCTGTGGTGGTCACGGCCCGCCGATGTTCACAACGCACGAGTACCCCGGGAGATTCCCGTGCCCCGTGCCGCGCCGACCCGAAGATGGTCGCACGGCACGCCCCGTCTCGTCACCGCCTTATTCCCTGGTGCCGGGACACCTCATTCCCCGGTGCCTGGCGGGCGCCGAACCGAGCCGAGCCGGTCGGGCACGGCGCCCGGGTGCCGCTATCGCTTCGGCGTCGTCGTCTTCCAGTCCGGGTGGCCCGGCATGGGAGGTGTCTTCTCGCCGTACAGCCAGGCCTGGAAGAAGCCGGTCAGGTCGCGGCCGGCGATCTCCGAGGCGAGGCGGGTGAAGTCGGCCGTGGTCGCCGTGCCGTCGCGGTGCCCGCGCACCCAGGTCCGCTCCAGGCGTTCGAAGGCGGGGCGGCCGATCTCCTGGCGCAGGGCGAAGAGGACCAGCGCGGCACCGTCGTACACATTGGGCCGGAAGATGCTGATCTTCTGGCCCGGTGCGGGCGGCTTGGGCAGCGCCGGCGGTCCGCCGGCCGCCCGCCAGCGGTCCGAGGAGCGGTAGGCGGCCTTCATCCGGTCGGCCATGGACTGGTGCGCCTTCTCCTGCGCGTACAGGGCCTCGTACCAGGTGGCATGCCCCTCGTTGAGCCACACGTCGGACCAGGTGCGCGGGCTCACGCTGTCGCCGAACCACTGGTGGGACAGCTCGTGCACCATGATCGACTCGATGTACCACCTGGGGTAGGCGGACCCGGTGAACAGGCTCTTCTCGAAGAGGGAGAGCGTCTGCGTCTCGAGTTCGAAGCCGGTGGCGGCCTGGGCCATGAGCACGCCGTACGTCTCGAAGGGGTAGGGCCCGACCTTGCTCTCCAGCCAGGCGATCTGGTCCGGGGTCTTCGCGAGCCAGGGTTCGAGCGACTTGCGGTCCGCGGCGGGCACCACGTCGCGCACCGGCAGGCCGTGCGGTCCGGTGCGGTGCAGCACCGCGGAACGGCCGATGGACACCTGTGCGAGCTCGGTGGCCATGGGGTGCCGGGTCCGGTACGTCCAGGTGGTGGAGCCGCCGGCCCGGTCCACGCCGGTCGGCACACCGTTCGCGACGGCTGTGTAGTCGCTGGGCGCGGTGATCCGGATGGTGAACATCGCCTTGTCGGAGGGATGGTCGTTGCACGGGAACACCAGGTGCGCGGCGTCGGCCTGGTTGGCCATGGCGAGCCCGTCGGCGGTCCGCAGCCAGCCGCCGTCCCGGCCCTGGACGGCCCTGGGGTCGCTGGTGTGCCGCACGGTGATCCGGGTCCAGCTGCGCTCGGCCAGCGGCCTTTCGGGCGTGACCACCAGGTCCTCGCCGACCCCGGCGAAGGCCGCGGGCCTGCCGTCGACCTGGACTGACTCGACCGTGCCGTGCGCGAAGTCGAGGTTGACCCGCTCCAGCGGGGCGGTCGTCAGGGCGTCGATCGTGGTGACGGCCTCGAGGGGTCTGTCGTTGCGGCCGGGATAGGTGAAGGACAGGTCGTACGACACCACGTCGTATCCGGGGTTGCCCAGGTACGGGAAGAGCCGGTCGCCGACGCCCAGCTGGGCGGCCGGGGCGCTCGCGGCGAGGAGGGTGACGCAGACGGCGGAGCCGAGGAGGGCGGTGGTCCGCCTGCGGGGGCGGGCACGGTGAACGCCGGATCGCCGATCCGGCATGCGGGGCGTGGGCAGCATGGACCACGGCTACCAGCACGCACCCGCCCCGCCGTGACGGCGCGCGACCGGCCCACCCGAATGGGGTCCCCTGTGGCCGGGTTCCTCAGGCTTCAGGGCCCTGGTGCTGCGCCCGGCCGACGTCGTACACGCCCGGTACGTTCCGCATCGCCCGCATGAGGGCCGGGAGGTGGGCCGCGTCGGGGAGCTGGAGGGTGTAGGTGTGGCGGACGCGCTGCTGGGTCGGCGGGGCGACGGTGGCGGAGACGATCTCGGCACCTTCGAGGGCGATCGCCTCGGTGAGGTCGGCGAGCAGATGAGGGCGGCCGAACGATTCGGCGACCAGCGTGACCCGGCACTCGGTGGCGTCGCCCCAGCGCACGCCCACTTCGGCGCGCCCCGTGCTCTTCATACGGGCCACTCCGGCGCACTCCACGCGGTGCACGGTCACCGCCCCGCCGCGTACCGCGAAACCGGTGACCTCGTCGGGCGGTACGGGCGTGCAGCACCCGGCGAGCCGCACGGCAGCCCCCGGCCGGTCGACGACGGCGTTGGCCGCTGAGGGGCGGGCGGGCGGGGCCTCGGCGAAGGAGCCGTTCCCCGAGCGGAAGGTGTTGCCGGCCACCGCTTCGGTCTGTCCCTGGGCGCCGTCCCCACCGGGTGCCTCCGCACCGCTCCAGCCCTCTTCCCCGGTCTCCCCCGCCGTCGCTTCACCGGCGTCGGGATGGGCCGCGAGCCACCGCTGGATGGCGATGCGGGCGGCCGGGGTGTGGGCGTGGTCGAGCCACTCCCGGGAGGGCTCGGAGGCGGGGTCCTGGCCCATGAGGAGCTGGACGGTGTCGCCGTCCTTCAGGACGGTGCTGAGGGTCGCCAGACGGCCGTTGACGCGTGCGCCGATGCAGGCGTGCGCGTCCTCGCCGTACTGCGCGTACGCGGCGTCCACGCACGTGGCGCCCTCGGGCAGGCCGAGCGTGCCGCCGTCGGGCCGGAAGACGGTGATCTCACGGTCCTGGGCGAGGTCCTCGCGCAGGGTGGACCAGAAGGTGTCGGGGTCGGGTGCCGCCCGCTGCCAGTCGAGGAGGCGGGAGAGCCAGCCGGGGCGGGTGGGGTCGACCCGCTCGCCGTCCCCCGCGGCCTGCTCCTCCGCGGGAGGCGCGTACGGGTTGCCGAGTGCGATGACCCCGGCCTCGGCGACCTTGTGCATCTGGTGGGTGCGGATGAGGACTTCGACGACCTGCCCGTCGGCGCGTGCGACGGCGGTGTGCAGCGACTGGTACAGGTTGAACTTCGGTACGGCGATGAAGTCCTTGAACTCGGACACGACGGGGGTCATGCAGGTGTGCAGCTCGCCGAGGACGCCGTAGCAGTCCGCGTCCTCGTTGACCAGGACGAGCAGACGGCCGAAGTCGGCGCCGCGCAACTGCCCGCGTTTGCGGGCGACGCGGTGTACGGAGACGAAGTGCCGGGGCCGGATGAGGACTTCCGCCTGGATGCCGGCTTCGCGCAGGACCGCGCGGGCCTCGTCGGAGACCTCCGCGAGGGGGTCGTCCGGACGGCGTGCGTTGTCGGCGATCAGCTCGCGCGTGTGTTCGTACTCCTCGGGGTGGAGGATCGCGAAGACGAGGTCCTCCATCTCGGTCTTGAGGGCCTGGACGCCCAGCCGTTCGGCGAGCGGGATCAGGACGTCCATGGTGACCTTGGCGATGCGGGCCTGCTTCTCGGGGCGCATGACGCCGAGGGTGCGCATGTTGTGCAGCCGGTCGGCCAGTTTGATCGACATCACGCGCACGTCGTTGCCGGTCGCGACCAACATCTTGCGGAAGGTCTCGGACTCGGCGGCCGCCCCGTACTCGACCTTCTCCAGCTTGGTGACCCCGTCGACGAGGTAACGGACCTCCTCGCCGAACTCTTCCCGCACCTGATCCAGGGTCACGTCGGTGTCCTCGACGGTGTCGTGGAGCAGAGAAGCCGTCAGGGTGGTCGTCTCGGCGCCCAGTTCGGCCAGGATCAGGGTCACGGCCAGCGGGTGTGTGATGTACGGCTCGCCGCTCTTGCGCATCTGGCCGCGGTGCGAGGACTCGGCCAGCACGTAGGCACGGCGCAGTGGTTCGAGGTCGGCGTCGGGATAGTGGGCGCGGTGCGCCTCGGCGACGTGACCGATGGCGTCGGGCAGCTTGTCGCGGGCGCCGGGGCCGAGCAGCGCGGCCCGGCCGAGTCGGCGCAGGTCGATCCGGGGGCGGGCCTTCCTGCGGGCCACTGTAGGGACTACAGGACCAGGGGTCGCAGGGTTCGTGGCCTCCGTACTCATGGGCACCTCCGGCTCGTTGACCGGCGGACGGGCCCCAGGGCATACACGGCTCAGGGATGGCGACGTCCCCCCGTCCGTGCCGGTGCTTGATGCTACCGAGCCCATCACGCCCGACTGACCGCCTCTCGCCGAGCGTGAAACGGATCACCCATTCGAGCGATGAAAAAGAGGTTTACGGTTTTGCGCCAAGCGTTCCGGGGCCGGCCTTGATTTCGTGCCGAACCGGCCGCGGGAATTCACGGATCCCAACGTCCGGGCCGGTGTGAGACCACGGTTCACGTGGTCATCGGACCGCGCTTTCCAGCCACTCGGCGTCGATCTCGCCCTCGGCGACGATCACGGCGGGGCCGGTCATCTCGATCTCGCCGTCCGGCCGCTCGGTGATCACCAGTCGCCCGCCGGGCACGTCGACGGTGTACGTCGCCGGGGAGCCGGTGACGGCCGGGTCGGCGCCGTCCCGGCGCGCGGCCGCCACGGCGACGGCGCACGCGCCCGTTCCGCAGGAGCGGGTCTCGCCGGAACCCCGCTCGTGCACGCGCATCGCGACGTGGCGGGGGCCGCGGTCGACCACGAACTCGACGTTGACCCCTTCGGGGTAGGCGGCGGCCGGACTGAAGGGCGGCGGGGCGAGCAGGTCCCCGGCGTGCGCGAGGTCGTCGACGAAGGCGACCGCGTGCGGATTGCCCATGTTCACGTTGCGCGCGGGCCAGCTGCGCTCGCCGACGCTCACCGTGACGTCCCCCTCGGGGAGGCGCGCGCTGCCCATGCCGACGGTGACGTCTCCGTCCTTCGCGATGTGGACGCTCTTCACGCCCCCTCGTGTGGCGACCGCGATGTCCCCTTCGGCCACATGCCCGGCGTGCTGAAGGTAGCGCGCGAAGACCCGCACCCCGTTGCCGCACATCTCGGCGATGGAGCCGTCGCCGTTGCGGTAGTCCATGAACCACTCGGCCTCGGCCGCCATGTCCCCGGCCTCCGGGTGGGCGGCGGACCGCACGACGTGCAGCACGCCGTCACCGCCGATGCCGGCGCGGCGGTCGCACAGGGCGGCGACGGCGACCGGGGTCAGATCGATGACGTTCTCGGGGTCCGGGACGATCACGAAGTCGTTCTCCGTGCCGTGACCCTTGAGGAAGGCGATCCGCGTGCTCATTCCTCGATCGTACGGGAGCGCTCCGCCGGTGGGCCGATGGAGTGGTGCCCGCCGCCGGGAAGGGCGTGGGATCCCCGCGTGTGTCGGCCGTGGGGCGCCTCAGCGAAGCCTTGCCACCCGCCACACGGCGAGGACCGCCACCACGGCCACCAGCAGCACGTACCCGAGTACGACCCGCCAGTCGGGCCGGCGGCCGGAGCCCCGGGGCGGCAGTCCCGGCCAGGTGTGGCCGACGCGGCGGGCGGCCATCATGCCCCAGCCCGCGGCGCAGGAGCAGATCAGCAGGCCCAGCATGGCGATGACGGCACCGCTGTCCCCGAAGTCGAAGGCCAGCGGGAAGGCGAACATCAGGGAGCCCACCGCGGCCAGCCCCACGATGGGTGCGAGCTGCCAGATGCGCAGCCGGCGCTGCGGGCGCAGCTCGACCTCGACCTCCGGGCCGCTCGCGTACATCTCCTCGGGCTCGGGGCCGTCGGCGGTCACACCGTCCGGCGTCTCGTCCGGGCCGTCGGGGCTGAGCAGGTTCTCGCCCAGTTCCGGTTCGCCGCCGTCGGTGGTGACGTACTCGGTGCTTCGTGCGGTGTCGCGAGGGCCGGCCTCCATCGCCACGCGCCCTCCCAACTAGGACTCCACTTGGTCGATCGAAGCTCGATGATGGCACGGCACCTGAGGCCGGGATGACCGGCGGCGCATCCCGATGCCATGACGTGATCAGGCTGTAACCGGTCGTTCGACCAATGCCAGGGCGAGCTGCGGGAGCTCCGTGCGGTCCGCCGCGGCCCCACTCAACCAGTGCACCCGGGGATCGCGCCTGAACCACGAATCCTGGCGGCGCGCGAAGCGTTTGGTGGCACGTACGGTCTCGGCCCTGGCCTCCTCCTCGGTGCACTCTCCTGCGAGCGCCGCGAGGACCTGCTGATAGCCGAGCGCGCGCGACGCCGTACGCCCCTCGCGCAGGCCCTGCGCCTGGAGTGCGCGCACTTCGTCCACGAGCCCTTCCTCCCACATCCGGTCGACCCGGCGTGCGATGCGTTCGTCGAGCTCGGGGCGGGTCACGTCGACGCCGATCTGCAGGGTGTCGTATACGGAGTCGTGGCCGGGGAGGTTGGCGGTGAAGGGCCGGCCGGTGATCTCGATGACCTCCAGGGCCCGGACGATGCGACGGCCGTTGCTGGGCAGGATCGCGCGCGCGGCCTCGGGATCGGCGGCGGTCAGCCGGGCGTGCAGCGCGCCGGAACCGCGCAGCGCCAGCTCCTCCTCCAGGCGGGCGCGGACCTCGGGGTCGGTGCCGGGGAACTCCAGGTTGTCGACGGCTCCCCGCACGTACAGGCCGGAGCCGCCGACCAGGATGGGCCAGCGGTCCTCGGCGAGCAGTGCGTCGATACGCGCGCGGGCCAGTTTCTGGTACTCGGCGACGGATGCCGTGACGGTCACGTCCCAGATGTCCAGCAGGTGGTGCGGGACGGCGCCGCGCTCCTCGGGCGTCAGCTTGGCGGTGCCGATGTCCATCCCGCGGTAGAGCTGCATGGAGTCGGCGTTGACGACCTCGCCGCCGAGCTCCTGGGCCAGGAAGACGCCCAGATCGGACTTTCCGGCCGCGGTGGGACCGACGACGGCGATGACGCGGGGGGTGGGGGGTGCGCTGCTCACCGCACCAGTCTCGCAAACGTCATCCCCGCGCCTCGAACGAGTTACGTGACGACCCGGGTCCGGGGTCGTTGCCCGTTGCGAGGTACCTGCCGCCTGTGTCCGGGGGCGGTGAGCCGGGTCGCGCAAACGGGCGCACCGGGCTGCGCGGGATTCTCCCGCATTAGTAATGTATGGAGTGGATATGGGTGTTTTTGCACGACTTTTGCGGAGGTCGAAGGCGACAGAGGACGCGTCGGCCGCCGAGCCGCGGACGGAGACGGAGCCCGGCGGGTGCGAGGCGGAGGAACCGGTGGTGACGGCGGTGCCGGCGGCCGAGAGCGGGGCGGCGGCGACGGAGGCAGAGGCCCCCGAAGGCGGTGAGACCGGCCAGACGGGTACCGCCGAGGCCACCGAGATCCCCAAGCAGCAGTCCGCCGAGGAGGCCGCTGACAACGAGGCCGGTGACGGCGCCCGCACGTGACCGCCTCCGCGAGGGAAGGTGGACCGATGGGTCTTCTGCACACTCTGAAGGTCAGGCTTGCGCCGGCCAGGGACAAGGTCACGCACTTCGCGCACCAGCACGGGGACACGATCGACCGGATCGAGCACCGGATCGAGCACGGCATCGACAGGGCCGCGAAGGTCGTCGACGAGCGGACCAAGGGCAAGTACAGCGACAGGATCCACACCGGCACCGGGAAGGCCAAGCACGCCATGGACCGGCTCGCCCACATGGGCGGTACCGAGGCGGGCGACACCGGGACCGGCACACGTCCGGACGTGCCGCCGCCGGCTTCCTGACCGGCAACGGCCATCGATCGGCGGACGGCCGCGGAGCGGGACGGCTCCCGGCCGTCCGCCGTCCGCGGCACGCGGCGGCCTGGCCCTGGGCCCGGACCCGCCGGAGCCGGCCCGGGCCTAGGACCAGGCCGCGACCACGTACCCCACGCCGTACGGCGCGTCCTCGTACAGCAGCGTGCCCGTCAGCTCCGCGTCCTCGGCCGCACCCGCCAGCACCTGCCACGGGGCGCGGCCCGAGACCTTGAGCTCGTACGCCAGCTCCCTGTCCAGCGCCTTCAGCGCCGCCACGTCCGCCGAGCCCAGCGCCCGCGTGGCCTCGGCGTCGAAGGGCGCGGCACGCTCGTCGAGGTAGCCCGGCGCCTTGAGCGTGCGGCAGGCGCTGCCGTCACCCATGACCAGCAGCCCCACCCGTGCTACCCGCGCGCCGACCTGCCGGCCGGCTTCGAAACACCGCTCGGGCGTGAGGGGTTCCCCCACGCCGAGTCCCTCGATCGGCGCGGCCGCCCAGCCCGCGCGCTCCAGCAGCCAGGCGGCGACGGCGAGCGACGGCGGCAGCGTACGGTCGTACGCCGTCCCCGCGCCGGGACCGAGCCGTACGTCCAGGTCCACGCCGAAGCCACGGAACGAACCCGGGGTTCCCTGCGGGTGCGCTCCGCGCCCGTCCTGCTCGGCGGGCCCGACGACCACCAGCAGACCGGGACGGGCGGCGGCGAGCACACCGAGCGCATCCGTGCACGCGGCGCGCGCCGCGTCCAGCTCGGGTGCGGCGCCCGCGGCGACCTCGGGCACGAGCAGCGGCGGACAGGGGCATACGGCGGCGGCGACAAGCATGACCGGCAGCGTAACGCCGGTCGGGCCGTCAGTCGCAGCCGCAGCCGCTGGTCGCGGCGGGCAGCGGTGCCGGCACGCCGATCTTCGGCAGTCCCAGCATCACCCCGGCCGGCTCGGCGGCCTCGTTGGCGTTGCGCTTCTCCCAGGCGTCGCCCGCACGGGTGGGACGCACGGCGAGGACGGGGCCCTCGGCGAGGAGGTGGTGCGGAGCGGCGTACGTCACCTCGACCGTGACCACGTCACCGGGGCGAACCTCCTGCTCCGGCTTGGTGAAGTGGACCAGGCGGTTGTCGGGGGCCCTGCCGGAGAGGCGGTGGGTGGCGCCGTCCTTGCGGCCCTCGCCCTCGGCGACCATGAGCTCCAGTGTGCGTCCGACCTGCTTCTTGTTCTCCGCCCAGGAGATCTCCTCCTGGAGGGCGACGAGACGCTCGTAACGCGCCTGCACGACCTCTTTGGGGATCTGGTCGTCCATGGTCGCGGCCGGGGTGCCGGGGCGCTTGGAGTACTGGAAGGTGAAGGCCTGGGCGAAGCGGGCCTCGCGCACCACGTGCAGGGTCTGCTCGAAGTCCTCCTCGGTCTCGCCGGGGAAGCCCACGATGATGTCGGTGGTGATCGCGGCGTGCGGGATGGCGGCGCGGACCTTCTCGATGATCCCCAGGTAGCGCTCCTGACGGTAGGAGCGGCGCATCGCCTTCAGGACCGTGTCGGAGCCCGACTGCAGCGGCATGTGCAGCTGCGGCATCACGTTCGGCGTCTCCGCCATGGCGGCGATGACGTCGTCGGTGAAGTCACGCGGGTGCGGGGAGGTGAAGCGCACGCGCTCCAGGCCCTCGATCGTGCCGCAGGCCCGCAGCAGCTTGCTGAAGGCCTCACGGTCGCCGATGTCGGAGCCGTAGGCGTTGACGTTCTGCCCGAGCAGCGTGATCTCGGAGACACCTTCCGCGACCAGGGCCTCGACCTCGGCCAGGATGTCGCCGGGACGGCGGTCCTTCTCCTTGCCACGCAGCGCGGGGACGATGCAGAAGGTGCAGGTGTTGTTGCAGCCGACGGAGATCGACACCCAGGCCGCGTACGCGCTCTCGCGCCGCGTGGGCAGCGTGGACGGAAACGCCTCCAGCGACTCGGCGATCTCGACCTGCGCCTCTTCCTGCACGCGCGCGCGTTCCAGCAGGACCGGCAGCTTTCCGATGTTGTGCGTGCCGAAGACGACGTCCACCCAGGGCGCCTTCTTCACGATGGTGTCCCGGTCCTTCTGCGCCAGACAGCCGCCGACCGCGATCTGCATCCCGGGCCGCTTCGCCTTCCGCGGGGCGAGCCGGCCCAGGTTGCCGTACAGCCGGTTGTCGGCGTTCTCCCGGACCGCGCAGGTGTTGAAGACGACGACGTCCGCGTCCCCGTCCGACCCCTCGGGGGCGCGCACGTACCCGGCCTCTTCGAGCAGCCCGGACAACCGTTCGGAGTCGTGGACGTTCATCTGGCACCCGTAGGTGCGGACCTCGTACGTCTTGGGTGATCGAACATCCACTGCCGGGCTCCGGTCGCTGCTGCTGGTCATGCGTCAAGGGTAGGCGGTCCCCGGAGCGCCTCGGCCCCGCGCTCCTGGGGCCGAGGGGTCACAGCACGAGCAGCCTGTCGGTGAACTCCGCCGTGGTGGCGCCGCCGCCGCGGTCACGGGTGCGTTCGTCGGTCCTGGCCAGGACCGCGGCGATCGCGTCGGTGACCTCCCTGGCTCCTCCTTGCTCCCCCGGGGTCACTGGCCGGGGTCGGCGCCGCCCAGTCGGTCCGCCAGGCAGGCGAGGTAGAGGGCCATCGTGGTGCGGTGGTCGCGCAGGGGGCGGCCGGTGAGCCGCTCGATCTTGTTCATCCGGTAGACGACGGTGTTGCGGTGGATGTCCAGAGCGGTCGAGGCCCCCACGAGGTTGCAACCGCCTCGACTGGCGCCGGATCGTCGCCGTGGCCCTCGCCGGCCGCCACTACCTGGGCCGGTGGTTCGACGACCCGGACGACCTGGTCGGTCTGATCCGCGACCCGTGGGTCGGGGGGCGGCCCTTCCTGCCCGACGGGCTCCCGGTCATCGACCGCGTCCCGGGCCACGGCAACGCCTTCGCGGCGACCGGCCACGGCGTGCTCGGCGTCACCCTCGGCCCCGTCACCGGCCACAGGCTCACCGAGTACATCCTCACGGGCCACCGCCCGGAGACCCTCGTTCCCTTCCGCTTCGACCGGCTGCGCAGGTGACCGCGACGCCGCACGAAGCCATGACCGCCGGATCGCCCGGAGCCATACCGCCGGATCGCGGCGAAGCCTCGTCAGGCGCCGTCGGCGGACCACCCCTGGCGGCGCAGGACGGCCGACACGTCCGGTGCGCGGTAGTGCTCGCCCTTGAGGATCTTGCCGTCGGCACGGCGGGCCACCTGCCCGCCGGGGCCCAGTTTGCTCATGTTGGCGCGGTGGATCTCGGCGATCACCTCGTCGAGGTCGATCCCGTGCACCAGCGCGGTGCCGTACGCCACGTAGACCACGTCGGCCAGTTCGTGCGCGAGCCGGTCGAGCGGTCCGGTGACCGCCACCTCGGCGACCTCCGCGGCCTCCTCCGCGAGCAGTTCCCCACGGTGCGCGGCCAGTTCGGGGGACACCCGCGTCGGCGTGGCGCGGGCGTCCAGACCGAAGGCGTGGTGGAACTGACGTACGAGGTCGGCGGGCGAAGAGCTCATACGGCGACTCTAACGGCCGCGGACGGCCGTCCCCGCCGCCCGCCCCGCCCTGGTCAGGACGGTGAGCGGGCTGGCAGGATCGCGCGCATGTCCAAGGTGTTCCCCCGTATCGGCAGGCGCCGGGCCCTGCAGGGCGCGGCAGCCGGCTTCGTGGTCTTCGGGCTGCTGCTGTGGTGGCTGTTGCCTCTGGGCGAGGACCCGCCGAGCGGGACCATCGTCTTCAGCACCGGCACGCCCCGGGGCGTCTACCAGGAGTACGGCGAACAACTGCGCACCGAGTTCCGCAAGGACATGCCGGGACTGAAGGTGAACCTGCTGAACAGCGCCGGTTCGCAGCAGAACGTGCAGCGCGTGGCCACCGGGAGGGCCGACTTCACCATCGCGGCGGCCGACGCGGTGGAGACGTACGAGCTGCACCACGGCAGCGGCGCCGGGCACCTGCGGGGCGTGGCGCGGCTGTACGACGACTACGTGCAGCTGATCGTGCCGCGCGACTCGAACATCAGGACCCTCGCGGACCTTCGGCACAAGCGGGTGGCCATCGGGCTGCCCAAATCGGGGGTCCGCCTGATCGCCGAGCGGGTCCTGAAGGCGGCGGGGATCGACCCGGGCAGGGGCATCACCCCGATGTCCGACGGCATCGACACCGGGCCCGACCGGCTGCGGCACCACAAGCTCGACGCGTTCTTCTGGTCCGGTGGGCTGCCCACCGACGGGCTGGTCAAGCTGGCCGGGGCGTTCCCCTTCCGGTTCATTCCGATCGAGGGCGAGGTGGTCACCAGGCTGCACGCCCAGGGGGACGCCGCCCGCTACTACCGGACGACCAACATGCCCGAGTCGGCCTACCGGTCCCTCGGGCAGACTTCCACGGTGCCGACCATCGCGGTGTCCAACGTCCTGATGACCCGCAAGGACATGGATCCCCGGCTCACCGAGTGGATCACCCGCGTCGTGATCAGGAGTCGTGACCGCATAGGGAACCACGTCCACTCGGCCCAGCTCGTCGATCTGCGCACGGCGATCTACACCGACCCCCTGGACCTCCATGAGGGTGCGCGGCGCTACTACCGGTCGATGAAGCCGTAGCCGCCGGTGCGGCCGGTGGCGCCGGTGCCGCCGGTGCCGCCGGTGCCGCCGGTGCCGCCGGTGCCGCCGGTGCCGCCGGTGCCGCCGGTGCTCAGAGTCCGGGCCGGGTTCTCGGCACCGTCACCGTGACCCTGAGCCCCCGCGGCTCGTGGTGGGCGTACGCGATCGAGCCGCCGGCCGCCGTGAGCAGGGCGCGGGTGATGGACAGGCCCAGGCCGGAGCCCTTGACGTTCTGGTGACGGCCGCTGCGCCAGAAGCGGTCGCCGACCCGGGCGAGTTCCTCGTCGGTGAGGCCGGGGCCGGTGTCGGTGACGACGACCGTCGAGGCGTCGCCGCTGGAGGAGACGGTCACCTCGACCGTGCCCCCTTCGGGGCTGAACTTCACCGCGTTGTCGATCACCGCGTCCAGCGCGCTGGACAGCGTGACCGGGTCGGCCCAGCCGGTGGTGGGCGGGCAGTCGCCGGCCAGCCGGACGCCCTTGGCCTCGGCGGCCGGCGCCCAGGCCGCCACCCGCTCGGCGGCCAGCTGGCCGATGTCCGTCAGCCGGATGTCCGCCTCGACGTGCTCGGCCAGCGCCAGGTCGAGCAGGTCGTCGAGGACCTGTGCGAGACGCTTGCCCTCCGTCCGCACCGAGGCGATCTCCTCGTTGTCCTCGGGCAGTTCGAGGGCGAGCAGTTCGATGCGAAGCAGCAGCGCCGCGAGCGGGTTGCGCAACTGGTGCGAGGCGTCGGCGACGAAGGCGCGCTGCTGCTCCAGCACGTCCTCGACGTTGTCGGCCATCTCGTTGAACGACCGGGCTAGCCGCCTGAGTTCCGGCGGGCCGCCACCCACCGCCACCCGTGACTTCAGGCGCCCGGTGGCGATGTCGTGGGTGGTGGCGTCGAGGATCCGTACGGGCAGGAGCACCCAGCCGGTCAGTCGCAGCGCGGCGCCGACGGCCAGCAGCATCGCGGCGGCCTCGCCCGCGCCGATGACCAGCCAGCCGTGCAGGGTCCGGGAGCGCATCGCCCCGGTGGGCGAGTCGGTGACCACCACGGCCACGACGTCACCGTCCCGGATGACCGGCGAGGCGACGACGAGGCGACTGCGCTGCCAGGGCCACACCTGCTTCGGATCGTGGCTGCGCCGGCTGAGCAGGGCCTCCTGGAAGGCTTCCCGCGTCTCGCCCCGATCGGGCAGGACCCAGTCGGCGGGCGCGTTGGCCATGGCGGAGCCGTTGCGGTAGAAGACGCCCGCGCGAATGCCGTAGACGCCGTAGTAGCTCACCAGTTCCCGGCGCAGGGTCTCCCCGCGCTCGTCGACGCTGGTGCGCAGGGATGTGCTGGGGCCGTCGGTGACGTACTGGGCGAGCGCCGCGAAGCGGGCCGTGTCGTCGATCCGGTCGACGACCACGCGCTGCTGCTCGGCCGCGGCCACGCTGAGGGCGAGCGGGAACCCCAGGGCGAGCAGTACGGCCGCCATCAGGACGATGAGCAGCGGCAGAAGCCTGGTGCGCAACCCGTCCCCGCTAGGCGGCCGGTGCGACGAGGCGGTAGCCGACGCCGCGTACGGTCTCGATCAGCGCGGGCATGCGCAGCTTGGCGCGCAGGGAGGCCACGTGCACCTCCAGGGTGCGTCCCGTGCCTTCCCAACTGGTCTGCCACACCTCGCTGATGATCTGCTCCCGCCGGAAGACCACTCCGGGGCGCTGGGCGAGCAGGGCGAGGAGGTCGAACTCCTTGCGGGTCAGTTGGACGACGGAACCGTCCACGCTGACCTGGCGGGTGGGCAGTTCGATGTGGACCGGGCCCAGGCGCAGCGTGCTCTCGCCGCCCGTCTCGGCGTCCTCGTGGGCGGTGCGCCGACTGACGGCGTGGATCCGGGCGAGCAGTTCCCCGGTGTCGTAGGGCTTGACCACGTAGTCGTCGGCGCCGAGGTTGAGCCCGTGGATGCGGGAGCGGACGTCGGAGCGGGCGGTCACCATGATCACCGGTGTGCTGGTGCGCTTGCGGATCTTGCCGCAGACCTCGTATCCGTCCTGGTCGGGCAGGCCCAGGTCGAGCAGGACGACGCCGAAGCCGGCGCATTCGGGGACGAGGGCCTGCAGGGCCTCCTCACCGTTGCGCGCGTGGGTGACGTCGAAACCGTGTCGTTTGAGGACCGCGGACAGCGCGGCGGCGACGTGGTTGTCGTCCTCGACGAGCAGCAGTCTCATCCCGGCCCCCTCCGGTTCGATCGGTCGTAGTCTCGGTCTGTAGAAATCACGCGTACGCGCGCGTGCACCAAGGCAGTCACGCTGATGGACGACAACGGCGTCAAGAGGGTTCCGGTTGCCCGTGACTTCCGTTACCCGGCCGATACGCACACCCGTGGAACTGCTACGACACGTGTCCGATTGCTATCGGATCGTGATGCTCAGATTCCCCTCAGATGTAATGACGCAGGTCACTCGGCGTCACTACTGTCCTCCGAAACCGAGGAGGACGGAGCCTGAAAGCGATGACCGAAGTATCGGTGGCCAAGCAAGACACGGCCGCGACCGGCGAACTGGTCGTCCTGAAGAGCGTCAACAAGCACTTCGGCGCGTTGCACGTGCTCCAGGACATCGATCTGACGATCACCCGCGGCGAGGTCGTCGTGGTCATCGGGCCCTCCGGGTCCGGCAAGTCCACCCTCTGCCGCACCATCAACCGGCTGGAGACCGTCGACTCGGGCACCATCACGATCGACGGCAAGCCCCTGCCCCAGGAGGGCAAGGAGCTCGCCCGGCTGCGTGCGGACGTCGGGATGGTCTTCCAGTCCTTCAACCTCTTCGCGCACAAGACGGTGCTCGAGAACGTGATGCTGGGCCAGGTCAAGGTCCGCAAGGCGGACAAGAAGCAGGCCGAGGAGAAGGCCCGCGCCCTGCTCGACCGGGTCGGGGTGGGCACCCAGGCCGACAAGTACCCCGCGCAGCTCTCCGGCGGCCAGCAGCAGCGCGTCGCGATCGCCAGGGCACTTGCGATGGACCCGAAGGTCATGCTCTTCGACGAGCCGACCTCCGCGCTCGACCCGGAGATGATCAACGAGGTGCTGGAGGTCATGCAGCAGCTCGCCCGGGACGGCATGACGATGATCGTCGTCACCCACGAGATGGGCTTCGCACGATCGGCTGCAAACCGAGTGGTCTTCATGGCGGACGGCCGCATCGTCGAAGAGGCTGCGCCAGAGCAGTTCTTCAGCGCTCCGCGCAGCGACCGTGCCAAGGACTTCCTGTCGAAGATCCTGCACCACTGACGGCGCCCTTCGCGCCCCACGAACCGCATCACCCGGGCCGAGGGCCCGCATCTCCTCACCACGCAAAGGAAGTTCACCATGAAGCTCCGCAAGGTCACCGCCGCCACGGCCGTCGTGCTCGCTCTCGCCGTGTCCGCCACGGCCTGTGGCGAGAACAAGAAGGACAAGGAGGGCGGCGGTTCCTCCGGTGGCGGCGGCAAGATCACCATCGGCATCAAGTACGACCAGCCCGGCATCGGCCAGAAGACGCCGCAGGGTTACTCGGGCTTCGACGTCGACGTGGCTACGTATGTTGCCAAGAAGCTCGGCTACAGCGCGGACAAGATCGAGTGGAAGGAGTCGAAGAGCGCCGACCGCGAGACCATGCTGCAGCGCGGTGACGTCGACTTCATCGCCGCCTCGTACTCGATCACGCCGGAGCGCCAGAAGCTGGTCGACTTCGCCGGCCCGTACCTGCTGGCCCATCAAGACGTGCTGGTCCGCGCGGACGACAACAGCATCAAGTCGCCCTCGGACCTGAACAAGAAGAAGCTTTGTTCGGTCGTCGGCTCCACGTCGGCGCAGAACGTGCACGACAAGCTCGCCCCCAAGGCGAAGCTCCAGGAGTACCCGACCTACTCCGCGTGCCTGACCGGTCTGCAGAGCAAGGCCATCGACGCCCTGACCACCGACGACTCGATCCTCGCCGGTTACGCCTCCCAGTCGCAGTTCAAGGGCAAGTTCAAGCTCGGCGGCCTGAAGATGACGAACGAGAACTACGGCATCGGCGTCAAGAAGGGCAGCGACCTCAAGGCCAAGATCAACAAGGCGCTGGAGGAGATGGTCTCCGACGGTTCCTGGCAGAAGGCCGTGGACAAGAACTTCGGTCCGGCCAACTACAAGAACGAGCCCGCCCCGAAGATCGGCGACATCAAGAGCTGAGGCAGTGCCCACCGGTGCGCCGTCCGGCGGCGGCGCACCGGGGCATCCCTACACGCGGAAGCGCGGGAGATCGTGTTCGACTTTCTTGACAGTTACGACGTGCTGGGAGCCTTCTGGACGACGGTGCAGCTGGCGTTGCTGTCCGCCGTGGGCTCCCTGATCTGGGGCACCCTGCTGGTCGCCATGCGGGTCAGTCCGGTGCCGCTGCTGCGCGGTTTCGGGACGGCCTACGTGAACATCGTGCGGAACATCCCGCTCACGGTGATCATCCTGTTCACCTCGCTCGGCCTCAACCAGGCGCTGAACGTCACACTCGGTGGCGGAGACGACCCCAAGATCGTCAACTTCCGCCTGGCCGTGCTCGGTCTGGTCGCCTACACCGCGGCCTTCGTGTGTGAGGCACTCCGCTCCGGTATCAACACCGTCCCGGTCGGACAGGCCGAGGCGGCACGGGCCATCGGCCTGAGCTTCACTCAGGTACTGGGCCTGGTCGTCCTGCCGCAGGCTTTCCGGGCCGCCGTCGGCCCGCTGACCAACGTCCTGATCGCGCTGACGAAGAACACGACGGTGGCCGCCGCGATCGGCGTGGCGGAAGCGGCCTACCTGATGAAGGAAATGCTCGACAAAGAGGCGCAGCTGATGGCGATCTCCGCCGTCATCGCCCTCGGTTTCTGCTGCCTGACGCTGCCGACCGGTCTGATCCTCGGCTGGGTGGGCAAGAAGGTGGCGGTGAAGCGATGACCTCGGTCCTGTACGACGCTCCGGGCCCCGGCGCCAAACGGCGCAACGTCCTGTACACGGCGGGCTTTCTGGTCGCCTTCGCAGCCGTCGCGTGGTGGGTCCTCAGCTCCCTCTCCGACAAAGGACAGCTGGAGTGGGCACTGTGGAAACCGTTCGTCCACGGCGAGGCTTATTCCACATACATCTGGCCGGGTCTGCAGAACACACTGAAGGCCGCGGCGCTGGCCATGGTCATCGCGCTGCCGCTGGGCGCCGTCTTCGGCATCGCCCGGCTCTCGGACCACGTGTGGATCCGGGTACCCGCCGCGGTCGTGGTCGAGTTCTTCCGGGCCATCCCCGTGCTGGTCCTGATGATCTTCGGGAACGCCCTGTACGCCGACTACACCGACATCAGTACGGACGACCGTCCCATGTACGCGGTCGTCACGGGCCTCGTGCTGTACAACGCGTCGGTACTCGCGGAGGTCGTACGGGCCGGCATCCTTTCGCTGCCGAAGGGCCAGTCCGAGGCCGCGATGGCGATCGGGCTACGCAAGAACCAGGTGATGCGACTCGTCCTGCTGCCGCAGGCGGTCACCGCCATGCTCCCGGCGATCGTCAGCCAGCTCGTGGTGATCGTGAAGGACACGGCCCTGGGCGGCGCGGTCCTCACCTTCCCCGAGCTGCTGGCCGCGGCCAACACGATGATCGGCTACTACGGCAACACCATCCCGTCCCTCATCGTCGTAGCCTTGATCTTCCTGGTGATCAACTTCTCGCTCACGAGCTTCGCGACCTGGCTGGAGGGCCGGCTCCGACGCGGCAAGAAGTCCACGGGCGCGGTGGTTCCGCCGTCCGCCGTGGCGGACATCGCGGGCACAGCCGGGACCGGCGCCGGTGGCGGCGGGATCTGACCACAGGTCACCGGCTTGGCCCATCGGGGGCAGTGGCATGATCGCCACTGCCTCCTGTCGCTTGACGCAAACACCGCCAATGGGTTGCATACGTTCTGTGATCGTGCACCCCGCTCCACCTTCCTGTTCACCTACGCCCGTCAGGGCACAGCCACGGGCAGGGGGCGCCGCGTCGTGGATCCGGTGATCGTCGTCGGAGCGGGGCCCGTCGGGCTCACGCTCGCCCTGGCGCTGGCCCGCCAGGAGGTGCCGTGCGTGGTCCTCGACGAGGGCCCGGGCAAGGAGGAACCACGCCTCGCGCGCACGGTCGTGCTGCGTGAGGACACCACCGCGCTGATGGAGCGGCTGACCGGCGTCCCGCTCGGCGAGCGGGGGGTCCGCTGGGCCGGATGGCGGTCGTTGCGGCGCAAGCAGGTGATGCGTGAGGCGGTCTTCGACCTCCTGGCCGAGAACGAAGAGGTCGCCGCAGAGGGACCCGCCCGCGCCGAGGGCGCCGGCCCCGCCCCGCTGCACCTCGCCCAGCACGAGCTGACCGGCGCACTGCGTGCCGCCCTCGCGCGCGAGCCGCTCGTGCAGGTCGTCGTGGACAGCCGCCTCGACGCGATCGAGCAGGAGCGCTCGGGCGTGACCGCGCGCACCCGGGGGCCGCAGGGCACCTGGTGGCGCGGCAGTTACCTGGTCGGCTGCGACGGCCCCCGCTCTACCGTGCGCAAGCTCCAGGACATCCGCTTTCCGGGCCGTACGGCGGTGGAGCGGCACGCCGTCGCCGCCCTGCGCGCGGAACTTCCGTGGCCCGGCCGGGCGGTCCTCCACCGTATGCCGCCGTGGCGGACGTCCGGGCCGTCGGCCGGAGAGGTGACCGCCCGCCCCCTCCCGGACGGCGTGTGGCGTGTGGACTGGCTGCTGCCGCCAGGCAAGGACCTGGTCACGCCCGAGCTGCTGGTGACCCGCGTCCGCGAGACCCTCGCGGGCTGGACGGACGGCACCACGCCGCCGTACGAACTCCTCGACACCGGAGTCCACACGGTGCACCACCGCCTGGCCCGCCGGTGGCGTGCCGGCCGGGTCTTCCTCGCGGGGGACGCGGCGCACCTGCTCGGCGCGCTCGGCACCCACGGGCTGGACGAAGGCCTCCGGGACGCCGACAACCTCGCGTGGAAGCTGGGACGGGTCTGGCATCACGGCCCGCACGAGCCGCTGCTCGACAGCTACCAGACGGAGCGGCGCGCCGTGATCGCCGCCCGGCTGCGCGCCGCCGACCAGGCGCTGCCGGTGCTGCGCGGCGGCGGTGGGCTGCGTGCGTACGTGCCCGGCACGGCACGCGGGCACGACGTGCTGCTCACGGACGGTCACCTGGGGCGAGGAGCGCTCGGTGCGCCGGGGGCGTACGCCGACTCGCCGCTCGCGCCGGGGTACCTCGAGGGGGAGATCGCCGTCGAAACCGCACCCGGCGAACAGGTGAGCGATGTACGGGTGACGGCGGAGGACGGCACCTTCGTACGGCTCCGGGACCGGCTCGGCCGCGGTGTGCTGCTGGTCGTGCTGATCGCTCCCGGCACCGGGGTGTGGGACCGCAAGCACTGGGTGACCGCCGGCGTCATGCCCCGTCTCGCGGCCGCGGTGACGGCGCTGCCGCACCCCGCCGAACTGCTGGTCGCCGAGGGCTATCCAGGCGCTCCCGCGCACAGCGTGCTGCTCGTGCGCCCCGACGGCCATCTGGTGACCGCGCTGAGCGGGGTCCGGCCGGCCGATCTGTACTCGGCGGCGGAGACGGCGGTGGGCGGCCCGCCGCAGGCGGAAGCGGGGGCGGAGGCGGACACCGGCGCGAAAGCGCAGGCCAGGGCGGGCTCCGGCGTGCGTTGAGCACATTCAGTCACACTCCGGTCCACATAGTGACTGTGAGTTGACCGGCGGGTGCCGCCGATGGTGTACTCCGAACCATGACCGACACCGATGTGCGCCTGTGGCGGAGGGTCCATATGGACCTCGTCCGCTATGCGGGCTGCGTGTGTCGTCCGTCCTGCTGAAGTCTCATCCCCCCTTTTCTCTCCGGGCGCCCTCGGGCGCCCCTTCGGCGAACGCTCTCCAGGACGGTGCACGTGTCTGTCTCCTCCCCCGTGTCCGCGGCCGTTTCGGCACCCACGCAGGCGGACCTCCTCGACTTCGTACGGCGTACGGCCGCCGACGCCGAGCTGATCGCCTCGCTTCCGCTCGACCCCGAGGGCCGCACCTGGGTGCGGCTGGAGGGCCCCGGCGGGAGCGAGGCCTGGCTGATCGGCTGGCCCCCGGGCACCGGCACCGGCTGGCACGACCACGCCGACTCGGTCGGCGCGTTCCTCACCGCGTCGGGCGAGCTGAAGGAGAACTCGCTCGCCGCCCGGCTGCCGAGTGACGGCTGGAAGACCCTGGAGCTCACCGACGGCGTGGACCGTGAGCGGCGGTTGCCGGCCGGTCAGGGCCGTGCCTTCGGCCGCCACCACGTCCACGAGGTGCTCAACGAGTCGACCGAGCGGCACGCGATCTCCGTGCACGCCTACTACCCGCCGCTGCCGCAGATCCGTCGCTACAGTCGAACCGGACAGCTGCTGCGGCTGGAGCAGGTGGAACGCCCGGAGGACTGGCAGTGAGCAGTGCGGGAGAGGGACCGTCCGGCATCGACGAGGTGCTGGAACGGGTGCGCGCGGGCTACCGGCGCGTCGAGGCACGGGATGCGTACGAGGCGGCGCAGTCGGGCGCGGCGCTGTTGGTCGACATCCGGTACGCCGCCCTGCGCGACCGGGACGGCCTCATTCCCGGCGCCCTGGTCATCGAGCGCAACGAACTCGAGTGGCGGCTCGACCCCCAGGGCAGCCACCGCGTCCCCGAGGCGACCGGGCACGATCTGAACATCGTGGTGATCTGCAACGAGGGTTATGCGTCCAGCCTGGCCGCCGCCTCCCTCCACCAGCTGGGGCTGCACCGGGCCACCGATCTGGTCGGCGGGTTCCAGGCGTGGCGGGCGGCGGGGCTGCCGGTGGTGTCCGACACCGCGTGACGGGCGGAGCGCGGCGGGCTACTCCTGCGCCGTCGCGACGGTCACCGCCGGCACCCTGAGCGCCACCCGTCCCGGCAGGGACGATCCCACGAGGGCGAGGAGGGCTGCGGTCGCGACGACGGTGACGTACAGCAGGGGCGTGACCGCGGGCGCGGCGCGGCCCGTCATCCCGATGCTGAACGCGGTCAGGACGGCGAGGGCGATGCCGCTGCCGAGCGAGGTGGCGAGGAGCAGCACCGACAGCGCCTCCGTCCTCAGCATGCGCAGCACCTGCCGGCGGGTCGCCCCGGCGAGCCGGAGCAGAGCGAACTCCCGGACCCGCTCGGACACCGACATGGCGAGCGTGTTGACCACGGCGATGGCGGTGAAGGCGAGGACCAGCCCCATGGCCAGGTAGTTGGCCTCGGCGTTGGCCTGACGGCGTTCGGCCTGCAGGGAGTCCGCGGCGGCCGGGGAGAGGATCCGGAGCCCCGGGTACTCACGGAGTGTGCTCGCGAGTTGATGCTGTGTACGGTCCGTGGCGACGAGGACGGAGGCGGCGAGCGGGTTGTCGACGTGGTGGACGACGAGGTCGTGCGCGAAGGTCAGATCGCCGAAGCCGAGGCCCCGGCGGTAGACGGCGGTGACGGTGAGCGTGGCGGGCGTGCCGTCGCCGAGCGTGAGCTTCAGGGTGCTGCCGGGCTTCAGGTGCAGTTGGTCCGCGGCCAGTTGGCTGATGGTGACCGTGCGCGCGGAGAGCCCGTCGAGGGAGCCGGCGGTGACGTCCGGGTCCCAGGTGCGCGTGAGGCCCGCCGGGGTGACGCCCTGGGCGGCGTATTTGTCCAGGCCGACGCGGACGGTGGTGCGGACCACCTCGGTGACCGCGTCGTGGTGCGAGCGCAGCCGCCGTGCGGCCTCGGCCGGGACACCCGGCCCCTGGGCCGCCACCACCCAGTCGGCTCGGACGCCTTCGCGGGTCTGGGCGCGGGCGGCGTCGCCGAGGGTCGACTGGACGAACAGGACGGTGCAGGTCATGCCGATGAGCAGGGTGAGGGGGGTGACGACGGAGGCCATCCGGGCGGCGTTGCCGCGCAGGTTGGCGGTGGCGAGCCGGCCGCCGGGGCCGCTGAGCCGCAGCGGACGGGACAGCAGCGACGTTGCCGCCCGCACCAGCAGCGGGCCGAGCAGGGCGACGGAGGTGGACAGCACCACGACGGCCAGGAAGGTCACGGGCGTCGAGGCGGGCTCGGTGCGCAGTCCGGTGAGTACGGCCACGAGGACCACGCCACCGGCGAGCAGCAGCAGGCCCGCGACGATCCTCCCCCAAGCGGGGCGGGCGCGCTCGACCTTGGCCTCGGCCAGCGCCTCGGCCGGACGGATACGGGTGACCCGGCGGGACGCGACCCGGGCGGCGGCCCATGCGCCGAGCAGCGTCGCGGCAAAGGCGGCCAGCGGGGGGAAGACACCGGCGGTGTGCTGGAGCGTGGCGGGGACGGCGCCCTTGGCGACGAACCTGGCGTGCAGCCAGCCACCGAGCGGCAGTCCCAGGAGCGCGCCCGCCGTGCCGGCGGCGGCACCGACGATCAGGGCCTCCCGGCCCAGCAGCTTGCGGATCTGCCCGGGCGTGGCTGCGATGGCGCGGAGCAGGGCGAGCTCCCGGTGGCGCTGCTGCACGCCGAGGGCGAAGGTCCCGACGACCACGAGGACCGCCACCAGCAGCGAGGTGCCGCCCATCGCGCCGCCCATGCTGACCAGCCGGACGCGCGCCGCGGCCGCGTCCAGGAACTCGCCGGGGCCACGGGCGTCACCGGCGCTGACCTGAGCGGTGGTGCCGTGCAGCGCGTCCGCCACGGCCTGCCGGAGCCGGCCCGGGTCGGTGCCATGAGCCGGGAGCACACCGAACGCGGTGACCTGCCCCGGGTGTGCGGCCAGGCGGCGGGCCTCGTTGGCGGAGAAGAACAGGGACGTCTGGTGGCGTACGTCCGCGGCCGGAGCGGCGATGCCGGTGATCCGGTAGCTGCGCGGGGCCCGGGCCGACTGGACGGTGAGGTGGTCGCCGGGCTTCAGACGGGCGCGGGCGGCGAGGTAGGTGTCGATGACGAGGTCGGTCCCGGCCTTCGGTGCGGTGCCGGAGGTCAGCCGGTACGGCGTCAGCGCGGCGGAGTCCCAGGCGTGCCCGTACGCGGTACGGCCGCCTGTGCCGGACGGCGTCAGCGGCTCGGCGAGGAAGGTGAGTTCGGGGACGACGCGGGCCACTCCGGGGGTGTGGGCCAGGGTGTGCTGCAGGCCCGCCGGCAGCCAGGCGCGCTCGGCGATGGGTTTCGCCTTGTGCTTGACCTTCGTCTTGCCCTTCTTGTGCTTGACGGTGGTCCGGTGCACGTTCTGGTCGGCGGAGACCACGACGGGGGCCGACGTGTAGCGCTCGGTGCGGATCGTGCCGCGCAGTCCGGTCTCCAGCAGGGTGCCGCAGGCGGTGATGAGGGCGGCCGCGCACATCAGGGCGAGGAAGGGACCGAGGAAGCCCGCCTTGCGGGCACGGACTGTTCGTAAGGCGTAGCGCAGCATCATGCGTACACGGTCGTCGACGCACCGGTGACCGCGCACTGCGGTGCTCCGGCGTCTTTGAAGGGGGCTAACCCCACTCCCGTGCCGGGACATCGGGCCGTCTCGACGGGATCGGCGACGGCCCGCGCTGCGCGAGGAGGTACCACGCGGGTGTACGCCGCCGTCCGCCGAATGCCGCTCAGTAGCTCTCGCCCTCGAGGAACTCCGTGTCCTCGCCCTCCTCCTGCAAGGCCTGCCGGACCACTCTGAGGGCCATGCCTTCGGGGTATCCCTTGCGGGCGAGCATGCCGGCGAGGCGGCGGATGCGCTTGTCCCGGTCGAGGCCGCGGGTGGCACGCAGCTTTCGCGCGACGAGTTCGCGGGCCGTCGCCTCCTCCTGCTCGGAGTCGAGCTGTGCGACCGCGTCGTCGATCAGGGCCGAGTCGACGCCCTTGGTCCTCAGCTCCCGGGCGAGCGCGCGCCGTGCCAGCCCCCGGCCGTGGTGCCGGGACTCCACCCAGGCGTCCGCGAACGCCCCGTCGTCGATCAGCCCGACCTCCTCGAACCGCGACAGCACCTCCTCCGCCACGTCCTCGGGGATCTCCCGCTTGCGCAGGGCGTCCGCGAGCTGCTTGCGGGTGCGCGGGGTCCCGGTGAGCAGGCGCAGGCAGATCGCCCGTGCCCGCTCGACCGGGTCCCCTGAAGACTCCCCCCGCTCGGCCCTCGACGAGGAAGGGGCGTCTTCGTCTTCCCGGGGTGCCGACGACTCGCCGAAGCCACGCCGACGGCGCCCACGACCCCCACGGGACCCGGCACCGCGCGGGCCGTCGTCCTCGTGGGCCAGGTCGTCCGCATACCCGCCGTCACCGTCCGGGGCTGCGCCCGTGTCGCCCCTGGTGCCCCTCCCCCGTGGGGCACCAGGGGCGGCGTACTCGTACTCGGCCCAGTCGGTTCGTCGTGTCACAGGTCAGCTCTTGGCGGCGGCGGCCTTGGGCTTGGTGGCCTTGGTGGCCGCCGGGGCGGGCACCGTCTTGGCGGCGTCGTCCGTGGCGGCACCGGCCGCGGCGTCCGTGCCCGGCTCGGCGGCGGGTTCCTCCGGCCGCACGCCCACGCCCAGCTTCTCCTTGATCTTCTTCTCGATCTCGTTGGCCAGGTCGGGGTTGTCCTTCAGGAAGTTGCGCGCGTTCTCCTTGCCCTGGCCGAGCTGGTCGCCCTCGTAGGTGTACCAGGCGCCTGCCTTGCGGACGAAGCCGTGCTCCACGCCCATGTCGATCAGGCCGCCCTCGCGGCTGATGCCCTGGCCGTAGAGGATGTCGAACTCCGCCTGCTTGAAGGGCGGCGCGACCTTGTTCTTGACGACCTTGCAGCGGGTGCGGTTGCCGACCGCCTCCGTGCCGTCCTTCAGGGTCTCGATACGGCGGATGTCGATGCGCACCGAGGCGTAGAACTTCAGCGCCCGGCCACCGGTCGTGGTCTCCGGGGAGCCGAACATCACGCCGATCTTCTCGCGGAGCTGGTTGATGAAGATCGCCGTGGTCTTGGACTGGTTGAGCGCGCTGGTGATCTTCCGCAGGGCCTGGCTCATCAGCCGGGCCTGCAGACCGACGTGGCTGTCACCCATCTCGCCCTCGATCTCCGCGCGCGGGACGAGCGCGGCGACCGAGTCGATGACGATGAGGTCGAGGGCGCCGGAGCGGACCAGCATGTCCACGATCTCCAGGGCCTGCTCGCCGTTGTCCGGCTGGGAGAGGATCAGGTTGTCGATGTCGACGCCGAGCTTCTTCGCGTACTCGGGGTCGAGGGCGTGCTCCGCGTCCACGAAGGCGACCTGGCCGCCGGCCTTCTGCGCGTTCGCCACCGCGTGGAGGGTCAGGGTGGTCTTACCGGAGGACTCCGGACCGTAGATCTCCACCACACGGCCGCGCGGCAGGCCACCGACGCCGAGGGCGACGTCGAGCGCGGTCGACCCGGTCGGGATGACCTCGATGGGCTCCTTCGACCGCTCGCCCATGCGCATGACCGCGCCCTTGCCGAATTGCCGTTCAATCTGTGCGAGCGCGGCGTCGAGCGCCTTCTCGCGGTCGGTTCCTGCCATGGGTTCCACCCGGTTTGCTTGAGTCGATCGCTTCACGTCAAAGACGCTAACGCCTGCCACTGACAATGCGCCCCGACGCCGGTCCGGCCTGTGGATAACAAGGGGACACCCCATCCCTTAACGGGACGAAATCCCCAACCTGGAGCCTCGCCTGAGCCTTCATAAGAATGGATGTTCGATTTTCGTGTCAAGCGCTCCACGCGGCTGCGCAGACCTCTACCGTCTGTACGAGGCGACAGAAGGAGAGAGCCATGGCCAAGATCAACATCAGTCTCGATGCCGAACTGGTCGTGGAGGTGATGGTCCTGGCGGGGGTCGGGTCCCCCCAGGACGCCGTCGAACTGGTCGTTCGTGACTACATCGCCCGTGGCCACCGGACGGAGGCACGCACCGAACTCAGGGACCAGGGGCTGCGCGAGGCCGAGGTGAAGCCGCAGGAGCCGCAGGGCTGACCGCTCGGCAACCCGCCGTCTGCTCCGCAGGGCGTACGAGGGGTGCCTCCGGCCGGACGACGACCGTGTGCGGTGCTCCCGGGAGCCTTGGGCCATGAAGAATCCCCGTCCAGCCGAGCGTCTGTGGCATGCGACCGGTGTGCTCCTCGTCCTCTCCGGTCTCGCGCACCTGGTGGTGTTCGCGGTCGACGGCGGGCCCTGGGACGGACCGGTCTCCTGGCGCAAGCCCGTCACCTTCGGGCTGTCCTTCGGGGTGACGCTGATCGCGGTCACCTGGGTCACGTCGTACCTGCGCGTCGATCCGCGGCTGCGTACCGTCCTGCTCACCGTGTTCGCCGCCGACTGCGTGGTGGAGGTCGGCGGCATCACCCTTCAGGCATGGCGCCGGGTGCCCTCGCACATGAACATGGAAACGCCCTTCGACACGGCGGTGTCGATGACGCTCGCGGTCGGCGGCGCGGTCCTGGTGGCACTGCTCACGGTCTTCGCCGTCGTGTCCTTCCGGCACCGGCCGGACGGCCCCGCCGGCATGGCGCTCGCGGTGCGGTCCGGGTTCGCCATCCTGCTCGTGGCGCTGGCCTCGGGCGCCGCGATGATCGCTCGCGGTGTGGTGCTCACCCGGACCGGCCACCAGGAGGCGGCCTACCACTCGACGGCCCCGCTCAAGCCGCTGCACGGGGTGAGTCTGCACGCCGTCCTGGTGCTGCCGGCGCTGGCCTGGCTGCTGTCCCGCACCTCCTGGAGCGAGCGGGTCCGGCGGCGGATCGTGACTGCGGCGGTGGGCTGCTACGCGGCGGCCGTGGCAGGTGCGGGGGTGTGGGCGGTCCTCACGTATTGAGCGACGAGCCGCCGCCTTCCCCGGCGCCCCTCGTCCCCGGCTCCCCCGTCTCCGGATCCGCCGTCCCCGGATCCCGCTCTTCCGTCCCCGCTTGCCGCGACCACAGCCGCCGCGCACGAGTGAGCGGGCCCGGCCCGCCCGATCCCCGTCTGCGATGCCCGTGGACCCGGGGATCGTCCGTGACCGCGTACCGCTTCACGTACGCGCCCAGGAAGGCCTGGAGCGTGGCGACGGCGGGGATGGCGATCAGCGCGCCGACGGCACCGAGCAGCGCGGTGCCCGCGATGACCGAGCCGAAGGCCACCGCCGGGTGGATGTCGACGGTCTTCGAGGTCAGCTTCGGCTGCAGCATGTAGTTCTCGAACTGCTGGTAGATCACGACGAACACCAGCACCCACACCGCGTACCAGGGGGCCACGGTGAACGCGATCAGCATGGGCAGCGCGCCCGCCAGGTAGGTGCCGATGGTGGGGATGAACTGGGAGACCAGGCCCACCCAGACGCCCAGCACGGGCGCGTACGGCACGCCCAGGGCCTGGAGCAGGATGTAGTGCGCGATCCCCGAGATGAGCGCCATCAGGCCTCGCGAGTACAGATAGCCGCCGGTCTTGTCGACGGCTATCTCCCAGGCGCGCAGCACCTCGGTCTGGCGGGCGGGCGGCAGTACGGAGCAGATCGCCCGGCGCAGTCGCGGACCGTCGGCGGCAAAATAGAACGAGAAGAGGGTGACCGTCAGCAACTGGAACAGGCCGCCGAGCACCTGGGCGGACACGTCGAGCACCCCGGCGGCACTGTTCTGCGCGTACTTGCGCAGCCAGTCGGAGTGCAGCAGGCCCTCCTGGACGTCGACCCGCCTGAGCTTGGTGTGGAACGTCTGGTTGACCCAGTGGATGACCGAGTCGAGGTATTGCGGGAACCCCTCGACCATCTTGATGATCTGACCCGCGAGCATCGAGCCGAGCAGGGTGACGAACCCCGCGGTCAGGATCATCAGACCGAGGAAGACCAGGAAGGTGGCCAGCCCCCGGCGCATGCCGCGGGCGGCCATCCGGCTCACCGCGGGCTCTATGGCGAGGGCCAGGAAGAACGCGATGAGGATGTTGATCAACAGGCCGGTCAGCTGGTGGAAGGCCCAGCTGCCCAGCTGGAAGGCGGCGACCAGGGCCAGAGCGAGCACCATGGCGCGCGGCAGCCAGCGCGGCATGCGGGCGCCCACCCCGGCGGCGCCCTCGGCCGGGGACCGGGGGCCGGGGGTCGTCATACCGGACGGGGGTGCCTGGGGTGCCTGCTGGGCGGTCTGCCCTGTGTCGTCAGTGGGTGCCACGGTGCAAGTCTCGCCCACGGCGCCGACAACCCGGCACCCCCCTGCGATCTTCGTGACGGATCAGCGCTTCTCCCCCGGAACGTTCATGACGGAGCAGACCACGCGCCACACGTCCTTGGCCTCCCAGCCCTCCGCCAGCGCCTCGTGCACGGTGCGTCCACCGAGCTCCGACATCACGTGGTCGCGCGCGAAGGTGTCGGCGTACCCCGCACCGAAGTACTCCGCCATCCGCTCCCAGAAGACCGTCAACCGCATGACTCCAGTATCCCGCCCCTGGGGGTGGGCCCTGACCGGGACCACTCGCCGAGACCGCTTTCCGCCCTACGGTCTGACGCATGCCCGAAACAGGAGCTTCCCCACTCCCTCCCACGCCCTCGGCGCGCTCCCCGCTCTTCCGTGCCGAACACTTCGTCTGGCTCACCGCGCGCGTGCTCGAACAGCATCTCTTCGCGTACCACTTCCTGAACGGCGGCGCCGATCCGGTGGAGACGGCACTGGACGCGTACCGCAACGACGACGGCGGGTACGGCCACGCACTGGAACCCGACCTGCGCGGACCGGTCAGCCAGCCTCTGCACACCGGCCACGCCCTGCGCGTCCTGGACGCCATCGGGCGGTGCGGCGGGCAGCGGGTGGAGCGTGTGTGCCGCTATCTGACCTCCGTCTCCACCGCGGACGGCGCCCTGCCCGCCGTCCACCCCGGCCAGCGCGGCTATCCGGCGGCCCCGTTCATCCCGATCGTCGACGACCCGCCCAGCGAGCTGCTGGCCACCGGGCCGGTGGTGGGCCTGCTGCACCGCAACGCGGTCTGGCACGCCTGGCTGTTCCGGGCCACCGACTTCTGCTGGCAGGCCGTGGAGTCCCTGGAGAAGTCCCACCCGTACGAGATCGAGGCCGCCGTGGCCTTCCTGGACTCGGCACCCGACCGTGAGCGCGCGGCGGCGGCCGCCGACCGCCTCGGCCGTCTGGTGCGCGAGCAGCGGCTCGCCGCGCTCGACCCGGAGCACCTCGGGGCGTACCCGGTCGCGCCCGGCTACGCCCCGGGCGAGCACCACTTCCCGCACGACTTCGCCCGGACCCCGCACTCCCTCGCGCGCGCGTGGTTCACCGACGACGAGATGGCCCGGTCCCTGGACTTCCTCGCCGCCGCCCAGCAGGACGACGGCGGCTGGCCCGTCCGGTGGCGCCAGTGGGCACCGGGCATCGCCCTGGAGGCCCGCCCGATGGTGACGATCGACGCCCTGCGGACCCTGAGGGCTTACGGCCGTTACGTCGGCTGATCCGCGTGCCTGTCACCCGCCCACGGCCCGCACACCGGCCGTCACCACCACGGCGGCCGCGACGATCACCAGGAAGGGGGCCCTCAGCAGCAGCGCCACGGCGGCCGCCGCCAGCCCCGCGGCCCGGGCGTCCAGCACGAGCGTCCGCCCGTCCGCGAAGGTCTGCTGGGCCGTGAGGGCGGCCAGGAGGGCGACGGGCAGCAGCGCGGCGAGCCGCCTCACCACTGGCCGCTCGAGGGTGCCCGCGGGCACGAGGAGCCCCGCCAGCTTGACGGCATAGCAGCCGAGGGCGGTGGCAGCGATCGCCATCCAGGTGGTCAACGGTGTCCTCCCGGTACGTCGTCGTGGGTACGTCCCCTGCGGTGGCCCTGGGCCCACAGGACGGCAGGTGCGGCGAGCGCGGCCACCAGTACGGGCGCACCGGCGGGCAGGACGGGCAGCAGACCGAGCCCCAGCAGCACCGCCAGGGTGGCGACCGCCCGCTCGGTGGTGCTCCGCACCATGGGGGCGAGCAGCGCCAGGAAGACCGCGGGTCCTGCCGCATCCAGGCCCCAGGCGTCGGTGTCCCCGATGGCCTTGGCGCCCAGCGCGCCGAGCAGCGTGGTGAGGTTCCACAGCAGGTAGAGACTGAGCCCGGTGACGGCAAACCCGAGGCGGGCGCCGCGCCGCGTCGGCTGTGCCAGCGACACCGCCGTCGTCTCGTCGATCACCCACTGGGCGGCGAACGGCCGCACCGCGCGCGGGAGGGCCAGCACCTGCGACAGCCGCAGCCCGTAGAAGGCGTTGCGCACCCCGAGGAAGAAGGCGCCCGCGGCGGCCGTCAGCGGATTGCCACCGGCCGCGAGCGCCCCGACCAGGGCGAACTGGGAAGCACCGGTGAACACCAGGAGGCTGAGCGCACACGTCTGCAGCAGTCCGAGCCCGCTGCCGGCCGAGGTCACCCCGAAGGCGAACCCGGACAGTCCGACGGCGACTCCGACCCCGAGGGCGTCCCGGACCACGGCGAGGTCCGGTTTCGCCCCGCCGTCGACACCCCTGTCCGAGAGAGCTGTCTGTTCATCCACACGTCCGACGGTACGAGCGGCGGCGGTGAAGGGTCTTGTACGTTCTTGCGCTCCCGCTGGTACGCCCCCGGCGGCACCCCGACGATCCGGGCGAAGTGGCGGTTGAGGTGCGGTTGGTCGGTGAACCCGACGACGAGAGCGGCCTCGGCGGGCGTCGTCCCCTCGTCGAGGAGGCGCCGCGCCCGGCGCACCCGGGCGTCGGTCAGCCAGGCGTGCGGCGGCATGCCGTAGACATCGCGGAACGCCCGTAGGAGGGCGAAGGGGCTGGTGCTTAGCTCGGTGGCCAGCCGCTCCAGGGTCGGCGGATCGGCCATCCGCTCCTCCAGCACGGCACGCGCGCGTGCCGCGATCCGGGACCCCGCCGTCCGCACCTCGCGGCGTGGCACCGGCCCGCCGTTCAACCGCAGCAGCCGCGTCACCGCGACCCGCAGCAGTGTGTCGGCGGCCAGCGCGTTGCCCTCCTCGGCCGCGCGCAGCACCTGGTGCACCAGGCGAACGGTGTACGGATCGTCCAGCACCGGGCTGACGAAACCGGGTGTGCCCCGGATCGCCGTCGTCTCGGCAGCGATCCCCGCGACCACTTCGGGTGCCGGGTAGACCGCCCCGTAGCGCCACCCCTCCGGGACGCCCGCCCGCCCCGTGTGCGGCGTGTCCGGATTGACCAGGGCGAGCGCCCCGGCGCCGGCGTACTGGTCGGCACCGCGGTGATGGAAGACCTCGACGCCGTCGGCGATGGCCGCGATCACGAAGTTCTCGTGGGTGTGCCGTACGAAGTTCTTGCGGATGTAGCGCGCCCACAGCAGATCGACTCCGGGCAGCTCCGGATACCGCCAGTGCCGCGCCAGCTCTTCCGATCCCGCCATCCACCCATTCTCCGGCATGCCTCCGTGCCTCGGGCGGGTACCGCCGGGCGGGGCCGATGCCGGGGTATCCGCCCAGGTCAGGGCGATTGTCAGAGGCGGGGTGCAGGATGGACGCATGGTCAGCTCCGCACATCGGGCCCTCGACGGCTTCTCCCCCGCGACCCGCGGCTGGTTCACGGGGGCCTTCTCCGCGCCCACCGCGGCCCAGGCGGGGGCGTGGCAGGCCATCGGGGAGGGCTCGGACGTGCTGGTGGTCGCGCCGACGGGCTCCGGCAAGACACTGGCCGCGTTCCTCGCCGCCCTTGACCAGCTCGCTTCGACGCCTCCCCCGGCCGACCCCAGGAAGCGCTGCCGCGTGTTGTACGTGTCTCCGCTGAAGGCCCTCGCGGTCGACGTGGAGCGCAACCTGCGCAGCCCCCTGACCGGTATCCGCCAGGAATCGGTGCGTCTGGGCCTGCCCGAGCCCGAGGTCAAGGTCGGCATCCGCTCCGGCGACACCCCGGCCGCCGAGCGCCGCGCCCTGTCCACGCGTCCGCCGGACATCCTGATCACCACCCCGGAGTCCCTGTTCCTGATGCTGACGTCGGCCACGCGGGACGCGCTGACCGGCGTGGAGACGGTGATCCTGGACGAGGTGCACGCGGTCGCGGGCACCAAGCGCGGCGCGCATCTCGCGCTCTCCCTGGAGCGTCTGGACGAGCTGTTGCCAAGGCCTGCCCGCCGCATCGGCCTGTCCGCGACAGTCCGCCCGGTGGACGAGGTGGCCCGCTATCTCTCGCCCCGCCGCAAGGTGGAGATCGTCCAGCCGGAGTCCGGCAAGGAGTTCGACCTCTCCGTCGTCGTCCCGGTCGAGGACCTGGGCGAGCTGGGCGGCTCCCCGGTCGCCGACGGCAGCGAGGGCGCGGAGCGGCCGTCCATCTGGCCGCACGTCGAGGAGCGAATCACCGACCTGGTGCAGGCCCACCGCTCCACGATCGTGTTCGCCAACTCCCGCCGGCTCGCGGAGCGCCTGTGCAACCGGCTCAACGAGATCGCGTACGAGCGGGCGACCGGTGAGCCGTTGGACGAGCACCACTCGCCGGCCGAGCTCATGGGCGGCTCCGGCGCGGCCCACGGCGCACCCCCGGTCATCGCGCGTGCCCACCACGGCTCGGTGTCCAAGGAACAGCGGGCCCTCGTCGAGGAGGACCTCAAGGCCGGCCGGCTCCCGGCCGTGGTCGCCACCTCCAGTCTGGAGCTGGGCATCGACATGGGCGCCGTCGATCTCGTCGTCCAGGTCGAGTCCCCGCCCTCGGTGGCCTCCGGCCTCCAGCGCGTCGGCCGCGCGGGACACCAGGTGGGCGCGGTCTCCACCGGCGTCGTCTTCCCCAAGTACCGTGGCGACCTGGTCCAGGCCGCCGTGGTGACCGAGCGGATGCGCTCCGGGTCCATCGAGTCCCTGAGGGTGCCCGCCAACCCCCTGGACGTCCTCGCGCAGCAACTGGTCGCTATGACGGCGCTGGACAGCTGGCAGTTCGACGACCTGCTGGCCATGGTCCGCCGCGCCGCCCCCTTCGCATCGCTCCCCGAGTCGGCGTTCACGGCCGTCCTGGACATGCTCGCGGGCCGCTACCCCTCCGACGCCTTCGCCGAACTGCGCCCGCGCGTGGTGTGGGACCGGGTGACGGGCACGGTCACCGGCCGGCCGGGCGCCCAGCGCCTCGCCGTCACCTCCGGAGGCACGATCCCCGACCGCGGGCTCTTCGGCGTCTTCCTCGCCGGGGCCGACCCCAAGAAGGGCGGCGGCCGGGTCGGTGAACTCGACGAGGAGATGGTCTACGAGTCCCGGGTCGGCGACGTCTTCACGCTCGGCACGAGCTCCTGGCGCATCGAGGACATCACACGCGACCGCGTCCTTGTCTCCCCCGCGCCGGGCGTGCCCGGCAGGCTGCCCTTCTGGAAGGGCGACCAGCTGGGCCGCCCGCTGGAACTGGGCCGCGCGGTGGGCGCGTTCCTGCGCGAGGTCGGCACGCTGCCGAAGGACGACGCGCGGCTCCGGCTCCTTTCGGCCGGCCTCGACGCATGGGCGGCGGACAACGTCCTGTCGTACCTGGACGAGCAGCGTGAGGCCTGCGGTCACGTCCCGGACGACCGCACGATCGTCGTGGAGCGCTTCCGCGACGAGCTCGGCGACTGGCGCGTGGTCGTCCACTCCCCCTTCGGCGCCCAGGTGCACGCACCCTGGGCACTGGCGCTCGGCGCCCGCCTGTCCGAGCGGTACGGCATGGACGCCCAGGTCATGCACGCCGACGACGGCATCGTGCTGCGCCTGCCGGACGCCGACCTCATGGGCCTGGACCTGCTCGACCAGGAGCCGGCGAAGACCGGCGCCTCCCCGGGCACGGAGTACGACGCCGAGCAGGCCCCCGTGGGCGCGGCGGACGTGGCCTTCGACAAGGGCGAGGTCGACCAGATCGTCACCGACCAGGTCGGCGGCTCGGCGCTGTTCGCGTCCCGCTTCCGCGAGTGCGCCGCCCGCGCCCTGCTGCTGCCCCGCCGCAACCCCGGAAAGCGCACGCCCCTGTGGCAGCAGCGTCAGCGCGCCGCACAGCTGCTGCAGGTCGCCAGTGAGTTCGGCTCGTTCCCGATCGTCCTGGAGGCGGTCCGCGAGTGCCTCCAGGACGTCTTCGACGTCCCCGGACTCGTCGAGCTGATGGGTGACATCGAGTCCCGCAGGGTCCGCCTGGTCGAGGTCACCACACCGGAACCGTCCCCCTTCGCCCGCTCCCTCCTCTTCGGGTACGTCGCCCAGTTCCTGTACGAGGGCGACTCGCCCCTCGCCGAGCGCCGCGCCGCCGCGCTGTCGCTGGACTCGCGGCTGCTGGCCGAGCTGCTGGGCCAGGCGGAGCTGCGCGAGCTGCTCGACGCGGAGGTGCTGACCGAGCTGGAGCGGGAGCTGCAGTGGCTCACCGAGGACCGCCGCGTCAAGGACGTGGAAGGCGTCGCGGACATACTGAGGGTGCTCGGGCCGCTCACCGACGCCGAGTTGGCCGAGCGGGGCGCCGAGCCGCACTGGGCACGGGAGCTGGCCGGTGCCCGCCGGGCCATCCGGGTCCGCGTCGCCGGCGCCGACCACTGGGCTGCGATCGAGGACGCGGGCCGCTTGCGCGACGCCCTCGGCACGGCGCTGCCGGTCGGCGTCCCCGAGGCCTTCACCGAACCGGTCAAGGACCCCCTCGGCGATCTGCTGGCCCGCTACGCCCGCACCCACGGTCCGTTCACGTCGGCCACGGCGGCGGCCCGCTTCGGTCTGGGCGTGGCGGTCACGGAGGGCGCGCTGCAGCGCCTGGCCGGGAACGGCCGTGTCGTCCAGGGCGAGTTCCATCCCGCGGGCATCGGCCAGGAGTGGTGCGACGCTGCCGTGCTGCGCCGTCTGCGCCGCCGGTCCCTGGCCGCCCTGCGGCACGAACTGGAGCCGGTCCCGCCGGCCGCGCTGGCGCAGTTCCTGCCGCAGTGGCAGCACATCGGCAAGGGCCATGGCCTGCGTGGCGTCGACGGACTGGTGCGCGCCGTGGAGCAGTTGCAGGGCGCGTCCGTACCGGCCTCCGCCCTGGAGAAACTGGTCCTGCCGTCCCGCGTGGCGAACTACACCCCGTCGATGCTCGACGAGCTGACCGCCGCCGGCGAGGTGGTGTGGGCGGGCGCGGGCGCGCTGCCCGGCAAGGACGGCTGGGTGTCCCTGTACCTGGCCGACGCGGCCCCGCTGCTGCTGCCGCCACCCCACCCGTTGGAGCTGACCGCCCTGCACCAGTCCGTGCTGGACGCCTTGTCGGGGGGCTACGGCCTGTTCTTCCGTCAGATCGCCGACCAGGTCCGCGCCACCACCCACCCCGAGGTCACCGACCCGCAACTGGCCGACGCGGTCTGGGACCTGGCGTGGTCCGGGCGGCTCACCAACGACACTCTCGCCCCGATGCGCTCACTGCTGGGCTCCGGCCGTACCGCGGGCGCGACCGCGCACCGGGCGAAGCGTGCCGTCCCGCGCGGGCGCTACGGCTCGCTGACGGCCGCCGCCCGCCCCGCTTCCCGCAGCGGGCCGCCGACCGTCGCGGGCCGCTGGTCGCTGCTCCCCGAGCGGGAGCCTGACCAGACCGTGCGCGCCCACGCCCTGGCCCGCGCCCTCCTCGACCGGCACGGCGTGGTCACCCGGGGCGCGGTCGCCGCGGAGGGCGTCGAGGGCGGCTTCTCGGCCGTGTACCGGATCCTGTCCGCCTTCGAGGAGAGCGGTCAGGCACGGCGCGGCTACGTGGTGGAGGGACTCGGCGCCGCGCAGTTCGCGATGGACGGAGCGGTGGACCGTCTGCGAGCGGTGTCCAACGCGCGCGACCGCGGTGACACCCTGCCCTCGGCGGACTTCGGAGCGGCCGACCAGACGTCCCCGAACCCGTTCGACCAGGGCGAGAGCGAGCACGGCACAGCCGGCTTCACCGACGACTTCGACTGGCCGGCCGATCACCGCACCGCACCCGGTGACTACGTCTCCCCCCGGGACATCGCCGCCGACTTCTCCTCGCCCGGCTACGGAGGCCCCCGCGGCGGCCCTGCCGTACCTTCCGCCTCCCCGTACGGCTACGGCACGCCCCGTGCCCGTACCGCTCCCGCCCCCGACTCCCGCGCGGTCGTCCTGGCCGCCGCCGATCCGGCGAACGCCTACGGCGCGGCCCTGTCCTGGCCCGAGCCGCCGGCCGGAGCGGGGCACAAGCCGGGCCGCAAGGCGGGCTCCCTGGTGGTGCTCGTCGACGGTGAGCTGACGCTGTACATGGAGCGCGGCGGCAAGACGTTGCTGGCCTGGCCGTGCGCA
The DNA here is from genome assembly GCF_042891955.1 of Streptomyces sp. NPDC001843. Classification (NCBI taxonomy): domain Bacteria; kingdom Bacillati; phylum Actinomycetota; class Actinomycetes; order Kitasatosporales; family Streptomycetaceae; genus Streptomyces; species Streptomyces sp. NPDC001843. The sequence goes on along the minus strand of NZ_JBIATQ010000007.1, from coordinate 20,860 downwards.
CCGGACACGGAGGCGGCCGACGACCCACGCCTGCGCGCGGCCGCGGACGCCCTGGCGGCGGCCGCCCGCGCGGGCACCCTCGGCACGGTCACGGTGGAGCGCGTCAACGGCGCCTCGGCCCTCACCTCCTCCATAGGCGCGCTCCTGGAAGGGGCCGGATTCATCGCCACACCGCGCGGCCTGAGGCTCAGAGCGTGATCCGCACGGCAACCGCGCACTCCGCCGCACGTCACCCCACCGTGGCACCCTTGACGCATGCCCGAAGGTGACACGGTCTGGCAGGCCGCGAAGCGGCTGCACGGCGCGCTGGCGGGCAAGGTGCTGACCCGCAGCGACTTCCGGGTGCCGAAGTACGCCACGGTCGATCTCGTCGGCCGGACCGTCCTGAGCACCGTCCCGCGAGGCAAGCATCTGCTCACCCGGATCGAGGGCGGCCTGACGCTCCACACGCACCTGCGCATGGAGGGCGCCTGGAAGGTGTACGGCACGGACGAGCGCTGGCGGGGCGGCCCCGCGCACCAGATCCGGGCCGTCCTGGGCACCGCCGATCACGCGGCAGTCGGCTACCGTCTCCCGGTCCTGGAGTTCCTGCGCACCTCGGAGGAGGAGCGCGTCGTCGGCCACCTCGGCCCCGATCTGCTCGGCCCGGACTGGGACGGCGAACGCGCCCTGGCCAACCTGCTCACCGACCCCGCCCGGCCGCTGGGCGAGGCCCTGCTCGACCAGCGCAATCTCGCCGGCATCGGCAACGTCTACAAGAGCGAGCTCTGCTTTCTGCTGGGCGTCACCCCGTGGCTGCCCGTCGGGGCGCTCCCCGAGGACCGTGCGGCCCGGCTGCCCGTCCTCGCCAAGAAGCTCCTTGAGACGAACCGCGACCGTCCGGTCCGGCAGACCACGGACCTCCGCCGGTACGACCTGTTCGTGTACGGCCGAGCCCCCCGTCCCTGTCTGCGCTGCCGCACACCGGTCCGTGTGGCCGACCAGGGCGACGGCTCCCAGGAACGCCCCACCTACTGGTGCCCCACCTGCCAGCGGGGCCCGGCCCCCGCGCCCGGAGCGCCGCAGAAGTGGCGGGACCGCTATCGCCGCACAGCCGATTGACGACCCGTCAGAAACGCTCGTACCGTCGACGCATGCCCATCAAGGCGTACGACCTCACCGGACGTACCGCATTCGTCACCGGCGCCGCCAGTGGCATCGGCCGGGCCTCGGCCGTCCTGCTCGCCGAGGCGGGGGCGACGGTGCACTGCGCCGACCGGGACGCGCAGGGCCTGCACGAGACGGCGGCCCTGGCCAAGGACCGCGGTGGGACCGCTCGCACCCACGTCGTCGACGTCACCGATCGCGCCCGGCTCGGGGAGGCGGTCCGCTCCTGCGAGCGGCTGGACGTGATGGCGGCCATCGCCGGCGTCATGCACAGCAGCCCGGTCCTCGAGACCCGGGACGAGGACCTCGACCGGGTGCTGGACGTCAACTTCAAGGGTGTGCTCTACGCCTGCCAGGAGGCGGCCCGGCTGATGCTCGCCCGGCGCATCCGGGGCAGCATCATCACCATGGCCTCGGGCGCGATCGACACCGGCGGGCCGGGGTTGCTCTGCTACGGCGTGGCGAAGGCGGCCGTGGTCCAGCTGACCAAGACGCTGGCGTCCGAGATCGGCCGGCACGGCATCCGCGTCAACGCGGTCGCCCCGGGCTGGATCCGCACGCCCATGACGGACCGCCACGACCACGAGGCACAGGCGCGCACCGAGGCCCTGATGGCCCGGATGTCCCCGCTCGGCCGGGTCGGCGAGGCCGATGACATCGCCCACGCCGTGCTGCACCTGGCGTCCGACGCCTCGTCCTTCACGACGGGCCAGATCCTGCGTCCGAACGGCGGCGTCGCGATGCCCTGGTGAGGTGTCCCACGCGCCGGACGGCCACCCGCCGACCGCCCCCCACGCCTGCGGCCGCCCGCCGCTTCGGCACGCAGTGCACCGGCAGCAGACTCAGCCCCCATCCCCCGGTGGCGATCGCCCCCTCGACCACGCCACCGCCGCCCAGGGCGAGCCGCACCACGGCCCACCACCACACCGCCCCGGCCCCCAGGACGAACCCCCGGCGCATTGTCCACCCCACCATGGCCGCCTCCGTCGGGGTGACCGCTACGCGTTCTCGGCCTGGAACATCCAGTGGTGTTTCTCGAGGTCCGCGGTGATGACGATGAAGATGTCCTGGGACACCGGATCCGGGTCCCCGGTCGCCGCCACCCGGCCCCGCATGCGCGTGATCACCGCGCCGAGCGCGTCCACGAGCGTCCGCACCGCGTCCGCGTCCTTGACCCAGCCCGAGGGCGCCGCCTCGATGCCGCTGCCGGCGGCCACGGTCGCCGCGCGCCCGTCGGGCGGGACGCCCAGCGTCGACGCCCGTTCCGCCACGGTGTCGGAGTGGGTCCGCGCCGAGTCGACGACCTCGTCGAGCTGCAGATGGACGGAACGGAACCGGGGACCGACGATGTTCCAGTGGATCTGCTTGGCGACCAGCGCCAGGTCCACCAGGTCCACGAGTGCGCCCTGCAACGCCTCCGCCACGGTCTTCAGGTCCGCGTCGGACAGCGGGCTCTTCACGACGGACATGCGCACCCTCCGATGCCTCGCCCCCGTCACGTCTCTCCACGATGACCGCGTCGGCGGGTACCGGCAAACGGAGTCAGGCGCACGAAGACCCCGGCCGGGCCCTCCGGGTCAGCCCGGAGACAGCCCCGGCCGGGGCCTCGCACGTGTCGCGTCAGGCGGCGACGACATCCACCGCCTCGGCGGGCGCCTTGATCGTCACCCGTTCCGGTGGCACACCGGTCACCGACACGGAACCCAGCATCGGACGAACCGGCGTGGGCACGGGCTCGGTGGCCGCGGCAGACCGGGCAAGCTCGGCGAGGGCGAGCTCGTCGCTCACTTCCCGCATGAGCTCGGACATCCGTACGTCCAGCGCGTCGCAGATGGCGGAGAGCAGTTCGGAGGAAGCCTCCTTCTGCCCCCGCTCCACCTCGGAGAGATAGCCGAGCGAGACTCGGGCGGACGAGGAGACTTCGCGCAGAGTACGGCCCTGGCGCTGGCGCTGCCGACGCAGCACGTCACCCAGCAGGCGACGGAGCAGAATCATCGGTGGCTCCCTCCTCGGACCGCGTAGCCGCATCCTTCTCGCCCCACCGTACCGCCTCGCGCCGCGGCCGTGCGGGGAGCGATGTCGTGTTCACTCAGGGCTGCAAACATCAAAACCCCCCGTTCCGTTCCGTATCCTGTGCCCGCTCATTCCCACTGTGTTCGCTCGCAAGCCGCTCCAGGAGCAGTGCGAGTACGCTCCGTACACTCTCCATACGGATTTCCGCACGGTTGCCGTTCAACCTCAGAGCCGCGACTTTTCCGCCACCGGCAGAACCGGAACCGGTGCCGAACGGACCCTCCACGGCCACGAAGACCGTACCGACGGGCTGCCCGTCCTGCGGGTCCGGGCCGGCGACTCCGGTCGTCGCCAGCCCCCAGTCGGCGCCCAGGGCCTTCCGTACTCCGGCCGCCATCTGGGCCGCGACCTGCGCGTCCACTGCCCCTCGCTGGGCCAGCAGAGTGGCGTCGACACCCAGCAGCCGGTGCTTCAGATCGGTCGCGTAGGCGGTGATCGAACCGCGGAACACCTTGGACGCCCCGGGGACGGTCGTGATCTCCGCCGCGACCAGGCCACCGGTGAGCGACTCGGCGACGGCGACCGTCTCGCCCTTCACCGTCAGTAGTCGCACCACTTCAGGGGCCGGGGAACTCACGCTTCCGACTCCTCCAACGCCGCCCGTCGCTCGGCGATTCCCCGCCGACGCAGCACAATGGCCTGTCTCACATAATCGAGACCGGTCACAACGGTCAGAACGACCGCCACGGCCATCACCCAGAACCTCATGGTCGCCAGCCACCCCGTCAGCGCCAGCACGTACATGCCCACGGCCACGCCCTGGGTGAGGGTCTTCAGCTTGCCGCCCCGGCTCGCCGGAATGACGCCGTAGCGTATGACCAGAAAACGCAGCAGCGTGATCCCGAGTTCCCGGCCGAGGATGACCGCCGTCACCCACCACGGCAGATCACCCAGCCCCGAGAGACAGATCAGCGCCGCCCCCATGATGGCCTTGTCGGCGATGGGGTCGGCGATCTTCCCGAAGTCGGTGACGAGGTTGTACGTGCGCGCCAGGTGACCGTCGAACAGGTCGGTGATCATGGCGATGGCGAAGGCCGCCCAGGCCAGCGAGCGCCAAGCGGGGTCGTACCCCCCGTCGGCCAGCATCAGGGCCACGAAGCCGGGCACCAGCAGCAACCGGAGCATCGTCAGCAGATTGGCGACGTTCCAGACGCTCGCCTGGTTGACGGCCGCGGCCGCCAGCTTCCCGCCCCGGGCCGACTTGGCCCCGCCCTGCGCACCGCCGGCGCTGCCGGAAGCGGCCGTACCGGAGCCCGGGCCGGCCGCCGCACCGGGAGTGCCGGCGGAGCCCGCGGCGCCCTGCGCGCCGGAGGAGCCGCCCGCGGCGGACGCCGGGACTCCGGTCATCTCCCCGCCTCCTCGGTACACGCGAGCGAGCCGTCCAGCGGCTCGGCCACCAGGTCGACACCTTCCGTACCGACCACCTTCGCCTCGACCATACGGCCGACCGTCAGACCCGCGCCGGTCGTGAGCAGCACCTGGCCGTCCGTCTCCGGAGCCTGGTGTGCCGCACGCCCGTACACGCCCTCCTCCTCGTCCACGGACTCCACGAGGACCCGCACCGTCTCGCCGACGCGCTCCTCGGCCCGCTGCGAGACCAGTTCCTCGGCCAGCCGGGAGATGTGCGCCAGCCGCTCGACGACGACGTCCTCGTCGAGCTTGTGCTCGTAGCCGGCCGCCTCCGTGCCCTCCTCGTCGGAGTAGCCGAAGACGCCGATGGCGTCCAGCCGCGCGCCGTTCAGGAACCGCTCCAGCTCGGCCAGGTCCGCCTCGGACTCTCCGGGGAAGCCCACGATGAAGTTCGAGCGCACACCGGCCTCGGGGGCCTTGCTGCGGATGGTGTCGAGCAGCTCCAGGAAGCGGTCGGTGTCACCGAAGCGCCGCATCGCGCGCAGTACGGCGGGCGCGGAGTGCTGGAAGGACAGGTCGAAGTAGGGGGCGACCTTGGGTGTGGAGGTCAGCACGTCGATCAGGCCCGGGCGCATCTCGGCCGGCTGCAGGTAGCTGACGCGCACCCGTTCGATTCCGTCGACGTCCGCCAGCTCGGGCAGGAGAGACTCCAGCAGGCGGATGTCGCCCAGGTCCTTGCCGTAGGAGGTGTTGTTCTCGGAGACCAGCATGATCTCCTTGACGCCCTGCTCGGCCAGCCACCGTGTCTCGTTCAGCACGTCGCTCGGACGCCGGGAGACGAAGGAGCCGCGGAAGGACGGGATGGCGCAGAAGGAGCAGCGCCGGTCGCAGCCGGAGGCGAGCTTCACCGAGGCGACCGGGGAGCCGTCCAGACGGCGGCGCAGGGGCGCGCGGGGGCCCGACTGAGGGGCCAGGCCCTCCGGCAGGTCGGCGGGGGCGCCGTGCCCGGGCAGGGCCACGTCGGTCGCCGACTGCCGCTCGGCCGGGCTGATCGGCAGCAGCTTGCGGCGGTCGCGCGGGGTGTGGGCGGCGTGGATGCCGCCGGACAGAATGGTCTGCAGGCGGCCGGAGATGTCCGCGTAGTCGTCGAAGCCGAGTACGCCGTCGGCCTCGGGGAGGGCCTCGGCGAGCTCCTTGCCGTACCGCTCGGCCATGCAGCCCACCGCCACGACGGCCTGGGTTCTGCCGTGGTCCTTGAGGTCGTTGGCCTCCAGGAGGGCGTCGACGGAGTCCTTCTTGGCGGCCTCGACGAAGCCACAGGTGTTGACCACGGCGACATCGGCGTCCGCGGCGTCCTCGACGAGCTGCCAGCCGTCCGCCTCCAAACGGCCTGCGAGCTCCTCCGAGTCCACCTCGTTACGGGCGCAGCCGAGAGTGACTAGTGCGACGGTACGGCGTTCAGGCATGGGCTCAAGAGTACTTCGTCCCGCTGACACCCCACGTCGACGGGGTTGGCCGATCCCGGCCAACCCCGTGCTCAGACTCCTCTTCGGGCCGTTCGCGCCCTGTCGGTGACTACCCGACCTCGGGGTCGCCCTTGGTGTACGTAAGCCGCTCCACCGCGCCGGGCTGGAAGTCGTCCTCGATCTTCTTGCCGTTGACGTAGAGCTGGATGGCGCCGGCGTCACCCAGAATGAGGTTGACCTTGGAGCTGTCCTGGAAGGTCTTGGACTCGCCCTTCTTCAGGAGCCCGTCGAAGAGCATGCGGCCGTTGTGGTCCTTGGCCGAGATCCAGCTGCGTCCGTCCACGGCGCTGACCTGGACGGTCACCTTGTCCTGGGGGGCCGCCGCGATCGCGCTGTCGGACGGCTCTGGCTTCTGGCCGGCGTGAGTGTCCTTCTTGGGCGTGGGCGATTCTGCCTTGCTGGGGGCAGGCGTGGCGCCGTCGGCGACCTGGTCCTTGGCGTCGTTGGAGTCGCCGCCCCTGAACGCCGTGAACCCGACGAAGCCGATCACCACGACGATCGCGGCGACCATGGCCGCGGTCCAGTTCGGTCCGCGCCGCTCGGGGCGGATACGTTCCGCCTCGAACAGCGGGGCGGCCGGGGTCGGGGCGGGGCGCCCGCCGTGCTCGGCGTCGAACCGGGCCAGCAGCGGTGCGGGATCGAGGCGAACGGCCCTGGCCAGGGTACGGATGTGCCCGCGCGCGTACACGTCGCCGCCGCAGGGGGTGAAGTCGTCCGCCTCGATGGCGTGCACGATGGCGATGCGGACCCTGGTGGCGCTGCTGACGTCGTCGACGCTGAGCCCGGCGGCGACGCGCGCCTGCCGCAGTGCGCGGCCGATGGAGGTGTGGGCTTCCTCGGAGACGTCGGAGAACGGACGCTCGTCTTCAGGGGAGTTGCCGATGGACACGGGGGCGCCTTTCGAGCGTTTAGCCACCTGTGCTGGAGATTCAGTCTAGGGCGGGTCAGAAAGGGTGGGGCAACCGGGCAGTAGGGCCTTTTACGCCATCGGTATGGCCCGACATACCGATGACGGGCCAGACGCGGACCCCAGTCTGGAGCCCCCACCTGTCCTCTCGCTCAACTTGACGTGCGACAAAGGGAAACGGTTGCCCGCCGGTCTCTAACGGCTGGATCACGGCGGTGCAGCCGTCCGGTCACTTTCCCGGCCGCCGGACAGCCCGCGTTCCTTTGTAGGAGGAATCCCTACCCCTCAGACTCGCCGCGTATCACCGCGAGCACACCGTCCAGCTCATCGGGTTTCACCAGAACGTCACGCGCCTTGGAACCCTCGCTCGGCCCGACGATGTTCCTGGACTCCATGAGGTCCATCAGCCGGCCGGCCTTGGCGAAGCCGACGCGCAGCTTGCGCTGGAGCATGGAGGTCGAGCCGAACTGCGTGGAGACGACCAGTTCGGCCGCCTGGCACAGCAGGTCGAGATCGTCGCCGATGTCCTCGTCGATCTCCTTCTTCTGTTTGGTGCCCACCGTGACGTCGTCCCGGAAGACGGGCGCCATCTGGTCCTTGCAGTGCTGTACGACGGCGGCGACCTCGGCCTCGGTGACGAAGGCGCCCTGCATACGGGTCGGCTTGTTCGCCCCCATGGGCAGGAACAGGCCGTCGCCCTTGCCGATCAGCTTCTCGGCACCCGGCTGGTCGAGGATGACCCGTGAGTCGGCGAGCGAGGAGGTGGCGAAGGCGAGCCGCGAAGGCACGTTCGCCTTGATGAGACCTGTGACGACGTCGACCGACGGGCGCTGCGTGGCGAGCACCAGATGGATGCCGGCGGCGCGCGCGAGCTGCGTGATCCGCACGATCGCGTCCTCGACGTCGCGCGGCGCGACCATCATCAGGTCGGCCAGCTCGTCGACGATCACCAGCAGGTACGGGTACGGCTGAAGCTCCCGCTCGCTGCCCTCCGGCGGCTTGGCCTTCCCCTCGCGCACCGCGCGGTTGAAGTCGTCGATGTGCCGGTAGCCGTAAGCCGCCAGGTCGTCGTAGCGCAGGTCCATCTCGCGTACGACCCACTGCAGAGCCTCGGCGGCCCGCTTGGGGTTGGTGATGATCGGCGTGATCAGGTGCGGGATGCCCTCGTAGGCGGTCAGCTCGACGCGTTTGGGGTCGACGAGGATCATCCGGACGTCCTCCGGGGTCGCTCGCATCATGATCGAGGTGATCAGGCAGTTGATGCAGGACGACTTGCCGGAGCCGGTGGCACCGGCGACCAGCATGTGCGGCATCTTCGCCAGGGAGTGCATCACATAGCCGCCCTCGACGTCCTTGCCGAAGGCGACCAGCATCGGGTCGTCGTCCTCCGCGGACTCCGCCAGCCGCAGCACGTCGCCGAGGTTGACCATCTCGCGGTCGGTGTTGGGGATCTCGATGCCGACCGCGGACTTGCCGGGGATAGGGCTGATGATCCGCACGTCGGGGCTCGCGACCGCGTACGCGATGTTCTTCGTCAGCGCGGTGATCCGCTCGACCTTCACAGCGGGGCCGAGCTCCACCTCGTAGCGGGTGACCGTGGGGCCGCGGGTGAAGCCGGTGACGGCCGCGTCGACCTTGAACTCGGTGAAGACGGTGGTGAGCGAGGCGACGATCGCGTCGTTGGCGGCGCTGCGCGCCTTGCCGGGGCCGCCGCGGGTGAGCAGGTCGAGGGACGGCAGCGCGTAGGTGATGTCGCCGGAGAGCTGGAGCTGCTCGGCGCGCGCCGGCAGGTCGCGGGGCTGCTCGGGGGCCGCCTTGGTGAGGTCGGGGACCGCGCCGTCGGCGCGCTTGTCCTGCCTGGGGCGTGCGGCGGGGCCCGGGACGGGCGCCGTGGCCGGTTCCGAGGGCGGCGTGGGGGCGGGTACGGGCGTGGGCGTCGCGCCCTCCCGGTCGCCCACGCTGACGCCCTGGGTGAGGTCGGCGACGATCCGGGAGGGCGGCATGCCGTGCAGGACGGCGCCGTCGAGGTCGGCCGCGGCGGCGGCCGCGATGTCCACGGCGTCCAGCTGCCGGTCCATGGCGGGCTGCGGCACGGCGGAACGCCTGGGGCGGCTCCGGCGCTTGGCGATGGCCTCCTGCTCGGCGCTTTCGGGGTCGTATCCCTGAGGGGCGCTCCGGCGCCCGCGGGGGCGCGCAGGCAGCGCCTCGCGCCACTGGTCGTCGTACCGCTGGTCGTCGCCGGTGTACTCGTCGAACTCGTCGAACTCGCCGTCGGCCGGATCGGACAGCAGGCCCAGGCGTACGCCGAGCGCGCGCAGCCGCTGCGGGATGGCGTTGACCGGGGTGGCGGTGACGACGAGCAGCCCGAAGACCGTGAGCAGCACGAGCAGCGGAACAGCCAGGACATCGGTCATGGCATACGTCAGCGGGGTCGCCGCGCCCCAGCCGATGAGGCCGCCGGCGTCCCGTATGGCCTGCATGCCGGCGCTGCGCGCGGGAGAGCCGCAGGCGATGTGGACCTGACCCAGCACGCCGATGACGAGCGCGGACAAGCCGATGACGATCCGTCCGTTGGCCTCCGGCTGCTCCGGGTGCCGGATGAACCGCACGGCGATGACCGCCAGCAGTATCGGCACCAGCAGGTCGAGCCGGCCGAAGGCGCCGGTCACCAGGATCTCCACGAGGTCCCCGACGGGGCCGCGCAGATCGGCCCAGGTACCGGCGGCGACGATCAGCGCCATGGCGAGCAGCAGCAGCGCGACGCCGTCCTTGCGGTGGGCCGGATCGAGGTTCCTGGCGCCCTGCCCTATGCCGCGGAAGACGGCGCCGACGGCGTGCGCCAGGCCGAGCCAGAGGGCGCGCACCAGCCGGTAGACGCCCCCGGTGGGGCTGGGGGCCGGCTTCGGCGCGGGCACGGCCTTCTTAGCCGCGGCCTTCCTGGCGGGCGCCTTCTTGGCCGGGGCCTTCTTCGCGGCGGCCTTCTTCGCCGGTGCCTTCGCCGGAACAGCCGCCTTCCTGGCGGGCTGCTTCTTGGCTGCGGAGGGACGTGAGGCCATGGATGTGAGATTACCGGGGGAGACGACAGCGGACACGTGTGCCCACAGCTTCACCCGTTCGTGTCGTCCTCGGGTCAACCTGGAACTGACGCTCGCTCACCGGTACCGCGTCCGCCGCAAGGGTCAGTTCTGCGACGGCATGGAGGCGCTGCCGCCGCCCGTGCCCGGCTCGAGAGCGTCGAGTGCGCGGCGCAACCCCGTCAGTTTCCGTTCGAGATGCGCCGCGGTGGCGACCGCGGCCGCGTCCGCCGAATCGTCGTCGAGCTGCTTGGACAGGGCCTCGGCCTGCTCCTCGACGGCCGCAAGCCGGGCGGAGAGTTCGGCGAGGAGCCCGGCCGACTCCTTGCCGCCGCCGACGGCGCCCTTGCCGTTGCCGCCCTCCAACTGGAGCCGCAGCAGCGCCGCCTGCTCCCGGAGCTGGCAGTTCTTCATGTACAGCTCGACGAAAACGGAGACCTTCGCGCGCAGCACCCAGGGATCGAACGGCTTGGAGATGTAGTCCACCGCGCCGGCCGCGTACCCCCGGAAGGTGTGGTGCGGGCCGTGGTTGATGGCGGTGAGGAAGATGATCGGGATGTCCCGGGTCCGCTCTCGCCGCTTGATGTGCGCCGCGGTTTCGAAACCGTCCATTCCTGGCATCTGGACGTCCAGCAGAATGACCGCGAAATCGTCCGTGAGCAGTGCTTTGAGCGCTTCCTCCCCGGACGATGCCCGCACCAGCGTCTGATCGAGCGCAGAGAGGATGGCCTCCAGCGCCAGCAGATTCTCCGGCCGGTCATCGACCAGGAGGATCTTGGCCTTCTGCGCCATGGCCCGCCCTCCTCGCCCCGGCGGTACACCGGGCGCCGCCCCAGGGGACGACTCCCTTTCGCCGCCCGTCCTTGTGCCGGTCATGGTAGCCGCACCCCGCCTGTCGCCACACCCTGTCACCGCGATGTCACTGTGCACGTAGCAGAAACGCGGCGGGAGACCAGAAGGTTCCCCGATTCCCGCACTTCCACACCCTTGTGGCCACCCTGCGGCACCAACTCCCGATCTACGTCGAAGGTTGCCGACACCTTCACCCGACTTTCACCCGAACCGCGCCGTCTCGGCCATCCGGCGACGGCTCCTCGCTCATTCCGTGCGCATCCACTGCTCCATCACGGCCAGCAGGTGGTCGGGGTCGACCGGCTTCGTCACGTAGTCGGACGCGCCCGACTCGATCGCCTTCTCACGGTCGCCCTTCATCGCCTTGGCGGTCAGCGCGACGATCGGGAGCCCGGCGAACTGGGGCATCCGCCGGATCGCCGTGGTGGTCGCGTACCCGTCCATCTCGGGCATCATGATGTCCATGAGCACCACGGCCACGTCGTCGTGCTGCTCCAGGACCTCGATGCCCTCCCGCCCGTTCTCGGCGTACAGCACGGACAGCCCGTGCTGCTCCAGGACGCTGGTGAGCGCGAACACGTTCCGGATGTCGTCGTCGACGATCAGCACCTTCTCACCGCCGAACCGTACCGGCCGGTGCACCGGCTGCGAGGCCTCCTGCTGCTCGGCGACGGGCCAGTGCTCGGTGCGCTGCTCGGTCGCCGGAGCGCCCCGGCGACGGCGCCGGAAGAGCGCGGCGGCACCGTTCTGGGTCTCCTGGTACGACTTCACCTCGGCCGGCGTCTCGACCTCCACCGCGGACAGCTCCAGGGAGTGGGCCTGGGAGGCGACCAGGTCGCCCGCCTCCAGCGCGGGCAGGGACTGCTGGTAGCCCTGCGGCGGCAGTTCGCTCGGGTGCAGCGGCAGATACAGCGTGAACGTCGACCCGCGTCCCGGTTCGCTCTGTGCGTGGATCTCACCGCCGAGCAGCTGCGCGATCTCCCGCGAGATCGACAGCCCGAGGCCCGTACCGCCGTACTTGCGGCTGGTCGTGCCGTCCGCCTGCTTGAACGCCTCGAAGATCACCCGCATCTTGCTGGCCGCGATGCCGATGCCGGTGTCGGTCACGGAGAACGCGATCAGCGGCCCGGCGGGGTCGGTCAGCGACCCGGCCTCCAGCAACTGCTCCCGGATGCCCAACGGCACGTCCGTGCCGGCCGGCCGGATCACCAGCTCGACCGAACCGGAGTCGGTGAACTTCACCGCGTTGGACAGCAGGTTCCGCAGCACCTGGAGCAGCCGCTGCTCGTCGGTGTGCAGGGTGGCGGGCAGCTCCGGCGAGACCCGCACGGACAGGTCGAGGCCCTTCTCTGCGGTCAGCGGCCGGAAGGTGGCCTCCACGTAGTCCACGAGCTGGACCAGCGCGATACGCGTCGGGGAGACGTCCATCTTGCCCGCCTCGACCTTCGACAGGTCGAGGATGTCGTTGATCAGCTGGAGCAGGTCGGAACCGGCCCCGTGGATGGTCTCGGCGAACTCCACCTGCTTCGGGGAGAGGTTGCCTTCGGCGTTGTCGGCGAGCAGCTTGGCCAGGATCAGCAGCGAGTTCAGCGGCGTACGCAGCTCGTGCGACATGTTGGCCAGGAACTCGCTCTTGTAGCGCATGGACACCGCGAGCTGCTCGGCGCGCTCCTCGAGGACCTGTCGCGCCTCCTCGATCTCGGTGTTCTTCACCTCGATGTCGCGGTTCTGCTGGGCCAGCAGTTCGGCCTTCTCCTCGAGTTCGGCGTTGGAGGCCTGCAGCGCCTTCTGACGCTGTTCCAGCTCCTCCGACCGCAGCCGGAGTTGCTCGGTCAGCTCCTGCGACTGCCGCAGCAGCACCTCCGTCTTGGTGTTGACGGAGATGGTGTTGACGCTGGTCGCGATCATCTCGGCGATCTGGTTGAGGAAGTCCTTCTGGATCTGCGTGAACGGCGTGAAGGACGCCAGCTCGATGATGCCGAGCACCTTGCCCTCGAACAGCACCGGGAGCACGATCACCTGGGCGGGCGGCGCCTCGCCGAGACCGGAGGAGATCTTCAGGTAGCCGCTGGGCGCGTTCTCCACGAGGATCGTGCGCTTCTCCTCCGCCGCCGTACCGATGAGCGCCTCGCCCGGCCGGAACGACGTCGGCATGGAGCCCATCGAATAGCCGTACGACCCGAGCATCCGCAGCTCGTACGCCTCTTCACTCTCGGCGCTCATGTCCTTGCCGTCCACCAACGGCATCGCCAGGAAGAACGCCCCGTGCTGCGCGGAGACCACCGGCGTCAGCTCGCTCATGATCAGCGAGGCCACGTCCTCGAGGTCCCGGCGGCCCTGCATCAGCGCGGAGATCCGGGCCAGGTTGCCCTTCAGCCAGTCCTGCTCCTTGTTCGCGATGGTGGTGTCGCGCAGGTTGGCGATCATCTTGTTGATGTAGTCCTGCAGCTCCTGGATCTCGCCGGAGGCGTCGACGTCGATCTTCAGGTTCAGGTCGCCCCGAGTCACCGCGGTCGCCACGCGCGCGATGGCGCGCACCTGCCGGGTCAGGTTCCCGGCCATCTCGTTCACGGACTCCGTCAGGTCCCGCCAGGTGCCGTCGACGTCACGCACGCGTGCCTGGCCGCCGAGCTGGCCCTCCGTACCCACCTCGCGGGCCACCCGGGTGACCTCCTCGGCGAAGCTGGACAGCTGGTCGACCATGGTGTTGATCGTCGTCTTCAGCTCGAGGATCTCGCCGCGGGCGTCGATGTCGATCTTCTTCGTCAGGTCACCCTTGGCGATGGCGGTGGTGACCATGGCGATGTTGCGGACCTGGCCGGTCAGGTTGGACGCCATCCCGTTCACGGACTCGGTCAGGTCCTTCCACGTGCCGGCCACACCCGGCACGCGCGCCTGACCGCCGAGGATGCCGTCCGTGCCCACCTCGCGGGCCACCTTGGTGACCTGGTCGGCGAACGAGCTGAGCGTCTTGACCATCGTGTTGATGGTGTCGGCGAGCTGCGCGACCTCGCCGCGCGCCTCGATCGTGACCTGCCGGGTCAGATCGCCGTTGGCGACCGCCGCAGACACCTGGGAGATGTTGCGCACCTGCATGGTCAGGTTGTTGGCCATCAGGTTGACGTTGTCGCTGAGGTCCTTCCAGATGCCCGTGACGCCCGGTACGTGCGCCTGACCGCCGAGGATGCCCTCCGTGCCCACCTCACGGGCCACCCGGGTCACCTGCTCGGCGAAGCTGGACAGCTGGTCGACCATGGTGTTGACGGTCGTGACCAGCTCGAGGATCTCGCCCTTGGCGTCAACGGTGATCTTCTTCGACAGGTCGCCCTTGGCGACCGCCGTCGTGACCTCGGCGATGTTGCGGACCTGGATGGTCAGGTTGTTCGCCATGAAGTTCACGGACTGCGTGAGGTCCTTCCAGGTGCCCGCGACCCCCTGCACCTCGGCCTGGCCGCCGAGCATGCCCTCGGTACCCACCTCGCGGGCGACGCGCGTGACCTCCTGGGCGAACGACGACAGCTGGTCCACCATCGTGTTCAGCGTGTTCTTCAGCTCTAGGATCTCCCCGCGCGCGTCCACGGTGATCTTCTGCGACAGGTCACCCCGGGCCACCGCGGTCGCGACCTGCGCGATGTTGCGCACCTGGGCCGTGAGGTTGCCGGCCATGCCGTTCACCGAGTCCGTCAGGTCACGCCACACACCCGCCACACCGGGCACCTGCGCCTGACCACCGAGACGCCCGTCGGTACCCACCTCCCGCGCCACCTTGGTGACCTGGTCGGCAAAGGCAGAGAGCTGGTCGACCATCGTGTTGATGGTGTTCTTCAGCTCCAGGATCTCCCCGCGCGCGTCGACGTCGATCTTCTGCGACAGGTCACCCCGGGCCACCGCAGTCGTCACCTGGGCGATGTTGCGCACCTGCGACGTGAGGTTCCCGGCCATGGAGTTGACGGAGTCGGTGAGCTCCTTCCACGTGCCCGAGACGCCGTCCACCCGCGCCTGACCGCCCAGACGGCCCTCGGTGCCCACGTCCCGCGCCATCCGCGTCACCTGGTCGGCGAAGCTGGAGAGCTGGTCCACCATCGTGTTCACGGTGTTCTTCAGCTTGAGCATCTCGCCGGAGACGTCCACGGTGACCTTCTGCGACAGGTCGCCGTTGGCCACCGCCGTCGTCACCTGGGCGATGTTCCGGACCTGACCGGTGAGGTTGCGGAACGCCGTGTTGACGGAGTCCGTCAGGTCCTTCCACGTACCCGCCGCCCCCGGCACCTGCGCCTGGCCGCCCAGCTCGCCCTCGACGCCGATCTCCCGGGCCACTCGCGTGACCTCGGCACCGAACGCCGACAGCTGGTCGACCATCCCGTTGACGGTGTTCTTCAGCTCCAGCATCTCGCCGGCCACGTCGACGGTGACCTTCTGCGACAGGTCACCGTTGGCCACGGCCGTCGTCACGGCGGCGATGTCCCTCACCTGCGTGGTGAGATTCCGGAACACGGTGTTGACGGAGTCCGTCAGGTCCTTCCAGGTGCCCGCCGCGCCCGGCACGTTCGCCTGCCCGCCGAGCTGCCCCTCGGCCCCGACCTCGTTGGCCACCCGGGTGACCTCATCGGCGAAGATCCGCAGCATCTCGGTCATCTGGTTGATCGTCTCGGCCAGCTGCGCCACCTCGCCGCGCGCCGGAACGGTCACCTTCTGCGACAGGTCACCGTTGGCCACGGCCGTGGTGACCTGGGAGATCCCCCGTACCTGGGCGGTGAGGCTGCCCGCCATGGTGTTGACGGAGTCGGTGAGCTCCTTCCACACGCCGGCGACCCCGGGCACCTGCGCCTGACCGCCCAGGATGCCCTCGGTGCCCACCTCACGGGCGACCCGGGTCACCTCGGAGGAGAAGGAGGACAACTGCTCCACCATCGTGTTGACGGTGTTCTTCAGCTCCAGCATCTCGCCGGCCACGTGCACCGTGACCTTGCGGGACAGGTCACCGCGCGCGACCGCCGTGGTCACCAGCGCGATGTCGCGCACCTGGGCGGTGAGCCGGTTCGCCATCGTATTGACGGACTCCGTCAGGTCCTTCCACGAACCCGACATACCGCGGACCCGGGCCTGACCGCCCAGCTTGCCCTCGGTACCGACCTCACTGGCCACCCGCGTGACCTCGTCGGTGAACGTCGACAGCTGGTCGACCAGGTTGTTGACCGTCCGCCCGACCTTCAGGAACTCGCCCCGCAGCGGATGCCCGGTGCCCTCCGGCGCCTGCGTCCTGAGCTCCATCCGCGGCGACAGGTCACCCTCGGCCACCGCCGTCAGTACCCGGCTCACCTCGGAGACAGGCCGTACGAGGTCGTCCACCAGCGCGTTCGAGGCGTCGATGGCGACCGCCCAGGAGCCCTCGCAGGCCCCCGCCTCCAGCCGTTCGGTGAGCTTCCCCTCACGGCCCACCACGCGCCGCACCCGGGACAGCTCCCCCGTCAGGTGCATGTTCCGGTCGGCCACCTCGTTGAACACGGCCGCGATCTCGGACATCACGCCGTCCCCGGACACCGTGAGCCGCTTGCGGAAGTTCCCGTCCCGCATGGCCACGAGAGCCACCAGCAGCCGGTCCAGGGCGGCGGTGTCCACCTGAGTGGTCCCACTCCGCCGCCTGCCCTGGGACGGTCCGCCCTTCGCGCGCGTGTTCGTGCTCCGCGTCGCTGTGCCAGACTCCACTGTGTCCCTCCCGCAGGGATCGACCGTTACTGCTGTGCTCGGGTGCTTCTGTACCGCATGGCGGTTACTGATGCGTATTTCTGCCAGACGAGATCAGCCCGCACCAGGGGCTGCTGCCCTCCGTGCACGGAACGCACTCAGACTGACCGGACCTTCACCAGAAGCTTGCCCAGTGTTTCACCCCGGCCGAACCAGGCCATAACAGTTCGGCAGCTTCGCACATCGTCCGCACACTCTGGGGGCGTAATCACCGCCGACCGGCATCCGCACGGACCGCGAAGGTAAGTAACCTTGCATGCGGCTGTCCAGCCGCGCCGGTTTCGTCCGGCCTGGGCGGTGGCACGAGAACGAGCGGGCATCGGAGGGGCGACCGCAGACCATGACCACCGGACTGATCCCTGGGGGACAGCCCCCGGACCCCCGGCCGACGGGCACGCGGATGCCGCATCAGCGCCGCGAGCCGGACGGTCCCGCACCCCTGCACGTCGACAACAGGTCGAGGAGTTCTGTGATCACCGCGCGCGCGGCCGCCAGCTTCGAGCCCGTCGGGCGATCGGTCGCGACCGCCCGGTCCTTCGTCCGCGACACCCTCCAGGGGTGGGGTTTCGCCGACATCGTTGACGACGCGGTGGTCCTCACCAGTGAACTGGTGACCAACGCGGTGGTGCACGCCGGTACCGCCGCGGACGTGCTGTGCCTGCGCACCGAGGACGGTGTGCGCATCGAGGTCGCCGACCGCTATCCGGAGCGCGAGGTACCCCTCCAGGGACCGGCCGCCACCATGGGCAGCCCCGACCGGGAGGGCGGCCGCGGACTCCAGCTGTGCGCGGCCCTCGCCGCCCGCTGGGGCGTGGAGTACACGCCCACGCACAAGAACGTCTGGTTCCAGCTCGACCTGCCCGAACGCCCGGTCGGCACCCGTACCGCCGGCCCTCCCCTGCCCGCGGACCTGCTCCCGCTGGCCGACGGCCGGGTCCGCGTCGCGGTCGTCCAGATCGACCGCAAGGGCTCCATCTCGGCCTGGAACGAGGACGCCGAGGAACTCTTCGGCCACCCCGCCGGCCAGGTCACCGGCAGGCCGCTGACCGACTTCGCGGCCTGGCCGCACACCCCGGGCACCGGCACCGGCATCGCCGAGGCCCTCCAGCTCTCACGCTGGGAGGGCAGTTACGGCATCCGTTGCGCCGACGGCCGGGTGACCCCGGTGTACGCCTCCCATCTCCGGGTCCGCGACACGGGCGGCGAACCCTCCACGGTCTGCCTGCTGGTACGGGACCACGAGCGCGCCGTCCTGCAGACGCCATCCCGACTGCCCTCCTCCGACCCCGCCCCGTCCGCCGACGGCCAGAACACCGACCCCTTCGAGGTGTTCATCGGCTCCCCCGCGCCTGACGACCTCGACGGCCTCCTGCAGCGCACTGTGGAACGCGCCCGCGACATGCTCGACGGCGACGCGGCCTTCCTGCTGCTCGCCACCGACGACGAGACGGAGCTGGAGGTGCGCGCCTCCACCGGCCTGCCCTCCGCCCGCCAGCGCTTCGCCCGCGTCCCCGTGGAGGCGGGCCCGGGCCGCTACGGCTCGGCCCGCATGCCGGCCGTCCACGACGACCTGACGGCGGTCCCCGGCGCCGTGCCCCTCCTGAACCACACGGGCATGCGCTCGGTCGTCACGGTCCCGCTGAAGGTCGAGGGCCGCCTCACCGGCTCCCTGGGCGTCGCGGCGGAGGCGCCGGGCAGATACTCCAACGAGGAGGCGCTGCGGCTGCAGTTCGCCGCCGACCGGATCGCCCTGGCCGTCGAGTCGGCCCGCCTGGGCGAGCTGGAGCGGCTGCGCCGCGGTTCCCTGAGCTTCCTTGTGGAGGCCTCCGACCTGCTCGCCGGCACTCTCGACCGCGACCAGACACTCGCCCTGATGGCGCAGATGACGGTACCCACGCTGGCCACCTGGTGCGCCGTCTACACCATCGCCGACCAGGCCTCCGATCCGTACCTGTCGTATGTGCTGCACGAGGACGAGGAACTCATCGACGGCATCAAGTCCCTGCTGTCGAAGATCTCCCCGCCCGACCCGGTGCCGACGCCGGGCGCCCGTGTCTGGTCGGCCCCCGGCGAGGTGGCCCACCAGGCGGCGCTGCGCAGTTCCATGCGCAGCCTCGGCCTGACCGGCGGTTCCGCGTACCGCATGTCCTCGGGTATCGGCCCGACGCTGGCCACGGCCTCCGCGGTCGGCGGTGAGACGGTCGTCCTGCCGCTGGTCGCCCGCAACCGCGTCATCGGCATGCTCACGCTGGGCAAGCCCACCGACGAGCACTTCCGCCAGGAGATCCTGGAACTCGCCGAGGACCTGTCCCGCCGTGCAGCCCTGGCGCTGGACAACGCCCGCCTGTACTCGGAGCGCACGGCCATCAGCCAGGCCCTCCAGCGCAGCCTCCTGCCGCCGGGACAACCGCACATCGAAGGCGTCGAGGTCGAGGTCATCTACCGCGCGGCCGGCGAGGGCAACGAGGTCGGCGGCGACTTCTACGACGTCTTCCCGATCGACGACGACACGTACGGCTTCGCCATCGGCGACGTCTGCGGTACGGGACCGAACGCGGCGGCCGTCACCGGCCTGGCCCGGCACGCGCTGCGCCTGCTGGCGCGGGAGGGGCTGAGCGGTCCCGCGGTCCTGGAGCGCCTGAACTCGGCGATCCTCGACGAGGGCGACCGCAGCCGCTTCCTGACGTTGCTGTACGGCGAGTTGCGGCCACGGGAGGACGGCAGCGCGGAGCTGAAGGTGGTGTGCGCCGGCCACCCGCTCCCATTGCGCCTGCGCCAGGACGGCTCGGTGGAGGCGGCGGCCGAGCCCCAGCCTCTCCTCGGCGTCATCGAGGAACTGGAGCTGTACGAGCAGACGTTCACCCTGGATCCGGGTGATGTGCTGCTGTGCGTGACCGACGGCGTGACGGAACGCCGCGAGGGCACCCGCATGCTGGGTGACGACGGCCTCGCCGAGGTCCTCACCACGTGCACGGGTCTCACGGCGGGTGCGGTGGCCGCACGGATCATGCGCGCGGTGGAGCGCTTCGCGTCCGACGCGCCATCGGACGACATGGCCATCCTGGCGATGCGGGTTCCGGGCATTCACCCGGAGTAGGCATGAAAAAACCCCGCCCGAGAGGGCGGGGTTTTTCGAGTGCTTTTGTGGAGCCCCCAAACGGAATCGAACCGTTGACCTTCTCCTTACCATGGAGACGCTCTGCCGACTGAGCTATAGGGGCCTGTCGCTTGCGAGGTTTCCCTCGCGGCAACGGAATAGATCATACCCCGGACAGACCTGAGTTCCCAAACTCGCTCACCGCCTGCTCAGGGCCCGCTCAGAAGGCAGGCTGAAGCAGTCCTCCGAGAGCGTTGCAGGCGGACACGATCCGCTGCATGTCCCGCTTGGTCAACGAGGCGTCCACGGGCAGCGCGAGAGTCTCGTCCGAGGCCCGCTCGGTCTCCGGCAGGGCCACGCACCGCCGGAACTCCGGCAGCCGGTGCACGGGCGTCTTCACGGGAAGCCGGCAGTCAACGCCCTTGGCCCGTATGGCCCGAGCGAAGGCGTCCCGGTCCGGCCGGCCGTTGCCGGGGACCCGCACCACGTACTGCTGGTAGGTGTGCCCGTCACCGCCGTCGGGCGTGCGTACGCCCCTGAGCTTGGCGTCGAGGTAGGCGGCCCGCTCCCTGCGCTGGGCCACTTCGTCGTACGGCGCCTCGGACTCAGCCTGCTCCAGCACGAGCAGCCCATGTCGCTGACCGACCGTGTGCAACCTTGCCACGTCCGCCCGTCGCCCGAAGCGATGGACGACAACGACCGCCGCGGTGCGGGGAGTTGTGGACGCCTCGACGGCCGAGGGATCGAGGCAGTACGTCGCCGGGTCTATGTCGGCGAACACCGGAAGCGCACCCGCCAGGGTCACGGCCTCGGCGACCTCGACGTTTCCGAACGCCGGTACGACGACCTCGTCACCGACTCCGACGCCGGCGGCCCTGAGCATTGCAGCAGTACCCATGACAAGGATGCTGGTTGCGGAACGTTAACTTCAAGTGACGGACACCAAAAAAGGGTTGGTCCCCGAACCGAAGTTCAGGGACCAACCCTCTCAATATTTGTTCGGCGGTGTCCTACTCTCCCACAGGGTCCCCCCTGCAGTACCATCGGCGCTGTGAGGCTTAGCTTCCGGGTTCGGAATGTAACCGGGCGT